>JAEMQQ010000031.1 GCA_016463775.1 Ilumatobacteraceae bacterium | reverse complement strand
GTGATCATGTTCTTGATGTAGTCAGCGTGACCTGGCATGTCGACGTGTGCGTAGTGACGGTTCTCGGTTTCGTATTCGATGTGGGCGATCGAAATCGTGATACCACGCGCCTTTTCTTCCGGCGCTTTGTCGATTTGGTCGAACGGCGTGTACACGGCAAGACCCTTGCCGGCGAGTGTCTTTGAAATCGCCGAGGTCAGCGTGGTTTTGCCGTGGTCAATGTGCCCCATCGTGCCGATGTTGACGTGGGGCTTGTTGCGCTCGAATTTGGCTTTTGACATTGCTGATTCTCTCCTCTGGTTGCGATTACTGTCTTGCGTTTACTTGTTGCGACTTGCGGTGTTATTCCCCGCGGACCCGTTTGACGATTTCTTGCGAAATGGCCTCTGGAACCTGCTGGTAGGAATGGAATTGCATCGTGTACGTTGCCCGCCCCTGAGTGCGAGAACGCAGGTCTGTACTGTATCCGAACATTTCTGAAAGCGGAACCTGCGCGCGAACGTTTTGGAAGTTTCCGTTGGCCTCCATACCCTCAATGCGCCCACGGCGGCTGGAAAGGTCGCCGATGACGTCACCCATGTGGTGCTCAGGTGTCACTACTTCCACCGCCATGATCGGCTCCATCAACACTGGTCGCGCCATCGTGGCTGCTTTTTTGAATGCCATCTGACCGGCAATCTTGAACGCCATTTCGTTGGAGTCGACGTCGTGATACTGACCATCGACGAGGCTCACGCGCACGTCAACCGTCGGATACCCGGCAAGCACACCATTGTCGAGTGCCGCTTGAATGCCTTGGTTGGTCGGCTGAATGTATTCGCGCGGAATGCGACCACCCTTGATGTCATCGACGAATTCGTAGCCCTTGCCCGGGTTCGGCTCAACCGTGAGTTTCACCACGGCAAACTGACCAGAACCACCCGACTGTTTGATGTGGCGATACTCGACACTGTCGACCGTGCGGGTCACCGTTTCGCGATACGCCACTTGTGGCTTACCAACGGTTGCATCAACGCCGAATTCGCGTTGCATACGGTCGACAAGAATTTCGAGGTGCAACTCACCCATGCCGGAAATGACGGTTTGACCAGTTTCGTGATCGGTGCGTACGCGGAAGGTGGGGTCTTCGTCAGACAGCGACTTGAGCGCCTTACCCAGCTTGTCCTGGTCGTTCTTGGTCTTCGGCTCGATCGCAACGTGGATGACCGGATCGGGGAAAATCATGCGCTCGAGGATGATCGGGTTCTCGCGGTCGCACAACGTGTCACCAGTCGTGACTTCTTTGAAACCAAGACCAGCGACGATGTCACCGGCGCGCGCCACATCGATGTCTTCGCGCTGGTTGGCATGCATCAACAACAGGCGGCCGACACGCTCGCGCTTTTCCTTGATGGAGTTGTACAACTCTTCACCCTTGGCGATCTGGCCCGAGTAGACGCGGAAGTAGGTGAGTTTGCCGAACGGGTCAGCCACAATCTTGAAGGCCAGCGCGGCAAACGGTGCTTTTTCGCTGGCCTCACGTGAAATCTTTTCGTCGCCCTTCAAGTTCGTGCCCTGGGCTGGCGGAATGTCGAGCGGTGACGGCAGGTAGTCGACGACACAGTCGAGCATTTGCTGCACACCTTTGTTCTTGAATGCCGAACCGCAGATCACCGGCACAAAGCTGAACGCCAGCGTGCCGGCGCGAATCGCCTGACGCAGGTCGTCCTCGCTCAGATCGCCATCCTTGAGGTATCGCTCCATGATTTCCTCGACTTCGCCCGCGGCGAGTTCGAGCAATTCGGCGCGATACTGCTTCGCCTTTTCCACGTATTCAGCCGGAATCTCTGATTCGAAGTATTTCGAGTCTTTGTCGTCGCCATCCCACTCGATGGCCTTCATCTTGACGATGTCGATGATGCCGTGGTAGTCCTGTTCGCCGCCGTAGGGCAACTGAATGACGGCAGGAACCGACTGCAAGCGATCTTTGATCATCTCGACGGTGCGGTAAAAGTTCGCCCCCGTGCGGTCCATTTTGTTGATGAAGCACAACCGCGGCACCTTGTATTTGTTGGCTTGGCGCCACACTGTTTCGGTTTGTGGCTCGACGCCGGCAACCGAGTCAAAGACGGCTACTGCACCGTCCAGCACGCGCAACGAGCGCTCGACTTCGATCGTGAAGTCGACATGGCCCGGGGTGTCGATGATGTTGATGCGGTAATCACGCCAGAGAGCCGTGGTGGCCGCGGCGGTAATCGTGATGCCGCGCTCTTGTTCCTGCACCATGTGGTCCATGATTGCGGCACCCTCATGCACCTCACCGATTTTGTAGGTCTTGCCGGTGTAGTACAGCACGCGCTCGGTCGTCGTGGTTTTGCCGGCATCGATGTGCGCCATGATGCCAATGTTGCGATAACGCTCGAGGGGAAACTCTCTTTCAGACATGGGGGAATACTCCGTGTGTTGCCTAGTGGGGTTCGCGATTTACCAGCGGTAGTGAGCGAAAGCCTTGTTGGCTTCGGCCATCTTCTGCATGTCTTCACGCTTTTTCATTGATGCACCGACCCCGTTGGAGGCATCCATCAGTTCGTTGGCGAGACATTCAGCCATGGTCTTTTCGCGACGACCGCGCGAGTTGTCGACCACCCAACGAATTGCGAGGGTCAACGAACGACGGGGCTTCACTTCGACGGGCACTTGATAGGTGGCGCCACCGACACGACGGCTGCGCACTTCAAGTGGTGGCTTCACGTTGTCGATCGCCCGCTTCAGCGTGGCCAGGGGCTCGGCACTGGTCTTTTGCTCGATCAACTTCAGCGCGCCGTACACGATTTGTTCGGCGGTGCTCTTCTTGCCGTGCAACATGACCTTGTTGACGATCTGGGTGACGAGCGTGGATTGGAAAACAGGGTCGGCGAGCAGTTCACCGCGGATCGTTGGGCCCTTACGTGTCATGGCTTACTTCGATCGCTTTGCGCCGTAGCGGCTGCGGGATTGTTTACGGTCCTTGACGCCAGATGCATCGAGTGCACCGCGAATGACCTTGTAGCGCACACCCGGCAGGTCGCGCACACGACCACCGCGCACGAGCACGATGGAGTGCTCCTGCAGGTTGTGGCCTTCACCCGGAATGTAGGCAGTAATTTCGATGCCACTGGTGAGTCGCACGCGGGCAACTTTGCGCAACGCCGAGTTGGGCTTTTTCGGAGTGGTGGTGAACACGCGCGTGCAGACACCGCGACGCTGCGGAGATCCTTTGAGTGCAGGGGTCTTGGTCTTGGACGACTTCGAGCTGCGACCGTGGCGAATCAGCTGTTGGATGGTTGGCACGCGAACCGAATGCTTTCTTTCGTAGGAATGGCTGGAACGATTTTCACCCAGCTGGCACAACCAAAAACGGCTCTGTCCAGCGAGCGCTACAGCCTATGGGGAGGTCCGTAAGGTCGCCAACCCGCGACCCACCAAGCTTTGTGCGTCAGGTGGTGGTGTTCGATTTAGTCGGAATCGGTCTCGGTGGCCGCTTCGTCGCCATTGCCCGAGGGCAGGGTGTCGCTGGCATCACTGTGGTCTGCCACATGGACGCCCAGCACGGCTTCGACATCACTGGCGTCGAGTTCACTTGCCGAACGAATTGGCGCAGAGAAAGCAGCCGGATCGACCTCTATCCCCTCGTCACCGTCGGTCGTATGCGATGAGGCGCGCACGTAGCCCGGATAGTCGATACCGAACAGGTTGTAGGCGTCCATGCCCGTACCCGCCGGAATGACTTTGCCGATGATGATGTTTTCTTTCAGACCGATCAATGAGTCGCTCTTGGCATCAATGGCCGCCTCGGTGAGCACCCGTGTCGTTTCTTGGAACGACGCTGCCGACAACCACGAATCGGTGGAAATCGCCGCTTTGGTGATGCCCATCAATTCTGGGCGACCTTCGGCGGTGCGCTTGCCTTCTTTGGCCAAACGATCGTTGGCTTCGCGTAGGACACGCGCATCGATTCGCTCGCCCGGCAAGAACGCAGTGTCACCCGGATCTTGCACGATGTAGCGACGCGTCATCTGACGCAGGATGAGTTCGATGTGCTTGTCGTGAATCGCAACACCCTGGTCGCGATACACACGCTGCACTTCTTCGACGATGTACGACTGTGCATCACGAATACCGCTGATCTCGAGCAACTCTTTGGGATCGATCGGACCATCGGTAAGCAACTGGCCAGCGACGACCGACTCGCCGTCTTTGACCTTCAATTTGCTGCCGAGTGGCAGGATTTCGGCGATTTCCACACCTCCGTCATCGATGATGTTCACCTGCAGACCCTTGCTGTCATCGGCGCCGATGCGCACGATGCCAGTGGCGCGAGCCAATGAGGCTGCCCCACGTGGGTGACGTGCTTCGAACAATTCGACGACACGCGGCAGACCACCGGCGATGTCTTTGCCGGCGACACCACCTGTGTGGAAGGTACGCATGGTCAACTGGGTTCCCGGCTCACCGATTGACTGCGCTGCAATCACACCGACTGCCTCACCCAATTCGATTTCGTTACCAGTGGCCAGCGATCGGCCATAGCACTTGGCGCAGATGCCGTTCTTTGATTCGCATGTCAGCACCGAGCGCACACGCACGCGGGTGATTTTTTCGTCCTCGATCAGCATTTTCTGTTCGGTGTCACCGATGATGCTGTTGCGTGGCAATACGGTGCCGTTGGACAGCGTTACATCGGTATGGAAGGTGCGACCAAAGAGTCGTGTCTCCAGCCAGTTGCGCTTGTTCGGCGCGTCAGCCTTGACATCCTCGACCCATGCACCTTGGCTCGTGCCGCAGTCATCTTCGCGAACGATGAGTTCCTGGGCGACGTCATGCAAACGACGTGTCAGGTAACCCGAGTCGGCGGTACGCAACGCGGTGTCGACGAGACCCTTGCGCGCACCTGGTGTGCCGATGAAGTACTCGAGCGTGTCGAGACCTTCACGGAAGTTGCTCTTGATCGGGCGTGGAATCATGTCACCACGGGGGTTGGCTACGAGGCCACGCATGCCGGCGATCTGGGTCAGCTGGGTCATATTGCCACGGGCACCTGATTCGACCATCATTTCAATCGGGTTGAATTTGTCGTCCTTGAAGGCCTGCTGCATCGCTGCCATGACGTCGGCTTTCGCCGAATCCCAAATTCGCACTTGCTGTTGACGGCGCTCTTGATCGGTGATGATGCCGCGACGGAACTGGTTCTCTACCTTCTCGGCTTTGTCTTCGTAACCCTGCAGAATTTGCACCTTGTTGGTCGGTGCTTTGATGTCATCGATCGAGAAGGTGAGGCCGCTCTTGCTCGCGTAGCGGTAACACAGCGACTTGATGCGGTCCAGGGCCACTGCCACCGTTGACTTCGGAAAGTGGTCGCTCAGGCGCTCCACGATTTCCGACAACGACGCTTTGCCGAGGGCTTTGTCGATATGGCCGAAGCGGGCGTTGTAGCCGTCCGGCAACGCTTCTTCGAGAATCAAACGCCCGGGTGTGGTGCTCAGCGGCTTGGTCACCGTCGAGCCGTACCAAGAGATGCGCGAATGCAGTGTCACCGTGTTGGCGTCAAGCGCGTTGATGAGTTCGGACATCGTGCGGTAGGCACGGCCCTCCCCTTCGCGACCGTCGATCTGTTGGGTGAGGTAGTAACCACCGATGACGAGGTCTTGGTTCGGTGCCACGACTGCGCGACCCGATGCCGGCGACAACAAGTTGTTGGCCGACAACATGAGCACGCGTGCTTCGGCTTGTGCTTCTACCGAAAGCGGCAGGTGCACGGCCATTTGGTCGCCGTCGAAGTCGGCGTTGAAGGCGGTGCACACGAGTGGGTGCAGGTGGATTGCTTTGCCTTCCACGAGCATCGGCTCGAACGCCTGAATACCGAGGCGGTGCAGGGTTGGTGCACGGTTGAGCAACACCGGGTGTTCTTTGATGACTTCTTCGAGCACGTCCCACACGAGTGGGTGGCGGCGCTCGACCATGCGCTTGGCAGATTTGATGTTCTGCGCCAAACCGCGGTCATCCAACTTGCGCATCACGAACGGCTTGAACAGCTCGAGGGCCATCAACTTCGGTAGACCACACTGGTGCAGGCGCAGGGTGGGGCCGGCCACGATGACCGAGCGACCCGAATAGTCGACGCGCTTACCCAGGAGGTTTTGACGGAAGCGACCTTGCTTGCCCTTCAACATGTCAGACAGCGACTTGAGCGGACGGTTGCCTGCACCCGTGACCGGGCGGCCACGACGGCCGTTGTCGAACAACGCATCGGCTGCTTCTTGCAGCATGCGGCGTTCGTTGTTGAGGATGATTTCTGGCGTCGCCAACTCGAGCAGGCGCTGCAGACGGTTATTGCGGTTGATCAGGCGGCGATAAAGGTCGTTGAGGTCACTCGTAGCGAAACGACCACCGTCGAGCTGCACCATCGGACGCAAATCCGGTGGAATCACGGGGATTGCATCGAGAATCATGGCCTTCGGATCGTTGACCAATTTGCCGTTGTCGTCGCGCTTGTTGAACGAAGCGACGATCTTCAAACGCTTGATGGCCTTGGTCTTGCGCTGCGATGACAGTGGCTTGCCCTTGTATCCGTTGGTGATCGCGTCACGCAGTTCGATTTCATCCTTGTGGAAATCCAGGTTGTCGATGAGTGCCTTGATCGATTCGGCACCCGTGCCACCGGTGAAATAGTCGGAGTAACGATCGACGAGTTCGCGCCACAGGTTTTCGTCGTCGATGATCATGCGCGGGTACAGGTCGTCAAGCGTGGTCCAGGCACGGTCGAGCAAGTCGATTTCGTCGTTGCTGGTCTTGGTCAGGCTGTCGATATCTTTTTCAATTTGCTTCTGGCGGTTCTTTACTTCAGTGTCTTTTGCACCGTCGTTGGCGAGTTGCGCAAGTTCGGCCTCGGCATCTTTTTGGCGCTGCTTGACGTGGGCATCGCGGCGCTTCATGATCTCGGCCTTGTCCTCGAGGTATGTCTCTTCGAGTTCCGGCTTCATCTCGTGGATCTCGTCTTTATTCACCGAGCTCACGAGCCAGGCCGACAAGTAGATGACCTTCTCCAACTGCTTGGCCTTCATTTCATCGCGTGGCTCAAGACCGCTGAGCAGGTAGGCCAACCACGAACGAGTGCCCTTGAGATACCAAATGTGCACGACGGGCGCCGCCAATTCAATATGGCCCATCCGGTCGCGGCGCACACGTGAACGCGTAACTTCAACGCCGCACTTGTCGCAGATGATGCCCTTGAACTTGACACGCTTGTACTTACCGCAAGCGCACTCAAAGTCGCGGGTTGGACCGAAGATTTTTTCGCAGAACAACCCGTCGCGCTCCGGCCGCAAGGTGCGGTAGTTGATCGTCTCGGGCTTCTTCACCTCGCCGAACGACCATTGACGAATATCGGTGGCCGTTGCCAGCCCGATGCGCATCTGACGGAAGTCGTTGACTTCCGTGGCCGGTGAGACTGCAGGTGTTGCCGTATCGGTCATTGTTTTCTTGATCCTTGTCGTTAGAACGTGTTCTGGCGCAGACGATCGTCAGCGTCAGAACCGCGCTCGGGGCGGGTGAGGTTGATACCAAGTTCTTTTTGGGTCTTGTAAATGTCGTCATCGAGGTCGGCCAGTTCAACTGGTCGGCCATCTTCGCGCAACACCTCAACGTCGAGACACAAGGCCTTCATTTCTTTCATGAGCACCTTGAAGCTCTCGGGCACGCCTGGTTCTGGCAGGTTCGAGCCCTTCACGATCGACTCGTACACATGCACGCGTCCGAAGACGTCGTCACTCTTCAGGGTGAGGATTTCCTGCAAGCAGTAGGCGGCACCGTAGGCCTCGAGTGCCCACACTTCCATCTCACCGAAGCGCTGGCCACCGAATTGGGCCTTACCACCGAGTGGTTGCTGGGTAATCATCGAGTATGGGCCGGTTGAGCGTGCATGGATCTTGTCGTCGACCAAGTGGTGCAACTTGAGCATGTACATATAGCCAACGGTGATCGGGCTGTCGTAGTACTCACCCGTACGACCGTTGCGCAACCGCACCTTGCCGTCGATTCCGACGAGGCGTTTGCCATCGATGCTTTCGGGGTTGATGCTGCCCAGCACATCTTGAATGGTCGGGTGGTTGTACGTTGGCGACGCTTCGTCCCAGTGGGCGCCATCGAACACCGGTGTTGACACGTACACGGCTGGTGTCGTGACGGTGTGCGTCTTGGTTTCGGTACCGCGCAGTGGTGGGTTACCGACGGTCTTGCCAGTCTTGGGGTCGACCCAACCCCATCGCGCGCCGTAGCCAAGGTGAGCTTCCAGCACCTGACCGATGTTCATACGGCTCGGCACACCGAGCGGGTTCAAGATGATGTCGACCGGCGTGCCGTCGTCGAGATACGGCATGTCTTCCACCGGCAGAATCTTGGAGATGACGCCCTTGTTGCCGTGACGGCCAGCCAACTTGTCGCCGACACTGATCTTGCGCTTCTGCGCAACATACACGCGCACGAGTTCGTTGACGCCTGGTGGCAATTCGTCGCCATCCGAGCCGTCGTCTTTCACGCGTTGCAGCACCTCGACGTTGATAACTTTGCCGGTTTCGCCGTGGGGCACGTTCAGGCTGGTGTTGCGCACTTCGCGGGCCTTTTCACCGAAGATGGCGCGCAAGAGGCGCTCTTCTGGGGTGAGTTCGGTTTCGCCCTTCGGGCTGACCTTGCCAACCAGCACGTCGCCTGGCGCCACATCGGCACCGACGCGAATAATGCCGCGGTCGTCGAGATCCGCAACGATGTCCTCGGACAGGTTCGGGATGTCCCGCGTAATTTCTTCTGGGCCGAGCTTCGTGTCGCGCGAGTCGACTTCGTGTTCCTTCACGTGGATGGATGTGAGCACGTCTTCTTTGACGAGGCGCTCAGAAATGATGATGGCGTCTTCGTAGTTGTAGCCCTCCCATGGCATGAGTGCCACGAGCAAGTTCTTGCCGAGTGCGAGTTCGCCCTGGTCGGTGCTTGGGCCGTCGGCGAGTAGGTCGCCCTTCTTTACCTTCTGGCCTTCACGCACGCGTGGCAACTGGTTGATCGTCGTGTCTTGGTTCGAACGACGGAACTTCACGAGGATGTGCTCGTGCTCTTTTTTCGGGAGATTTTCGTATCGAACGACGATGTGCTCACCCGTAACCGACTCAACGACACCGTCGTCTTTGGCGAGCACGAGATCGGCACCGTCACGCGCAGCACGCGCTTCGACACCGGTGCCGACGAACGGCGCCTCGGCACGAATGAGCGGTACTGCCTGACGTTGCATGTTGGCACCCATCAACGCACGGTTGGCGTCGTCATGCTCGAGGAACGGAATCAGCGACGTTGCGACCGACACGATTTGGCGTGGTGAAACGTCGATGAAGTCGACTTGCTCTGGTGTCACCAAGGCGAGGTCGGTGGTTGAACCGAAGAACGACTCGGCCTCCAACATCTTCTTCAAGTCTTCGAGCGTGGCGGCCTGTGGTGAACGGCGCACGAGCACCTTTTCTTCCACGAATGTGCCATCTTTGTTGAGCGGGGTGTTCGCTTCGGCGATGACGTATTCCTCTTCTTCGTCAGCAGCCATGTAGCGCACCTCGTCGGTGACGCGACCGTTCTTCACGCGGCGGTACGGCGTTTCGATGAAGCCGAACGGGTTGATCTGCCCGTACGTGGCAAGGGCGCCCTGCAGACCGATGTTCGGGCCTTCTGGCGTTTCGATCGGGCACATGCGGCCGTAGTGCGAAAAGTGAACGTCTCGCACTTCGAAGCCGGCACGTTCACGCGACAGACCACCAGGTCCGAGTGCGGAAAGTCGACGACGGTGGGTCAAACCCGACAATGCGTTGGTTTGGTCCATGAATTGCGACAATTGCGACGAGTTGAAGAATTCCTTGATGGCCCCGACCAGCGGACGCACGTTGATGAGCGTGAGCGGCGAAATACCGTCCTGGTCTTGTGAGCTCATGCGCTCGCGAACCACACGCTCCATGCGTGAAAGACCAATACGTACCTGGTTTTGAATGAGTTCACCGACCGGGCGCACACGACGGTTGGCGAAGTGGTCTTGGTCGTCGAGGCGGTAGCCCGGCTCTTGTTTCACGAGGTGCAACAGGTACGTGATGGTCGCCAGCACTTCGCTGCGCGCCAACACCGTTTGTGACTCGGTTGGAATGTCGATTTGTCCTGGTTCGTTGCCAACCTGCAGGCCGAAAAGATCGGCGAGTTTGCGAACTTCGGCACCGATTTTGCGGTTCAACTTGTATCGACCGACGCGTGAGGTGTCGTAGCGACGCGATTCGAAGAATGCACCTTCGAAGTTGATGCGCGCAGTGTCGACGGTGGCCGGCTCGCTCGGGCGGGTACGGCGCATGATTTCGATCATCGCCTCGTCACGGGTTGGGGCGACATGCTTTTCACGCAGCCACTGTTCTTCGAGGAAATCAAAATATTTCACGAAGCGCTCGAGGAACCCGGGCGCGTTCTGTTCGTCGTAACCGAGCGCACGAAGAATCAAGAAGATGCTGAGGCGACGCTTGCGGGCAATACGCGCGCCAGCGGTCGGGTTCTTGCCGGGCTTGTGCTCGACGTCGAACTCGAGCCACTCGCCACGCTGTGGGTGGATCGTGCCCTTCACCAACTGGTGCTTGGCGAGGTTACGCAAACGGTAACGCTCTCCTGCTTCAAAGATCACGCCTGGTGAGCGCACGAGTTGCGAAACGATCACTTTTTCGATGCCGTTCACGAGGAACGTGCCGCGCTCGGTCATCTTCGGGAATTCGCCGATGTAGACGACTTGCTCCTTGATTTCACCCGTGTCACGGTTGGAGAAGCGGGCCTTCACGAAGCGCGACACCGCATAGGTGTGGTGCTTGGTACGGCACTCGGTTTCGGTGAACTTCGGTCCGGGCGTCAGCTCGCGGTCATCTGGATCAAATTCAAGTTCAAGTTGCAAACTGCCGTCAGTGGTCTTGATCGGCGAAATATCTGAAAAGACGTCGCACAAACCGTGGCGCATGAACCACTCGAAACTGTCTTTTTGAACCGCCAAAAGGTCGGGCATTTCCAGAATTTCTTCGAGTGACGCGAACGAATAACGTTCACGTGCAACGGCGCGAGACGGCACGAAATACGACTCCTACTTGCTGGCGGGTGGAATTGCAGGGACTACGGAATTGCGACGTGGTGGTGGGTGCTTGTCCCCGAACGACGACCGCTTCACCTCCGCAGAGAGGTTTGGTGGTTCGTTGGACGGCGACTCGTCACGCTACCCGTGCTTGCCTGACTTTCCACCCGACGAACGTGTCGGGCGACGAAGTCGGGCTCAGCCGAGGTGACGTGAGTCAATCAGCAAGGTTGCCTCTCGGCAACCACTGACCGGTTCGATCCGGTCAGGCCAATTCGACGGTGGCGCCGACTTCTTCGAGCTTGGCTTTGGCCTTGTTCGCATCGACCTTGCTGACTTTTTCGAGGATCGGCTTCGGTGCGGCATCGACCAGTTCCTTGGCTTCTTTGAGGCCCAGGCTGGTGAGTTCGCGCACGACCTTGATGACCTGGATGGGCTGGCCACCCTTGTCCTTCAAGACGACGGAAAACTCGTCTTTGTCTTCTGCGGCTGCGGCTGGGGCTGCACCACCGCCGGCGGCGGCGACAGCAACTGGGGCAGCGGCGGTGACGCCGAACTTCTCTTCGAACGCGTCAAGCAGGTCCTTCAGTTCGAGCACGGTCAAAGCGCCGATCCCATCGAGGATCTGTTCCTTGGTGAGTGACATGTGTGTTTCCTCTTTCTTTTTTTGGTAGTGGTTTGGTTACTGGATTCGATCTCGCAGCCGGCTTATGCCGCTTGCTTTTGTTCAACGAGGGCCTTCAGACCATAGGCAGCCTTACGCGGCAATGCCGAAAGCATGTAAGCGGTGTTCGAAAGTGGTGCTTTCAGCAAGCCGGCCAACTTGGCGAGCATGACCTCGCGTGGCGGCAGATCGGCGAGGGCCTTCAAACCCTTCGTGTCAATGGCCTTGCCGTCGACAACCCCGCCCATCAATTTGAGGGCGGTATTTTCCTTCGCGAAGTCGCGCATGGCTTTGGCCACTGCCGACACCTCGCCATTGATGAAGGCGATCGCCACTGGCCCACCGACCATGTCTTCGACGGCAGCCATTGCGCCATCACGGGCGGCAATCCTGACGAGCGTGTTCTTGTACACCTTGTATTCAGCGCCAAGCGGGCGCAATGTGCGACGCAACGTGGCGAGCGCACCCACGGTAAGACCGCGGTACTCAGAGACAATCACGGAGTGCGACGCAGCAAACTTTTCGCGAACCTCAGCGACGACTGCAGCCTTCTCAGTACGTGCAGATGACATGTGGTGTCCTTCCTCGTGTGGCCAGGTTGCCCTGATTATTCACCCGACTGGGTGAACCACATTTCTATGGTTGGTAGTGCGCAAGCGACGCTATCGGTGCAGGTAGCAATTCGCTACCCACGCTCAAACGTCGTTTGGGTATCAGATTTTTTCTATGACGCTCGGATCGATGCGTACACCTGGGCTCATCGTTGACGACAAGGTGATGCGCTTCATGTAGCGACCCTTGGCGGCAGCCGGCTTGGAGCGCACGAGTTCGTCGAGCAAAGCCTTCACATTGGCGACCAGCGCGGCGACTTCGAAACTGGCCTTGCCCACCGGAACGTGCACGTTGCCGTAGCGATCGGTGCGATATTCCACCTTGCCACCCTTGAATTCGGTGACTGCACGCGCCACGTCGGATGTAACCGTGCCCGTCTTGGGGTTGGGCATCAAGCCACGCGGGCCGAGTGTGCGACCGAGTTTGCCGACCATCGGCATGAGGTCGGGTGTGGCGATCACAATGTCAAAGTTCAGGTTGCCCTTGTCAATCTCGGCAGCCAGATCATCGGCACCGACGATGTCGGCACCAGCGTCGCGAGCCAACTTGGCATTGTCGCCTTGTGCGAACACCGCAACGCGCACCGTCTTGCCGGTGCCCGAAGGCATCGAGACCGTACCGCGAATGGTTTGCTCAGTTTTCTTCGTGTCCAGACCGAGACGCACGGCGATGTCAATGGTTTCGTCAAACTTGGCCTTGGCCATCGACTTCACTTTGGTGACCGCAGCGGTCATGTCGTGCAGTTCGTCGCGATCCAGGCCCGTGGCCGATGCGACGTATTTCTTTCCCCGATTAATATCCGTGGCCATGAAGCCTCCCTCGTAGTAATGCCCGCCGGATGAGGTGATACCGACGAAGCCGTTGTTGAGACCACGACGCTATCGGCGTCGCCAGAACGCTTACGGGTTGACGGTTAAGCCCATGCTCCGGGCAGTACCACGCACTTGTTGCTTGGCGGCCTCGAGGTCGTTGGCGTTGAGGTCGGGCATCTTGCGCTTGGCAATTTCTTCGATGTCTCTTTCGTTCACCGAGCCAGCGATTTCTTTGCCGGGGTTCTTGGCTGCCTTGTCGATGCCCGCTTTTTCGCGCAGCAACACTGGTGTAGGCGGGGTTTTGAGTTTGAATTCGAACGAGCGATCATCAAAAATCGTGATTTCTACGGGAATAACCGTGCCGACTTGGCTCTCGGTTGCAGCGTTGTACTGCTTCACGAACTCCATGATTTGAATGCCGTGTGGTCCGAGCGCGGTACCCACCGGTGGTGCTGGTGTGGCTTTGCCGGCCGGGATTTGAATCTTGACGATTGCTGAAATTTCTTTTTTGGCCATGGTGCGAGTGGTTCTTTCTGGTGGTGGGTTGAGAGAAGCGGTTGGTGAGTGGGGGTGGGTTACAGCTTGGCGACTTGGCCAAAGTCCATCTCGACGAGGGTGTCGCGGCCGAAAATATTGACCAGCACCTTCAACTTCATGTGGTCGCCATTGATTTCGGCAATTTGGCCTTGGAAGTCGGCGAAAGGGCCTTCCTTCACGCGCACTGCCTCGCCCACGTCGTATTCCATTTTGGGTGCTTTGCGTTTGGGCTGCACTTCGCCCTCTTCTTTTGGTGCAAAGAAGTGCTGTACTTCTTTTTTGGACAGCGGTGTCGGGCGTTGACCACGCTGGTTTTGTCCGACAAAACCGGTGATGCCCGGTGTCTGGCGAACACAAAGCCACGACTCGTCGTCAAGTTCACAACGCACGAGGATGTACCCAGGGAACATCTTTTTCTGCACGGTCTGCTTGCGGCCGTTCTTGAATTCCACGATGTCTTCCATTGGAATGACGATCTCGTAGACCTTCTGCTCGAGGTGCATCGTCTGCACGCGGGCATGCATCGCCTGTTCGGCTTTCTTTTCAAAGCCTGACTGGCTGTGCACTACATACCATTTGCCTGGGCGCAACCAAGGCCGTTCAATGACTTCATCTTCTGCCCCGTCGGTGGTGAGGTCGAATTCAGAGTCGACGAATGAGTTGCTGGTGTTGTCTGTGTTCATAGTTGTTAGTCCTTGTATAGCCAGCCAGAGAGAAGTGCAAAGAGTGAGTCAAGCCCGAAAACGTACGAGGTCACGATAACCACTGCAACGAGCACGATGATCGAGTAGCGGCGTACCTCGGGAAACTTCGGCCACGACACCTTGCGCATCTCGTCGCGCACCTCACGGACGTATTGAAAAATACCCACCCGCTCACGGGTCTGGGTCGGGGCGACCGTTGCGCGCACAGGGGCACCCTGCTCGTTGACTGCACCCATGCGACGCATGGAGCGCTTCTGTTGTCGGTTGAGATCCATTGACATACGGGTGTCAAAGACTATCGGGATGCCGCAATTACCTTGCAGGGCAGGAGGGACTTGAACCCCCGACCGTCGGTTTTGGAGACCGATGCTCTACCAACTGAGCTACTGCCCTTCGGATTCGGTAACGGGCAGGCTACCAATCACTTCATCAAAGGTTCCCTCTTGCACGATGCGACCACCGTCAAGACGAATGAGACGACTGCAATACGCCAACGTGGTGGTGCGGTGCGCGACAACGATGAGTGTGTGGTCATGGGCAATAGCACGCAATGACTCCACGATTTCGCGCTCTGTTTCGCCGTCGAGGGCCGAAGTTGCTTCATCCAAGACGATGACCTCTGGATTGCCATAGAGCGCGCGGGCGATACCGAGACGTTGACGCTGACCACCGGACAGTCGTACGCCACGCTCGCCCACCACCGTGTCAAGCCCGCCGGGCAGTGTCTGGACGAAGTCCCACAGATTGGCGAGACGTAGGGCTTTTTCGACATTGACGTTGCTGATTGCTTTTTCGGCCAGACCAAAGGCCACATTGCGACGAAGTGTTGTGTCCATCAAAAAAACGTGTTGGGGCACATAGCCAATGCGGTCTTGCCAATACCGACGGTCGTCGCTGAGGTCTCGGCCATTCACCGTGATGGTGCCGTCGCGCGGTGCCAGGATGCCGATCAACAAATCCACCAACGTGCTCTTGCCCGAACCACTCGCCCCGACGATGCCGACCGATTCACCCGCTTTGACGACAAAAGCATGGACGTTAGTGACGAGGGTTTCGCTGTTCGGGTAGCTGTACTTCAAATTATGCATTTCAAGTTGCACGAACTTGTCAGATGGCTTTGAGTGAGCGGATGAATTTGATTGCTGTGGTAACGACAAACCCTCGACCGCACCCTCAATTCCGGTGCGACCGAATGACAGCTGTTGCACCGACTGAATCACCCGATTCACCGATGGAAGCATGCGAAACGCCACAACACCAAACAGTGCAATGATCAGCGTTGCGTCTTGCAAATCCCGCCCTTCAAGGGTTGCGAGCACAACCAACAAAGCCACACCACTCACAGCGACCACCTCAAAAAGAGCACGGGGCACGCTTTGCAGCACGCTGAACATATACGACGCGCGAGCAGCCAAGTGCAAGCTGGTGCGATGGGTGTCGACAACTTCACGATCACGGCCAAACAATTTGATTTCTTTGATCCCACCAAAGCCACTGAGTAAGGCTTCCAGCAATAGTCCCCTGTGTTTCACTCGTTCGGCACCCCACCGACGAGTGCGTGTGCGTGACAACCGCAAAATCAGATACGAACTTGCGGCAAACAGGCCTGCCAACATTGCTGTACTCACTGGTTGCACGAGCACCAAGATGGTCAATAGGCCAATGCCAGTTACCACATCGGTGAGAATCATAAGAACTGGACTGACTCCACCCGAAATTACTGCGCTGGAATACTCCTGCACGTTGCGCACCAACACCGAGGACGAACTCGTGAGGTGAAACTCATAGGGCTGGCGTAAATAGGTTTCAAATAGTCGTTGAACGATTCGATTACTGATTGATAGTTGCACACGTTGCTGAAAATAATTTGATACCAAAAGAAATAGATTTTTGACTACGAACACCACGACCAGTGCCAGCATGAGCAGTTGCACAAAGCTGCTGTATGACATTTCGTTGAGTTGCTGCGGCAACCATGTCCAATCACCACGACGATCTCCACTCACCACGGCTTGCACGACCGGAATGACCAACGCGAGACTCGCCATTTCCAACAACGTGCCCACCAAAATGAGGACCAGCGATACTGCGAGGCGCAAACGGTCTTTGCGTTCGAGCACACTGGCGACGAGACGCAGCGTCGAGCGATCGGAAATAGACGACATTGTCGTAGCGGCGATAGGAATCGAACCTATGACCTTCCGATTATGAGCCGGACGCTCTTACCAACTGAGCTACGCCGCCGCTTGGCGAGCCCTCTGTGGGAATCGGACCCACGACCTCTTCCTTACCATGGAAGTGCTCTGCCAACTGAGCTAAGAGGGCGTTGACACTGCTTGCGCAATGACTTTCTTAGACTACTGCCTGATGCCAACGCTCTCGCTGCGCACCGCCGGGGCGCATGATGCCGAGGCAATCGCTGCGATCTACAACCACGAAGTAGAAAACGAAACCAGCACCTTTGACCTTGTCCCCCGCACAGTAGATGAGCAGCGCGACTGGCTGGCGGCAAGGACGGGTGCATTTTCTGTGATCGTCGCACAAGACTCACACCTGGGCGTCATCGGCTTTGCAGCCCTCAGTACGTACCGCGACCGTGCCGGTTACCGCACCACGGTAGAGAATTCCATCTATGTTCGGCGTGATCAGCAACGTCGCGGTGTCGGAAGACTCTTACTCACTCAGTTGCTCGATACGGCCCGCGACTCTGGCTTCCACACGATAATCGCGCGCATCGAAGCCACCAGCACCGGCTCGCTCGCCTTACACGAGTCGCTCGGCTTCGTGACAGTGGGCGTTGAACGTGAGATCGGACGAAAACTTGGTCGCTGGCTCGACAGCACCATCATGCAAAAAATGCTCTCTGATTAATCTCTGTGGGCCGGGAAGGATTTGAACCTACGAAGGCAGATGCCGGCAGATTTACAGTCTGCTCCCTTTGGCCGCTTGGGTACCGACCCC
>JAEMQQ010000030.1 GCA_016463775.1 Ilumatobacteraceae bacterium | reverse complement strand
TGGTGCATGATGATCGGTTTGCCGAACGCCTTGCGCTCTTTTGCGTACTCGAGCGAAAACTCGTACGCCGCTCGCGCAACCCCAAGCGCTTGCGCACCCACAGCCGGACGCGTTGCCTCGAATGTGGCCATTGCTGGTTGCTTGCCACTTGAGGTTCCTTCGCGATAGCGCGCCAACTTGGCATCGAGTTTTTCTTTGCCACCCAGTAGGCAGCGGCCAGGCACGCGCACATCTTCGAGCACGACCTCGGCTGTGTGGCTGGCGCGAATGCCGTGCTTCAGATACTTCTGTCCTTGTGACAGGCCCTTGGTTCCTGGCGGAATCACAAAACTTGCCTGCCCGCGACCCTTCAGTTCAGGGTCGACCGCAGCAACCACCACGTGCACGTTGGCGATGCCGCCGTTGGTGATCCAGGCTTTAGTGCCGTTGAGCACCCATTCGTCGTTGGCTTGGTCATAAATGGCACGGGTGCGCAGGTTCGACACATCGCTGCCTGCATCGGGTTCGCTCACGCAGAAAGCGCCGAGCTTCACGTCGTCGGCAGTGCCGTAGCACTGTGGCACCCACTCGATCATTTGTTCTGGTGTTCCGTTGCCGGCGATGCCAGCAGCAGCAAGACCCGAACCCATGATGGCCATTCCGATTCCGGCGTCGCCCCAGAACATTTCTTCAATCGCCACCACCATCGTGAGCCCGGTGGGGTCGGCCATTGCATTCATGATGAAATCGAGGCCGTACAAACCGATCTTGGCGGCTTCTTGCACCACCGGCCACGGGAATTCTTCTTTTTCATCCCACTCGTGGGCAGCAGGGCGAATGGTGTCGACGGCGAACTGATGAATCCAGTCTTTGATCTGGAGTTGGTCGTCGTTAAGTGCAAGTGAGAAGTCGGCCATGACTACAAGTTACCAGTGGGTAGGTTTTGGCGTCACGTCGAGCGACGAAGTGCCGTGCCAGCCTTGGTGGTTTCCACCACATAGCCAAGGGATTGCAACTCGGCGCGCAACGCGTCGGCTTTGGCGAAATCTTTGGCCCCGCGCGCTGCATCAAGTGCAACGGCAAGGGCCTGTGCATCGTCAGCCACTTCACCCGTAGAACCAAGTTGCAGACCCAACGCACCACACATCTCGTGCACCGCGGCCGTCAATGCACCAGCAGCCGCCTCCTTTGCATCAATGGCGGTATTCGCACGGCGCACGGTGTCAAAGATATGAGCCATGGCGTTCGGTGTGTCCAGGTCGTTGTCCATGATCTGCACAAACCGCGCAAGGGTGTCGGCATCGGCGGCTGCGGTGTGCCCCGCACTGCGGGCCGCAAACGAATCCAAACCCGCGAGCGCTTGCACCGAAGCGTCGATGTTGTCTTGCCCCACCTTGACCGGCGAGCGATAGTGGGTTTGCAACAACAACATGCGATACGCGCGTGGGTCATAGTTGTCGAGCAAATCCAACAAGTTGGCCACGTTGCCGATGCTCTTCGACATTTTCTCGCCCTCTGGGTCGACTACGAAGCCGTTGTGCATCCAATGGTTGGCGAATTGTTTACCAAGTGCCACTGCCTGAGCGCGCTCATTTTCGTGATGTGGGAAGCGCAGGTCGGCGCCGCCACAATGCAAATCAAAACCCTCACCCAATAACTCCAGACTCATCACCACGCACTCGCTGTGCCAACCTGGACGGCCATCACCCCATGGTGACGGCCATGATGGCTCGTCAGGCTTGGAAAATTTCCACAAGGCAAAATCTGCCGAGTGACGCTTTTCTTGTGCGCCGAGCACCTCGCGATCACCACCGCCGGCGAGCATGTCGTCGAGCGACTGGTGGGCAAGTGCGCCGTAGCCCGCCACCTTTTGCACCTCGAGATACACGCCATCGCTCGTGGTGTACGCCGCACTGCGCTCAACGAGCGTGCCAATCATGTGCACCATCTGCTCGACATAGTCAGTGGCACGAGGAATATCGGTCGGCCGCTTCACCCCCAGGCGACCCATGGCATCGAACCACACCGATTCGCACTTGTGCGTGATGTCTTGCCACGGGCGCTGTTCGCGTTTGGCGCGATCGATGATCTTGTCATCGATGTCGGTGATGTTCGAGACCAGTCGCACCTCGATGCCCCGCCACTCGAGATATTGACGCAAAACGTCGTAGACGAGCGTGGCACGACCATGGCCGAGATGCGGCGGGCCATAGACCGTGGGGCCGCACAAATACATCCCCAACTTGCCTGGTTCGCGCATGGCGAGCGGTCGAACTTTGCGTGTCAGGGTGTCGTACAGCGCAAACATGAAATGATTCTACGAGTAATGCCGCGCCACTACCGTTGAGTGCGCATGTCGAACGGTTCCCCGACGCGCAGAGTTCCCGAGAAACCGACGCTCTCTGGGGTGGAAGCCCGATTGGTCGAACGCTGGAACGCTGACAACATCTATGCCTTTGATCGCACGGCTTCACGCGACGATGTGTTTGCGATCGACACACCACCACCCACCGTGAGCGGTTCGTTGCACATGGGACACGTGTTTTCCTATACCCACACCGACACCATCGCGCGCTACCAGCGCATGCGTGGCAAGCACGTGTTTTATCCGATGGGATGGGACGACAACGGCCTACCTACCGAGCGACGCGTGCAGAACTATTTTGGTGTCACCTGCGACCCGTCGTTGCCGTATGTAGCCGGCTTTGTGCCACCGTTTCGTGGCGACCCACCCAAAGACCACCGCGCCGTGCCCGTGTCGCGGCCAAACTTCATCGAATTGTGCGATGAACTCACTGCTCAAGACGAGCAAGTGTTCGAAGATTTGTTCCGTCGCCTCGGGTTGTCGGTGGATTGGTCGCTGCTGTACACGACCATCTCTAAGCATGCGCGGCGCACGTCGCAACGGGCATTTCTCGACAACTTGGCGCGCGGCGAGACCTACACCCAAGAAGCACCAACTTTGTGGGACGTCGATTTCGGCACCGCTGTGGCACAAGCCGAGTTGGAAGATCGCGAACGACCGGGGGCATACCACACGGTGGCATTTCACGGCGCCGACGGTGACGTGGTTATCGAAACGTCGCGACCTGAGTTGATTCCAGCCTGCGTCGGTTTGGTGGCGCACCCCGATGATGCGCGCTACGCGCCACTGTTTGGCAAAACTGTTCGCTCACCGCTGTTTGATGTGGAAGTCAGCGTGTATCCGCACCCACTTGCCCAACCTGACAAAGGCACGGGCATTGCGATGGTCTGCACGTTCGGCGACCTCACCGACGTGGTGTGGTGGCGCGAATTCAACTTGCCAACCCGCGCCATCATCGGCCGCGATGGGCGCATCATCACCGAACCGCCCGCTGCGATTGTGTCTGATGCCGCCCGCGCGCACTACGCCGTGCTCGCCGGCAAAACCGCGAAACAGGCCCAAACCGCAATCGTCGATTTGTTGCGCACGTCGGGCGACTTGCAGGCCGAACCGCGGCCGATCACGCACCCGGTGAAGTTTTATGAAAAAGGTGATCGCCCGCTTGAAATCGTCACCAGCCGACAGTGGTACATCCGCAACGGTGGCCGCGACGAATCGCTACGCAAAACATTGCTGGCCCGCGGTGAAGAGATGGCGTGGCACCCCGACCACATGAAACATCGTTACGCCAACTGGGTGCAGGGTTTGAACGGCGACTGGCTCGTGTCACGTCAACGTTTCTTTGGCGTACCGATTCCGCTGTGGTATCGCGTTGGTGCCGACGGCACACCCGACCACGACGCACCGCTCGTGCCAACTCGCGAACAACTTCCGATCGACCCGAGCACCGACGTGCCGAGTGGTTTCATCGCAGCACAACGCAATGTCATCGGCGGGTTCGTCGGTGACCCCGACGTGATGGACACCTGGGCCACATCATCGCTTACCCCACAAATTGCCTCGAACTGGGTGGATGGTGACGATTTGTTCTCACGGGTCTTCCCGATGGACATGCGACCACAAGGCCACGACATCATTCGCACGTGGCTGTTTTCCACCATGGTGCGCTCGCACTTTGCCCACGGGGGTATCCCATGGAAGCGCGCCGCATTGTCGGGGTGGATTCTTGACCCCGACCGCAAGAAGATGTCGAAATCCAAGGGCAACGTGGTGACACCAATCGACCTGTTCGATAAATATGGCAGCGACGCCGTGCGATACTGGGCGGCTTCGGCTCGCCCTGGTGTCGACACCGCATTCAGCGAAGACCAGATGAAAGTTGGTGGCAAACTTGCCAACAAATTGCTGAACGTCACCAAATTCGTGCTCGCCTTCGGTGGCGACGAAACCGGTGCAGTCGGCCTGCCGATCGATCGGGCCATGCTCACGCGGCTGTCTGTCGTGGTCACTGATGCAACCACAGCCTTTGATGAACTCGACTACGCCCGCGCGCTGGAGCGCACCGAATCGTTCTTTTGGTGGTTCTGCGACGACTATGTGGAGTTGGTGAAGACCCGTGCCTACGGTGCTGGTGGTGTCGACGGTGTTCCAGCCAGTGGTGACGTTGCCGACGATTCGCTCTCGGCGCGCAACGCACTCACCCGTGCATTGAGCGTGTTGCAACGACTGTTTGCCCCACACATGCCGTTCTGTACCGACGAAGTGTGGTCATGGTGGCACGACGCCAGCGTGCACCGCGCCGAGTGGCCGACACGTGTCGAAGCTGGTGATGTCGACTTTGGCGAGGTCAACCCCGCGGAATTTTTGTTGACCACGATCAGTGCGGTACTGTCAGAAATTCGCCGCACAAAAACCGAGGCGAAGGTCTCGCAACGTGCGGCGGTGTCACTTGTGGTGGTCGCCTGCGATGACGCCCGTGCTGCAGCGATCACCCATGCCCGTGTCGACCTTGTCAACGCAGGCAACGTCGCCGACTTTGCCGTAACACAAGGCGACTCGCTGACAGTCACCGTCACACTCGCACCGGCATCATGACCGAATCACGAACCCCGCCACGGCCACGCTCACACGTGGTGGTCGTGGTGGTCAATCTTTTCATCGCAGCAACGCTGATTGTTGCTGGTGTTCTCGTTGTGTGGGCCAACAACAAGGTTGGTGATCGGCTCGTCGTCAGCATCGACGGTGGCACCACGTCGGCCACCATGCCCGACGGTGCACCAGCCGAAAACTGGGATTACGACACCAGCAATTTGCGCGCCAAGAACTTTCTGCTGACAGGTTCCGACAACGGCGCCTGCCCCGACAAAGGTGACGGCACCAGCGGGGGTATCGGTGATCGAACCTCATTCGGTGAGCGCTCCGACACCATCATGGTGTTGCGCGTCGACCCTGCGGTGAACGATGTGGTGGTGCTGTCATTTCCCCGCGACTTGTGGGTGAAGATTGCCGGCACCACACGCGAGGCACGCATCAACTCGGCTTTCGACAGCAAGGACCCGAACCGTTTGATTCGTACCATCGCCGACAACTTCAATGTGCCGATTGACCACTACGTGAACGTCAATCTGTGTGCGTTCAAAGAAATCGTCGACTCTGTTGACGGCGTCAAAATTCCGTTTTCATACCGCACAAAGGATGACAAAGTTGGTTTTCGCGAAGTGGGCCCAGGCTGTGTCGAGTTGCGTGGCTCGCAGGCGCTTGCCTACGTTCGTTCACGTTCCGGCTATCGATACTTCAACGAATCAAAACAGGATTGGGTCAGCGACCCGACCGGCGACATTGGCCGTATCAACCGTCAGCAAGATTTTCTGCGACGCTCAATGCAGCGTGCACTTGATCGCGGTACGAGCAACCCGGCAACCGCAAACGCCTTGCTCAATGTTGCACTCGATCGCGTAATTACCGACGACCGTTTGACTCCGCGAGACTTACTCAGTTTGGCACAAGCGATGCGGAATCTCGACACCAGCGGCGTGAACTCGTACACCGTCGAGTGGTCGATGCGGCGCATCGGTGGCGAGTCGGTGCTGATGCCGATAACAAACACCGATTCGATGCAGGCAATCTTGGCGCTATTTCGTGTCGACGGGGCGACGGGTGACGAGTCGGCATTCGTACCCCCATCCACGCGTACGGCATCGCTCGCCATCGTGCCGTTTGCTCAACTGACACTCGACATACTGACTTCAATCGACACCACCGATACGACGCTTCCTCTCGCACCGACGCAGGATCGCCTCGGTATGTTTCCGCCTGACGATCCATCGTGTCGCTAACAACTACACTCGCCACGGGAGCAATCGTGCAGTTTTCTGACGTCATCGTCGTCATTGTTGCCTATTTTCTCGGCACGTTCCCCAGTGCCGAACTGGTGGCCAAGCGTTTTGGCCGAGACATCACCAAGGTGGGCTCGGGCAACCCTGGCGCCTCAAATGTCATCCGTGAACTCGGCTGGAAAGCCGGTATGACCGTATTTCTGGCAGACATGGCCAAAGCGGCGATTGCGGTGGGCATTGCGTGGGCGGTGAGCGGTGAGCAGCGTGGCCCACTTGCCTATGCCGCGTTGTGCGGTGCCGTCGCTGGCCACGTCGCACCGGTGATGCGCAAGTTTCATGGTGGCAAAGGTGTGGCGTCAGCCGGTGGTGCATTGTTCGTGTTGTTTCCAGAAGTCAGTTTGGTGATGTTTCTTTCTTGGTTCGTCATCAGCAAACTCACCCGCAAAGCGTCTGTCGCTTCTCTTGCGATCACCATCGCAACACCCGTCGGCATGTTGATCGACGATGCAGAGCCGTGGGAGTTGTATGTGGTGCTCGGGCTGGTGGCATTTGTGATCGTGAAACACCTTCCGAATATTCGGCGGCTGCGAAGCAAGACCGAGCCGTCGCTGTAGCGTGCCGTAATGTTCGAGTTTGTTGCTCAGGCGTTTGACTGGCTGAAAGATTTTTCGTCGTCACCCTGGTTTTATGTGATTATTTTCGTGGTGGCTGTCGTGGATTCTGTTTTGCCGATCGTGCCGAGTGAAACGCTCGTGATCATTGGCGGCGTGAGTGCCGGGCTTGGCAACTTGTGGATACCACTCGTCATCGTGGTTGCTGCCGCTGGCGCCTTCATTGGCGACAACATGAGTTACTTCATCGGGCGCGAAGCAAGCGACTGGGTGATGCGACGCCAGACTCGCACCGAAAAAGGTACGCGTCGTATGGCGGCCATCGTCGAGCAGGTGCATGAGCGTGGTGGACTGCTGCTCATCACCGCCCGATTTATTCCTGGCGGTCGTACTGCACTGACATTGTCGTGCGGGGTGACCAAACAGCCTCGGCGCTGGTTCGTTGGTTGGGCCGCGGTGGCAGCAGTCATCTGGGGCAACTACGCGGCACTGCTGGGGTTCATCGGTGGAAAATCTTTCGAAGACAACCACACTCTCGCTTTCGTCATCGCCTTCGCTTCAGCCTTCAGCATGACTGCCGTCATCGAATTGGTGCGCTGGCTTACGAAGCGAGCCAGATACCGTAAAACTGCATGACGTTGCGACTCACCGTCGAGTCTGACGCATGGCGCGAGCATGTTCGCAATGTGGTCGCCACATTCGGCGATGTATTGCCAGTGGTGAAAGGCAACGGCTACGGCTTTGGTCGTGGCGAACTCATGCCACATGCCGCAGCGATATCCGGCGATGTTGCGGTCGGCACGGTGCATGAACTGGCCGACGTTGCGGCAACGCAGCGGCCATTCGTGCTTACCCCCGTTGGTGTGGGTGTCGGACAAATTGCGCGCCGTGACGCCGTGCTCGCCGTCGCATCAACGCACGATCTGGACGTGCTCAAACAACTTGGTGTGGCAAACCCTGTCGTAATCAAAATCGAATCGTCGATGCATCGCTATGGCATCACGACGACCGAGGCCGCCGAACTGCGCAAGCGCGCTGAAGCTGCGGGTCACCAAGTGGTTGCCTGGTCGGTGCACTTGCCGCTGGCCGGTAGCGACGCAGACCATGCCGATGAAGCGATCGCTATCGCTGGCGGTCTTGCAACTGACCTGCCACTACACCTCAGCCACATCGGTGCAGCCGTGCAACGTGTTCGGGCGTCCACTGCCCACCACGTGGTGGTACGTACCGGCACCCACTTGTGGCTGGGTGATAAGTCCATGGTGGCGCTGCACGCCGATGTGATTGCTATTCGTGCCGCAACATTTGGCACCGCTGGTTACCGCGCAACACAGATCTCTGCTGGCACTGACACCCGTCTCGTGATGGTTGGTTGTGGGTCAAGCCACGGTGTTGGTGCGCTCGACGATGGCAGCAGCCCGTTTCACTTTGCCCGTCAACGCCTAGCGGTGCTCGAGCCACCACACATGCACACCACTATGTTGTGTATGCCTAGCGATCTACATCTGCGAGAGGGCGACTGGGTGGATGTGCAACAACCGATGACGCGGGTCTACCCCGATGTCATCGCGTGGCGCTAAGCAATCGCCAGCCTGAGTTCAGGTGACACGACTTACTGGCGGGCCAGCCTCGCGGTAGCGACCACTCGCGACCAAATCACGAATTCGTGCGAATCCATCCGATACCTCACAAAAACTCGTTGCCAATGGCGACATCGCAAGACGAATGCTCGATGGTTCGCGAAAGTCGGGAATAACCTTCACCATTTCGCGCATCGCCACCGAAATCTGTCTGGCGTCGGGGTGCCGCAATGTCACATGACCACCGCGGCGTGTTGCATCACGCGGTGTGATGAGTTCAAAACCAAGCGGTGCCAACCACGCATCATGCAGCCGCACCATCATGTCGGTGCCGAGCGCGGCCTTTGCGGCGATTGCCGGTAGTCCGGCTTCGACGATCATCGAAAATGACGCTTCGATACAGCGCATTCCAACGATTGAGGGGCTCGCAATCTGAAACCCCCGTAGGTCGTCAGCGCGAACGAAACCCTGGCCCATCGCAAACTGATCGCGTTGCGCAAACCATCCCTGGATAGGAACGCGTAGCGACTGTTGGAGATGCTTGTTCACATACAACCAAGCCGGCGAGCCCGGCCCCGCATTGCAATATTTATAGGTGCAGCCGACCGCGAGATCTACGTCGTCGTGATCAAGTTGTAGGTCAACCACGCCAACGGCGTGGCTGGCATCCCAAACCACGAGCGCACTAGATGCGTGGGCAATACGCGTCAACTCGCGTACATCGTGCAGAGCCCCCGAGCGATATTGCACCACCGACAGTGTGACCAATGCAGTGTCGTCATCCAGATGTGCCACCAGCATCTCTGGTGTCACATATCCCTCGCCTGACTCGTCGTCAATCAGCACCAGTTGTTTGCCGTACCGTTCACACAGGCCCTCGAGGATGTACCGATCGGTCGGAAAGTTTGCCGTGTCACTGATGACTTTCGTGCAACCTGGTCGTGCTCGAATCGCTGCATCACACAGCTGATAAAAATTGACACTGGTCGTGTCGACAGCGAGCACCTGACCACTCGCTGCGCCAAGTGCGGCGCCACCAATCAGGTCACCCACACGCTGTGCTTCATCGATCCAGTGCGACCAGCCGGCCACGAGTTCACTGCCCCACTCCTCGGTCAGATACCGATGCACGATGTCGACGGTTCGCTTTGGTAGTCGACCCAGGGAGTTGCCATCCAAGTAACACACGTCGCTATCGGTGATGACGAATTCATTCTTGTACCGGGCCAATGGGTCACCTGCGTCGAGTGCAGCAGCATCGGGTAAACCGTGCGTGTCTACACCAGCATCCTCATCATGCTGTTCTTCGCCGCTTTGTCGCATAGTGTCACCTTATGCGCGAAAATGACGCCCAGCAGCGCGCCACGACGTACTCAACGTATATTCGCGTACCCGAATTACTGGCACTGCAGACCCCCCGCGAGAGTGGTCCTGAACATGACGAGTTGCTCTTCATCGTCATCCATCAAACGTATGAATTGTGGTTCAAGACATTGCTGCACGAGTTTGTGCGCGCCGGTGAACTTCTGCGCCGGGGTGCTTCGCACGACGCACTCGCCACCTTGGGTCGTGCCCGCACGATCTTCAAGACGCTGGTGAGTCAAGTTGACATCCTGGAAACGATGACACCACTGCAATTCGGGACGTTCCGTAATCGTCTCGAAGCAGCAAGTGGTTTTCAGTCCGCACAGTTTCGCGAACTTGAAATCGTGCTCGGTCGACGCGATCAGTCGGTGCTGGCAAGTTTTGCCGTCGGCTCCGCTGATTACGTGCGCTTAACCAACGCCTTATCACAACCCGGAATCTGGCACGACACGCTTGCATATCTTTCACTGCGTGCACATCCCATTCCTGTCGAGACGCTCAAGGCCGATGTGCGAGAGGCGTACCAACCACACATCGGTGTGCAGGATGCCCTGCTCGCGGCCTACCGAAATGATGCCGAAGCTGCCCTCGTGCTTGAACGTCTCGTCGATATCGACGAAGGCTTGCAAGAGTGGCGTTACCGCCATGTGAAAATGGTTGAGCGCACGATTGGTCGCAAACACGGTACGGGTGGCTCGTCGGGGGCCGAGTATCTCGCCACCACGTTGTTTCAGCCGGTGTTCCCCGACCTGTGGCATGTTCGCAGCAGGTTCTAAAACCTTCTGTCATGTGATGCATGATGAGCACTGACTGGAACCCGCTACTTCGCGCCGAGTTCGACAAGCCGTATTGGCACGCTCTGCAATCTTTCGTGGCGAGTGAGCGCAAGCAGCATGCGGTGTACCCGGCCCATGCCGATGTGTTTGCGGCACTTCATCACACGTCTTTTGCCGACACCAAGGTGGTGATACTCGGCCAAGACCCGTATCACGGGCCACGCCAGGCGCATGGTTTGTGTTTTTCGGTGCAACGCGGTGTGGCCACGCCACCTTCGCTCGCCAACATCTTCAAGGAACTGCAAGCCGACGTCGGGCTACCCATCCCATCGCACGGCAACTTGGCGGGCTGGGCCCAACGTGGCGTGCTGCTGTTGAACACCACCTTGACCGTGCGGGCAGCACAAGCAGCATCACATCAAGGCAAAGGGTGGGAAACGTTCACCGATGAAGTGATTCGTGTGGCGAACTCCAAGCCGTTCGTCGTGTTCGTGCTGTGGGGCGCGCAAGCACGTAAGAAAAAGTTGCTCATTGATCTATCGCGCCACGCCGTGGTGGAGTCGGCACACCCGTCGCCACTTTCGGCACACCAGGGCTTCATGGGGTCGCGTCCGTTTTCGCAAATCAATGCAGCCCTGCGTGCCGGCGGGCTCTGCGACATTGATTGGGCGCTCGACTAACCACTACATTTCACCCATGGGTTCGGTGCGTCGTCACGTGCAAATCGACCGTGACCCCGACACGGTCTGGAGACTTGTCGGCGATCTGGCGCGTCAACACGAGTGGTTTCCCCTCACCACGTGTCGGGTGGAGGGCAAAAAGCGATGGATCACCCTGCCGAGTGGCATCGTGTTCGAAGAAGACATCATCACCCACGACCATTCGCTGCGCCGCTTTCAATACCGCATGGTCGGCAACCCCGCTATTACATCGCATCTTGGCACCTGTGATGTGTTGGATGATGGGCACGGTGGCTCGATCGTCGTGTATTCCACCGACATGGAGCCAGAAGCGCTCGCATTGGTTATCGCTGGGGCGGCGGGCGAAGGATTACACAAACTCAAAACGATGATGGAAGCGGCGTAATGGGTCGCAAGATTCTGTTCATCACCACCGACCAACAGCGGTACGACGCACTCGGTTGCAACGGTGGGCACATCGCGCGCACACCAGTGATCGACGAGCTGGCCCGCACCGGCATCGTCTATGACCGGGCGCATCCGCAAAACGTGGTGTGCATGCCGTCGCGCAGCACCATGCTGACCGGCCAACATGTGAGCACGCACGGCGTGTGGATGAACGGCGTGCCCCTCGCCAATGATGCACCAAGTATCGCCAGCGACCTACGACGCTCTGGTTATCGCACTGCACTCATCGGCAAGGCCCACTTCGAGCCATTCCTCGACCCGTTCCTGCGGTTCGCCGAAAACCGCATTGGTTCGGGCGGTTTAGAAACCGAGATGAGCATTGGTGAAGACGGTTTGCCGACACCGCATCGTGGCTTCGAACATTTCTCGCTCGCCACACACGGTGGCACCGGGCCATTTCACTATGCCCGCTGGCTGCGCGAAAAGAACCCGGCCGCGGCGGCGATGTTCTTTCAGGTGCTCGACCAACAATTGCAGGTGAATGCTGCTGGTGGTGGCGAAACCAACGCCCCACAGGTGAAGCACAACGACATCCAGCGCGAGCTGTACCACACCGAGTGGGTCGCTGATCAGACCATCAACTGGTTGTCGTCGCTGCCTGCCGACGCCGACTGGTTTTGTTGGATGAGTTTCCCCGACCCGCATCACCCGTGGGACCCGCCGAAGTCGGAACTTGGGCGCGTCAACTGGCGCGATCTTGACGTGCCACCGGGTTACATCGAGGATGCAACGGAACGCGAGCGAGTACTCGACAACAAGCCACGTCACTGGCGCATGTGGTACGACGGAACGTTTATTTCCAACTACGAAGCCCCGTCTAAGTGGGTGCCCAAGACGCTCACTGCCGACAACGTGCGCGAAGTGAATGCCATGGCCCACATCGAGAACGAACTAATTGATGAAGCCATCGGCCGCGTGATGACATCGATTTCTGCCCGTGGTTGGGGCGACGATCTCGATGTGCTGTACACCACCGATCACGGTGAACTGCAGGGTGATTACGGCTTGTTATTCAAAGGCCCCTACCACGTGGATTCGCTCATGCGTCTACCGCTCATTTGGCGACCCGCAAAGTCGGCGAACGTCGCACCCGCACGTGTTGCAGCACCTGTCGGGCTGGTGTCGTTGGCATCAACGTTTGCATCTATCGCCGGACTGCAGCGGCCCGACTACACCGAGTCGGAGCGCTTGCCGCTCAACGACGACGATGCGCGCCTGCTCGGGCACGAACGCGTGCTCACCGAATGGGACAGCGTGCTCTTTGGCAAGATCGTCGGGGCCCGCACGATTTGTCGCGACGGTTGGGTGTGCACTGCCATGTTGCCGGGCACCGTGCACGATGGCACCGAAGGCGAGCTGTACGACTTGGCGAATGACCCACTACAACGCAACAACTTATGGAGCAGTTCACAACACACTGCCCAGCGTGATGCGCTGCTCGACGACATGTGGTCGTCGTTACCAACGCGCGTGCTGCCCCTGCGCGCGTGCGACGCCCCCGTTTAGCGCCCTACAACGCGGGTATTTGTTGGGTGATGCAATGAAGGCCACCGCCACCGACCGCCAAGATTTCACCGACGTGTAGCCCGACAATCTGGCGATTCGGAAACCACTCGGCAATGAGCGCCATCATGTCGTCGTCAGCGGCATGACCGCATACCGGCACGATTACGCCACCATTCACCACATAGAAATTCAGATACGGCACGACGAGTCGCTGACCATTAACCGTCATGAATGGCAACACGGGAATCTCGCGAATCCCCAACCCTGCTGCTTCGGCGGCCGCACGATTGGCTGCACAGCGCTGATAGTCGGCTTCGCGGGGGTCGTCACAACCCTGCAGCACCACCACATTTTCGGCACAAAAGGCTGCGACGTTGTCGACGTGACCATCCGTGTCGTCGTCGAGTGCCAAGCCGTACGGCAGCCACACCACACGTTCCTGGCCCAATTCAAGACACAATCGTGCCGCGATCTGCTCGCGTGACAAATGTGGGTTGCGATTGTGGTGCAACAGACATTGCTCGGTGGTCACAAGTGTTCCGGCACCATCGACGTTGATCGAGCCGCCTTCCAACACCATGTCAATATGACGCGCTGGTTCGCCTTGGGTTTTCAGCCAGTTGCTCGCGATCTGGGCATCATTGGCATACGGAGTGAACTTGTTGCCCCAACCGTTGAACACCCAACACGTGCCCTCACGCCGAACACCGTCGGTCACGTAAGTAGGCCCGCTGTCGCGGAACCAGGCATCGTCAATGGCCATCGACACCACGTCAACCGTGCCTCCGCATAACGCTGCAGCCTCGCTGGCATCAACTTCGTTGGCAATCATCGTCACCGGCTCGAAACCCGAAATGGTTTTGGCCACGATGGCATGGGCACGCTTGGCCTCGTTCATGCGAGTGCCGTAGAGCTCGTGGCGAGTGGGCCAACACATCACCGTGCGTTCGTGCCGGGCGAACTCGGCTGGCATGCGCATCATGACGACGTCTGCTTAGCGATTGGTGTTGCCGTCAAGGCTGGTGATTGCGCCATACAACTCGGGGCGTCGGTCACGAAACAAACCCCACGCAGCACGCATTGCACGATTGGCCTCAATGTCGATGTCAGCGATGAGCACTCGCTCGTCGTCGCGTCCTGCTTCTGCAACTTTTGCACCAGTTGCATCGGTGATGAACGACGAGCCATAGAACGTCACCTCGGTCGGGCGGCCAACTTCTCGCCCCGTGCGGTTCGCTGCAGCGATGGGCACGATGTTGGCTGCCGCATGACCCTGCATCACTCGTTGCCAGTGACCGCTTGAATCCCATGACGGGTTCTGTGGTTCGCTACCGATTGCAGAGGGATACAAAATCACGTCAGCACCGAGCAGCGCCATGCTGCGTGCCGATTCGGGGAACCATTGATCCCAGCAGATGCCCACACCCACCACACCGAAACGGGTGGGCCACACACGAAAACCGGTGTCGCCGGGCGAAAAATAAAACTTCTCCGAGTAACCCGGCCCATCCGGAATATGGCTCTTGCGATACAAGCCGAGTGTCGCCCCGTCGGCGTCAACGACAACCACCGTGTTGAAGTACGCATTGTTCGCCCGTTCAAAAATGCTGAGTGGCAGCACCACGTTGAGTTCGCGGGCAACCCGCGCAAAATGCGTAATCGTCGGATGCCCGTCGATGGGCCGTGCCCGCTGCAATTCATCGGCGTGCTGGTCTTTGCAAAAGTAGTGACCTTCGAACAGCTCGGGTATCAAGATGACGTTGGCACCATCTGCCGCAGCAGCGCGCACGAGGCGCTCGGCAGTCGCAATATTCGCGGCAACGTCGGGCGACATTGCCATTTGCAAAGCGGCTATGCGCATGAAGTCGCTCAGCCGATTGCTTTTTTGATTGCCGCACGCAACGTCGCATCGTCTGGGGCCACCATCGGGCCGAAACGAGTGATGGTGGTTCCATCCTTGCCCACGAGGAACTTTTCAAAGTTCCAGCGAATATCCCCGGAGTGGCCTTCACCATCCTGCACTGGTGTCAATTTTTCGTACAGCGCATGACGAGCCGAGCCGTTGACGTCAACTTTTTCGGTCAGTGGAAACGTGACACCGTACGTGGTGGAACAGAATGTCGTGATCTCTTCTGCTGAGCCTGGTTCTTGGGCGCCAAACTGATTGCACGGCACACCAATCACACTGAAACCTTGGGCGGCAAACTCGCTGTGTAGCGCTTCGAGGCCGGTGTATTGGGGCGTGAGACCACACTTGGATGCCACGTTGACCACCAACATCACCTTGTTGGCTACCCCACCAAGTACATCGCTGCCACTGGTGAGCCCGTGGATTTTGACGCTGAAAATTGACATGGTGAAAGACGCCTTTCATTGACGTTGTTAGTTGTAGTTGGAAGGCTACTTGCGGTGCTGCTACACACAAGGCGTGAGAAACGAAAAGTTTGACCGCAACTATTTCGAGCAGTACTACGGCAAGCAACCAGTGCACACGGTCAACGAGGTGGCGCACCTCGCCACAGCGGTGCACGAAATGTTGGCGTGGTGGGCCGCACCTGTGCGATCAGTGCTCGAGGTTGGTGCCGGCCGCGGTGACTGGGGGAACTGGTATCGCACTTTTCACCCGCGGGTACGTGTTACCTCCACCGATGTGAGCGAGCATGCCTGCACAACGTTCGGTCATGACCGTCGCGATATTGCACAATGGGCACCGAAGCGGCCGTTTGATCTCGTCATCTGCACCGACGTAATGCAGTATTTGGATGACCGTGTCGCAACTCGAGCACTGCGCAATCTCACCACGGCAACCCGCACATGTTTGTATTTCGACGCACTCACATCATTCGATGCGAAACATACGGTTGAGCGCGAAGCGACAGACCTCAATGTCCACCTACGCAGTGCCACCTGGTATCGCGAACGGCTATCACGCGGTTTCGTCCAGGCTGGGGCGGGGCTGTGGGTGCGCAAGGGTGGCAACATCGTGCTGCACGAACTCGAACGCCACCACTAAATGTTCGCCCCTGACACCTTGTTCGCACGCCAACCGAGCCTGCTCGCGAAGTGACTATCGTTGCCAGCAATGGTCAACATCGATTGGGGCTCATTGCGCGCGGCAGCCCGTGATGCAATGCAATACGCCTACGTTCCGTACTCGAGGTTTCGTGTGGGTGCTGCGGGGCTCGTTGACGATGGCCGAATCGTCACGGGTTGCAACGTTGAGAACGCGTCGTACGGCCTCACCTTGTGTGCCGAGTGCGGGATGGTGAGTGAACTCATTCGCTCGGGTGGTGGACGACTGGTTGCGGTGTGCACCTTGGGCAACGATGCGCCGGTCACGCCGTGCGGTCGCTGCCGACAACTCTTGTGGGAGCACGGTGGCCCAGCTCTGCTCGTTGAAGTCAACGGAGTGCCGGTGCCGATGACCGAGATGATCCCACATGCATTTCCCGAAGCATCCAACTTTACGAACCCGAACGCCTGAGTCGCAGATGGGCAGCTTTCTTTCTGATCAGCAAGTAACGGCATTTGAGAACGATGGCTTCCTTGTTGTTCCTGATTTCGTCGATGCCGATCACTGCCTTGCCTTGCGTCAACGTGCGATGGAACTTGCCGAGCAACATGTGCCATCACCCGAACAGGCAACGGTGTTCACTGCTGACGGCAAGCCGCAACACACCAGTGACGATTACTTTTTGTCGAGTGGCGAGCAAATTCGCTGCTTTTTCGAAAAAGATGCATTTGATGAGCAGGGTAATCTGCGCGCTCAGCCACACTTGTCGCTCAACAAGCTCGGCCATGCCATGCACGACCTTGACCCGGTGTTCAGCTCATTCAGTCGCACACCCGCACTGGCCGCAGTTGCACACGACATAGGTATGAGTCAGCCGCTGCTTTTGCAGTCGATGTACATCTTCAAACAGGCACACATCGGTGGTGAAGTCACCTGTCATACCGACCACACCTACTTATGGACCGAACCACAGAGTGCCGTCGGTTTCTGGTTTGCCATCGACGACGCCACTCGCGACAATGGCTGCATGTGGGCAGTTCCCGGTGGGCATCGCTTGCCTGTTCGTTCTCGTTCTCGACTCAACGACACCCGCACCGCAACGGTCACCGACGTGCTCGACCCCGAGCCCTACCCGCTCGACAATCTCGTGAGTCTCGAAGCCAGGCGTGGCACGTTGGTGTTGTTGCATGGTGCAGTTCCCCACATGTCGGCGGCCAACACGAGCAACAAACCACGACACGCCTACACCATTCACGCCATTGACGGTGCCGCGCACTACCTGGCTGACAATTGGCTGCAACGCCCAACACTGCCCTTGCGCAGTTTCAGTCACAGGTAGTCACAGGTAGGCGCAGTCGATGGCAACCCTGCGATTCAGTTTTGGCACGATGGGCTCAGGGAAGAGCACCCTCGCTTTGCAGATTCACCACAATCTGTCGACGCGTGGGCTCCACGGTCTGTTGATCACCAAACTTGATCGTGATGGCTCACAGGTCACCAGCCGACTCGGTGTTTCGTCGCCGGCCATTGACATCAGCATCACCCCCAGCCTCATCGCACTCGCTCGCGAACACATGCCGCTCGATTTTTTGGTGTGTGACGAGGTGCAGTTCTATACCGTCGAGCAATGCGACGAACTTGCCACCTTGGTCGATGATCTTGGCATTGATGTGTATTCATTCGGCCTCATCACCGATTTTCGCGGTTTGTTGTTCGATGGCACGCGCCGCATGTTGGAGATCGCCGATCAACGTGTCGAAATGCAGGTGGAGGCTCGCTGCTGGTGCGGGGCGCGGGCCACCAACAACGCCCGATTAGTCAACAACCAAGTGGTGTTCGAGGGTGAAACCGTGGTCGTCGGAGACACAACGACCACCCGCAAGGAACCCCTCTTTGGTGACGTCGTGCGCTACGAGTTGTTGTGTCGGTATCACTATCGGCGCGGCCAGCTCGCGCCGAACCCGTGAGCCTCATCTGGCGAGCAGCGACTCGAATTCTGTCTGCCATGCCTCGACCCAGTTGTCACTGAAATTGGCGTAGCGCGCGACGAATGCTTCCCGTGCCTCTTGCACTTCTGCCGACTTCCACCATGACGACGGATCGCCATTCAGAGAATTGA
>JAEMQQ010000003.1:10656-66737 GCA_016463775.1 Ilumatobacteraceae bacterium | reverse complement strand
ATGTTGGTGGCAACGACGCATTCAATGCTTCGCTCGTGGCAGAAAATGTGATTGCGGATGTAACGGTGGCACCCGCCAAAGTCGGCGACGTCATCGTGCACATGGAGTTTGCCCCACCTGGTGGCAAGCTTCAGCAGGTGGTGTCGGTTACCGGCAATCTGATACCGCCGGACGCGGCACTCTCGACACTGGTGTTGTGGTTTGAAAAGAGTGGCCCGAACCATTTTTACTATGAACTCGCCGTGCCAACGCCAGGTGACTGGACGCTGGAATTTGACGCAGTCCTGGCTGACGGCACTGCAGCGCTCTACACCACCAAGGTGACTTTTACGCCGTAACTGTCTCACGTAGTACCAAGTGATGCGGCAAACCCGAAGCGGGTTCGAGAAATTGCTCGTCCACGATGTGGAACCCGCACCGCTCGTAAAAATACAATGCCGAATCACGGGCTTTGGCCCACACGTATCGGGCACCAACGCTGTGAGCGTGGGTCATGCCGGCATCGATGAGTGCGTGCCCAACGCCCGTGTTCTGCATCTCGTCGAGCACTGCCATGCCGCGTAGTTGCACTGCTGTCGCCGTGGTGTCGTGTTGCCAAGGCCGCATCAACCAAGTTGAGGTGGCCACGACGCGGTCGCCGATTACGGCCCCGATATGGGCGGTGTGTGGCTCGTCGTCGCCGTCGTATGTGGCATCCTGCGATGGTGTGCCGCGTCGCAACACATCGAGCCGCACGGGCAGGGCTTCGGCCACGGTGATGTGTCGAATCGTGAAGGCTGGTGACATCGCCATCAAGTCTGGCGGCTGGCAACCTTGTCGGACAACGTCGCAAACTCAATAGAGCGATGGCACAACGCGGCGCCCTCGGCACGATCGTGGGTTACATGCACCACTGTGGTGCCTAGTTGCTCAAAAAGGCTGCGCACATCGCCCAGCAACTGGTCGTGCAGCTCATCGTCGAGGCCACTGAGTGGCTCGTCGAGCAGCACGATGTTCGGCCCACCAGCCAATGTGCGGGCAAGCGCAACACGCTTGGCCTCACCCCCCGACAAACTCGCCGTGTGACGGTGCTGAAAACCACTTAGCCCCACACGCTCGAGCCATTCCTTGGCAACGATGAAGCGCTCGCGTTTTGCAACACCACGCACCCGCAGCGCATACGACACGTTGTCGGCCACGTTGAGATGCGCAAAGAGTTGATCGTCTTGAAACACCAACCCCACGCCGCGTTGATGGGCTCGGGTGTGGGTTACATCGTGGTGATTGAGGCTGATTGACCCAGTATCAATGTGCACCAAACCTGCGATGGCATGCAGCAAAGTGGTTTTGCCGCAACCGCTCGGGCCATGCACGGCAACCCGTTCACCAGGCTGCACCACCAGCGAGACACCGTTGAGCACTCGGCGCCCGTCACGCACCACCACGAGATCAGCGACGTGCAACATGGTCAGACTTTCCTAGTGCAAACTCCACCAACACGAGTGCAGCGATACAGACCACCGCGAGTAGTGATGCCAGCACAAATGCCTGCGCCCGCACCAGGTCGCCGGTGCGCGAGAGCAAGCGGGCGATCATGACGGGCATCGTTTCGCCACCTGCCCGCGACATGAGCGACGCTGCACCGAACTCGCCCAGTGACACCGCAACGATCAAGCCGAGTGATGCCACGATTGCCGGTCGCATGCGGCGCAAGTCGATGTCGACGAGGCGGCGCAATTCTCCGGCACCGAGCACTGCTGCTGCCTGGTGCAAGCCGATGGGTGTGGTCCGCCAGGCCGGCACCAGCACGCGAACTGCGAGCGGAAACGCCACCAGGGTGTGGGCAACTGCCACGAACCACCATTGTGCGCGCCAGTCAAACCAACCGACGTCAAAAGTGAGCACGAGACCAAGCCCCAGGGTCACTGGTGATACAGCGAGCACAACAATCGACAACATGTCGATGAGGCGTCCAATCGTGCCCAGCCGAACGACGGCCAAAGTGGTGAGCACGGCGAGTGCCACACCCAGCACGCCAGCCAGTAGCGCCGTGCGCGCCGAAGCCCGAATCGACGCAGTGAGAGATGTGTCAAAGACCGTGCGCCATGCCGCAAGCGACGATGCGTCACCCACCTGCACGGATCGCCACAGCAATGCGGCAATCGGCAGCAGCACGAATGTTGCCGTTGCGCCAGCCACACCAATTGCAAAGAGTCGTTGGCGATGCATGACAGTGGTGAGCGGCAATGTGGCAAGGCGGGAGAGCCCGTGCTCGCGACCGCTGAGTCGACGAACCACACCAATCACACCGACCACGATGACGAGTTGTACGAGGGCCAGCACGGTGGCTGCCGATATGTCGCCGATGCCAAATGCCCGCAGGGCGATGTCGCTTTCCAGCGTGCTACGACGTGGGCCACCGAGCACTCGAATGACTGCAAACGAAGAAAAGCAGTACAAGAAAATCACTGCGGCCGCCGCCACCGTGGCCCCACGGATGAGCGGCCAGACGATGGTGCGCCAGACAACGGTGGGCGAAGCACCAAGTGTGCGTGCAGCATTCATCAGTTGGACATCAAGTAATTCGAGGCGTGCGCCAACCACTCGAACCACGACTGCGATGTTGAAATACACATGGGCAATCACCACTGCAAACATGGTGTAATGCAGCGAGCGCGGCAATACGGCCAGAAATGCAGTGGCAACCACCACCGATGGCAGCAGGAAACCCACCGTGCTCACTGCCCGCAGTAGGCGTCGGCCACGAAAGTGATGCAGGCCGATCAGCCAGGTGACGGGAGCGGCAACCACGAGCGTGACGGCAACGCTGAGCGCAGATTGCCACAGCGAAAACCACACCAGTTGCCATGTCGACGAGCGGGTAAGAACACGCAAAAAGTCGGCTGGCTGAACGAACCCAACGGTCATCGTGAGCACTGGCGCGACCAGAAACACCCCGAGCCACAACGCCACCACGAGTGCCGCCACACGCCCGAGGGTGGGGTGGAGCACCGGCTGGCTCATCGCAACACGATTCATCGGAGCATGATGTCGCTGAATTGCTCGAGCCACTCGGCCCGCCGCTGAGCAATGATGGCTGGGCCAATCGTCAACGGGTTTTCGGGTCGCAGTGCATAGTCGAGAAATTCCTTGGGCACGCTGGCCTTGTTGTTGATTGGCCACACGAATTGCGTGAGTGGCAGGTCTTCCTGGAACTGTCGCGAAACCAAGAAGTCGATGAGTAGTTGGGCTTGTGGCTCGTGTTTGGTGCCACGCAGAATGCCCGCAAATTCGTATTGCCGAAAACAGGTGAGCGCGGCAACTGCCGTGGGGGCTTGCGTCGGGCGGGGGTCAGCAAAGAGCACTTCCGCCGGTGGGCTCGTTGCATAACTCACCACCAAGGGCCGTTCGCCGTCGGAGGCCGCAGTGAAATGCCCGTAGTACGCGTCACTCCACGACTCCACGATGAGGATGTTGTTGGTTCGCATCGTTTCCCACCACTGCTGCCAACCATCACCGAACTCGGCGATGGTTGCCAGCAAAAAAGCCAAGCCGGGTGATGACGAAACAGGGTTCGGCGTCACCAACAGGTTGCGATAGGTGGACGATGTAAGTGCCTGCAGCGTGAGTGGGGGTGTGATGTTGCGTTCAGCGAACCATGCCTTGTCATAGTTGATGCATACGTCGCCTGAGTCGACCGGGGTAACTGCGCCATCGGGTGCCAGCGCCACGGCCACTGCGTCGAGATCATCGCGGTGCACGGTCACATACGGCACGAAAACATCGGCATCGAGTGCGCGAGAAAGCAACGTGTTGTCCACGCCCCACAACACATCGCCTTCGGGGTTGCCGCTGGCTAGCACTGCCTTGGTGACGAGGGTGCCCGCGTCGCTGCTGCGAACGAGTTCAACTTTGATACCCGTTTGCAGGGTGAAATCATCAAAAATGGTTTCGGTGGGGGTAAATGACTCGTGGGCCAACAGCCTCAGTGTGATTGGGCCGTCGTTGGTGGTGACAGCCACATCATTCGTGCTGCCACTGGTACAGGCAGCAAGCAGTGTGCCGGCAGTGGCCAGGCCGATTAGCAGAGAGCGAATTTTCATAATGGTGTATCCACGGTGACGATGAGGTGACCAGTAGTGACCGTGACCGAGAATTCATCAGACATCGCCCGATTGCTGATACCCCGCGAGGCAAAAGCAAACAGCGATTCATCGTGCAGTGGCCAGCGCAAATCACCCGTGGTGATGCCGTGTGTATCGCCCCCGAACGGGATCAACCCGATGACATCGCCGGTGGTACAGGAAATAGTGATGGTTTCGCCCGCTCGTACGGGGTAGGCCCGTGAACGTGCGAGGCGCACTTCGACCCGCGTGCCCCGCAGCGAATCCAGAAACATCACCGCAAAGAGGGCCAATTGGTGATCGAGGCGCCCGCCGCCACCGCCAATCACGATGAGTCGTGTGGCGCCGAGGTCGACCGCATGTCGCAATGCGAGCTCGGCGTCACTTTCATTTTTGTCGGCAGCATGCTGCACGACAGTCGTGCCGAGTGCTTTGAGTGCTTCGAGTGCGGTGGCATCGATTGAATCCAGGTCACCAATCACGACCGAGATATCAAGCCCGAGCACCGGCGCCAACTCCACACCAGAATCGGCGGCAATGACGATGCAATTCGTGGGCAGATCACCGATGGCTTTCGCGTCTATCGCATCTCCACCAAGCAACACGATGGCTGTCGAAGTGTCGAGAGATGTCCCTGTCATATCGCTCCCTCCGCTGGCATTACCCAGATCAGGTCTGCGGGTCGGTGGTGGCTACCACCCTCTCAGCCCGATATGTCTCGGGCTCCCCGTGCTTGTGACGCAAACTCTAACGCCAAGAACGAGTGTGACAACGACGGTGCTCAGTAGCCTGCGAAGCGTGTCAGAAACGAAACAATCACCGTTCGCAGCGTCGGGCGCCTCATCCGTCGAATCACCGCGCGACACGATCATTTCGGTCTCGCCCGTTGCCTTGGCAAAGCTGATAGAACTGCGCGCCACCGAACCCGACGCCGAAAAACTCGGGTTGCGTCTTGCCGTGGTATCGCCAGCAGGCGAAGATTTTCGCTATGACCTCGTGTTTGAAGAATTCTTGAAGTCGGCGTTTACCGACGAGGTGCGCACGATCGACGGCTTCAAGTTCATCATGCCCGCCAGTGACGTGGATTCGCTGCGGGGTGCCGAACTTGACTACAACGAACAAGCAGGGCTCGTGTTGCGCAACCCGAATCGACCGAAAGCTCCGGCCATTGAGGGCCTCGTGCGCGATGACGAAACGTCGGCGCAAATTGAAGCAATCGTGTCAGTGGATGTGAACCCGATGTTGGCGGCCCATGGCGGGTTTGTCACGTTTGCCGGCCACGACACCGAAGGCACTGCCTACTTTACGATGGGCGGCGGTTGCCACGGCTGCTCAATGAGCAAACAAACGATGCTCGATGGGGTACAGACCATGATTACCGAACGTGTAACGACGATTACCAAGGTGCGCGACCTGACCGATCACTCCAGTGGCGCCAACCCGTATTTCAGTTAACTAGCTGTCGCCGCCCCGTCGCTGCGCGGCTGCTGCCTCGATGCACGCAGCTGGGGTCTGTTTTGTGAGGCGTTGCACCTCGCGATTGGGCGACTTGTTGACTCCCTGCTTCCAGGCGTCCAAATATGGCTGTGGCCAGATTTCGCCACGACGCACATTTTGCTCGGACATCGGGCAAATTCGCGAGACCCCAAAATGCAGGTGACACAGCGTGACACGGGCATTTCCCGATGCCCCCACGGTGGCAATCTTTTGCCCGGACGCAACACGTTGCCCTTTTTTGATAATCAGTCGCCCAAGATGCGAAAAGTAATACCGCACGAAGTCGTCCCCGTGCAATGTGATGGTCAACCCACCCCGAGTGCCCGATTCGTCAACTTTGGAATCCCATTTGTCGAGGTCACGCACGTCGTGAATCACGCCCGAAATTGGTGCACGAACAAGTTGTCGACACCCCGTCAGGTCGACGGCGGGGTAGTCAAGATGATCGCGCGGGTAAAACACGTTCGGTCCCGATACCGGGAACGTGTACACCCACTCGCTGCGCTTTTTTCGTTGCAACTCATCAGCACTGCTATCAGCGTTGTCGTTAGTACCTGACGCGCCTGAGTGTGGCACCAGAGTGGCAGCAACTGTCGCGATGATCACGACAGCCGCCCACATATTGCTACTTCTTCTTCCAGCCCTTGGGGCAGCTGGTGGCGGTGAACTTCTTGACTGTTTTGCCCTTGACGCAGGTGATGGTTTTAGATTTTGCTGCCGGAGTCTTGGTTACACCCGCGTCACCGCCTTTGGTGGTGTCCGCGATGCGCATCGTTGCCCGCTTGATGGTGAAGGTGTCATTCGAACCACCGGCTGCATAGTAAATACGGAAAACGTTTGGCGATACTTCATACCCGGTTGGATCTAGACGGCCGACATCAGTCGTGGTCAGCAACTGTGGCTTGGCCCACGTAAGGCCGTCATTAGAAGTTGAAACGAAAAGTTGCTGCACCTTGCGGGCCCCCGAAGTGGTGGTGCAACCTGGCCCGTCAGCCATGATCATTACCCAGTCGCCATCTTTGGCCCGCAAAATTTCGGTGTCGACGTAGCCATTTTCCAAGCGCCAACCAGATTCTTTGGTGAACGAGATGCCGTCACTTGAGATGTACGAGGCAACTTTTTCTGGGCAAGAACTGTCAAGCGACGGAGACTCGACGATGTAAATACGGACACGACCGTCGGGCAGTCGAACCGGATCGGGGACACCCCAGGCCTTGGTATCTTTCGACACCTGCATCCCGGTTGACGCAATTGTTACCGTGCCGAATGACAGGCAACTGGCGTCGCCACATGCCGCCGAGTACACCGCTTGGGTGTTGCTGGCCATGTCAATTCGCTTGAAGTAGGCACGCACCCCGCTCGGGGTGGAGGCGATGGCGAAGTCACTCACGCCACCACCGCTCACTGTCAAGTTCTCACTGGTGCAGGCACCGGCATCGTTGCACATGCTCACTGCGGTACCTGACGGCACCATATCGCTGCGAAATACGCGGTCACCGCCTGCAGTTTTTTCTACGTGGGGTGACACCCCGTTGATACCGAGTGAAACGGCGTCGTCGGTGAGTTGCCATTCGACGACAGCCTGCGCCGACGCGTGTGGAAGGCCGACTACGAGCAGTAGAGCAAGGGGAATACCACGCAAGAAGTACATATTCCTAAGTTACCAACGTGGCACCTTGGGTGAAGTCGAGGAAGGTGCTTCTTGGGGCATCTACGCTGGCAGTGGGGCAACTATGGCTGAAACACTCAACGAGCAGGAGCAATTGATCGCCGACCTGTTGGAAGAAGCGCATGGATTGCGCATGAAATACGAAGAGTTCAGCTTGTACACCGAGTCGAAGGTGGCCGAGTTCGTCATCGCTCGTAAGGCCCTTACCGAAGAACGCGACCACGCCGTGCATCACAGGGGGCTGGCTGAACTGGATCTCGAAGTGTTGCGCCGACGGCAGGAGCAGTTGCATCAACAGCTCGTGGCAACGAACGCATCCATTGCCAAGTTGGTCAAACAGCGTGATCGGGCTCGCGAACGGGTGGTTGCACTCGAAGCATCACGTGCGGTGCGCTTTGCCGTGCGGCTGCGCAAACTACTTCGACGCTAAGAATTTAGTAAATAGCCCAGACCATTCGGGTTGCCAGTCGTGAGTCCATTTGGCATCGGTAACAAGCTTGATATTGCCATTGTTGGCGCGAGAGAATGTCTCCACGGAAAGTTGGGTGCTCGGGAAAACGATCCCCAAAGAGTTGCCGCCAGCGAGTGGCACGACCGTGTCGAGTTCGCCGTGCACGTGTAAGGCGCTCACCGGGCGCGATGGTGTGCATGTCTCGATGACGAGTGCCCCAGCTGCGACCCCGATTGCGGTGATTCGGGTTGATAGTTCGCAGGCAAGCCGGTAGGCCATCATGCCGCCGTTGGAATGGCCGACCACCCACACCCGTGTGGTGTCGATGTCGTACTGCGCTATCAGACCGGTAATGAGCTCGTCAAAAAAAGCCACGTCGTCAACGAATTCGAATGTCGCAAATGGGCAACAAGTTCCAGCATTCCACGACTGTGGTAAACCTTGCTCGGCGCCGGTGCCATTGGGGTACACCACCACCGCATCGAGATCGTATGCATCGAGTGAGTTTTCGATGTTGGTGGAGCTATTCATCGCTTGGGCGTTGCCACCAAAACCGTGCAGCACAAACAGCAGTGGTGCAGGTTCGTCACCGGACAAATCCGAGACCAAGTACGAGCGCACCTGACCGTCGGTGGTGGTGATTGAGCTGAATCCGGGTGGCACGAGGCCGGCTGAGGCCGGCTGGGTTACAGGAGCACTTGATGCCACAGTGGTGGTGACAGCTGGGGCGGTCGTGGTGCCCGCAGTGTTGTTGCTTACGTTGTTGTTTGTCGCCGCACAACCGCTGAGGGCCATCAGTACAGCAGTTATCACGAGTGGGGTGGTGCGACGCATTGGTGCTTTCATTGTGGCAGCACTCGGTAGTGTCCGCTCGTGGCAATCGGCGAATCCAAAGACGCCAGTAGTCACACAGTCGCCCGCAATAGGGCAGCAGCAAGCCGGGTTCCAGACCCCGCTGATCTAGAGCGGGTTCAACGCGGTCATATCGCTTCGTTGTCGTCATCCACTATCGAGTCATCCGAGGGTCGTGTTGTGTTCAACGTTGGCGCCTACGACTTCTTGCGCACGGGTGACCCGTCGCCCGACACGGTAAACCCCAATTTGTGGCGGCACGCCACGTTGAATGCGCATCACGGATTGTTTGAGGTGATTGCTGGTGTGTGGCAGGTGCGCGGCTATGACATTTCCAACATCACATTTATTCGGGGCGATAAGGGTTGGATCGTTATCGATCCGCTCACCAGTGAATTTACGGCACGCGCAGCACTCGGGCTCGTCAACCAACATGTCGAACAGCGCCCAGTGACTGCAGTGATCTATACGCATTCGCACGCCGACCACTTTGGCGGTGTGCTTGGGGTAACGAGTCGGGCAGAAGTTGATGCTGGCAAGTGCCGCATCATTGCCCCAGAACATTTCTTGCGAGAGACAATTAGCGAGAACGTCATCGCCGGCCCGGCCATGGCTCGGCGTGCAACTTATCAATTCGGGCCGCTTTTGCCAGTTGGCCCTCACGGCCATGTGGATTGTGGGCTTGGAATCGCCGTGCCCACGAGCCCGCCAACGCTGTTGGCGCCTACCGAAGATATCACCGCAACAGGACAAGAACTTGTGGTTGATGGAGTGCGCGTGGTGTTCCAGTTGACACCAGAAACCGAAGCGCCGGCGGAGATGAACTTTTACTTCCCGGATCTGCGTGCCCTGTGCATGGCAGAGAACTGTTCGCACACCATGCACAATCTGGTGCCGATTCGTGGTGCACTGGTGCGCAATGCGTTGAACTGGTCGAAATACATCAACGAGAGCCTGTTGCTATTTGGCGCGGATGCAGAAGTGCTGTTTACGTCACACAACTGGCCCCGGTGGGGTGGCGTAGACCTGCGCGAGTTTCTGGAGTTGCAACGCGATTTGTATAAGTGGATGCACGACCAAACCATGCGTCATGCCAATCTGGGGCTTACCCCGTTGGAGATTGCTGAAACACTCGAGTTACCCGCAGAGTTTTTGGCCCACGAGCACACTCGTGGTTTTTATGGCGACCTCGTGCACAATGCCAAGGCGGTCTATCAGCGTTACCTGAGTTGGTATGACGGCAATCCGGCGAACTTGCATAAGTTGCCACCGGTAGAAGTCGGTCGGCGATATGTGGCGCTGGCTGGTGGCGCCGATGTGGTCATAGCGCATGCGCGAGAGGCGTTTGATCGCGGCGATTACCGCTGGGTGGCGGAGTTGGTGAACCACTTGGTGTTTGCCGACCCGACCAACGAGGCCGCTCGCCACCTGCAGGCCGACACCCTTGAGCAGCTGGCATATCAAGCAGAGTCATCGACGTTTCGCAATGCCTATTTGATGGGCGCCCAAGAGCTTCGACAAGGCCCCCCTACAAACCGCAACCCCAATGTGCGGGCACGTGGGCTAATTCGGGAAATGACCATCGAGCAGGTGTTCGATGCGTTAGCCGTGCGAACGATGTCTGAACAACTTGGCGGTGTGTCATTGGCCATCAATTGGATCTTCACCGATCTGCGTGGCACACCCGATGAGCGTTGGGTACTTGGTATCTCGAACCGCACCATGTATTCGTCACGAGGCCACCACGATTCGCATGCAGTTGCGGCAGTCACGATGAGTCGCTCACTCTTGCTTGATGTGGTCACACAAGACACCACATTTCTGGACGCAATTAAAGCTGGACAGATATCCCTTGAAGGTGACGCTGGCGCCCTGATCACCATTTTTGGCAATTTGGATACGTTTTCGGTAGGTTTCCCCATCGTTGAGCCGTAGTCGGTGGAGGGCAGTAATTGACCTTGATGTCTTACGGACGAATGAGATAGAACGCATTGATCGAATGGTCGATATCCAGGCGATTAAATTGTGTGAAGCCGGCGGCACGCGCCATGTTTTCTGCGGTCATTTCTGAAAGACCAAGTGTTCCTAGCCCTGCTCCATCTGGTGTCGAAAGTGCCGAAGACATGCACGACAACACACTGATGCCGTACATCAGCGATGCCATCGGGTTTTTCTCTGCATTCATCGCGAATCCATCGTGGGCCTTGATGTCCACCAGCAACCAATTGCCGTCAGGGCGCAGTGCCGCACGAATTGACTGCATGACAGTGAGTGGATGAGTCATGTCGTGGATGCAGTCGAATGTGCAGACAAAGTCAAGACTGTTGTTTGAGGGCAGTGGTTCACTACGCGGGTCTGCAAAGTGTGCGTTGGTAAGCCCCGAGTCGCGCAAACGCTCATTGGCGCGAGTTAACGCGTAGTGAGAAATGTCGTATCCCACGAAGTTGCTCGCTGGATACTCTCGAGCCATTCGTAACACTGCTCCACCGGCGCCGCATCCAATGTCTGCCACTGCGACACCATTGTGGAGTCGATCGACCATGCCTGTGGCTGGCAGAACGGTAGGAATCAGATTGGCGTTGTTCCACGGTTCAAAGCTGCGTTCAATGCCGACTGCACCGTCTGGGCCATGACTGTCGTAGTTGTAGCCGAGTCCGGTACGAAATGATTCCGGCATGCGCTTGAGTGACTCCATGGTTTGTGGCAAACGATGAAACATTCCCATGCCGAACGCAGGATGTGACTCGTCGGCCAGCACGGCTATTTGCTCGGGTGAAAGAAAGAACGTGTCGTCGTCGAGTTGGGCCGGTTGCGAACGCAACGACGAAAAACTTATGAGCTTGGCCGCTGCTTGGTTGTAGGCCCATTCGCGCACCCAGCGCTCGCGCAACCCAGTTGCTGCGGCTAGTTGTGTGGTGGTGAGTGGCTGCGGTGCTGCGGCCAGGGCGCGATACAAACCCAGATGATCACCCAAGTGCACCATGCCCGAGGTGACTGCACCTTCCAATTTGGTGAAGAGCAGGAAGGAAAAAAACTTGAGCTTGTCTGGGTCGATGCTCACAGCGACATGCTGGCACATTGACAGATTGGTTGGAGATGCGTACTGAATCGTTTATTCAGTAATCGTGCGCCGTGGGGTCCACACGAAGTAATTCCATACCCAGTCGGCAAAAATGCTGGTGCGATTGCGCCCACCCGAGAGATACGCCAGGTGCAATGCCAGCCATGTGAGCCACGCAATGGTGCCTTGAAAGCGCAACCACGGACGAACCTCGACCACTGCTTTGCGACGACCAATGGTGGCCATCTGGCCTTTGTCGCGGTACTTGAATGCCTCAAAAGCTTCGTTGCGTTCGCGGCGCAGCATTTGACGCGCAACGTGGCGACCCTGCTGAATGGCCACCGGTGCAATCATCGGCAATGGCTTGCCTTCGGCGTCGGCAAAATTGGCAGCGTCACCGACCACCCACAACGAGTCGTTGAGTTGCAGTTGTGGGTTGACCTTGAGTCGGTTGCCACGGTCAGACTCGCCGAGAAACTTCCAATGTGGTGGTGCCACTACACCAGCGGCCCAAATACGGGTGCCGGCCACGAGTTCTTCACCGTCTTTCAGGCGTATCGATCGCGATGTGGCCTCGGTGACGGCTGCATCAACACGCACGTTGACACCCATCTTGGTGAGTGCCTTGCGGGCGTGCTCGCTGGAACTGGGTTGAAAACTTGGCAACAGTCGCGGGCCAGCCTCGAGCAACGTGACGGTGGCCTGTGGGGCGATGTGTTCGAACTCGCGTTTGATTTCGCCTTGCAATTCACGCACGGCCCCGGCGAGTTCGACGCCGGTCGGGCCACCACCGACGATGACCACGTTGAGGCTTTCAATCGGCAGCACACCGTCTTCGACAGCCTCGTAGGTGCGCAGCAGCGAACGGCGAATCTCGCGCGCGTGCGCAACCGACTTCATCTGCAGTGTGTGCTCGGCAACGCCAGGTATGCCGAATGTGGTGCCTTCTGAACCCACTGCCAGCACGAGGTCGTCATAAGAAAGCGTCTTGCCGGTCGACAGTGTGAGCGTTTTGGCACCAGTGTCGACGTTCGTGACCTCGGCGCGAATGAATTGCACTTCTCGATAGGCGGTGCGCACCGGAAAAGCGATGTCGTCTTCGGGCAGCGAGGCAGTTGCCACTTGGTACAGCAGTGGTGAGAACAACTGATATGGATTGCGATCAATGAGCGTCACCGAATAGGCAGACGACTTACGAAGTTTCTTTGCACAGGCCAAACCGCCAAACCCGGCGCCGACGATAACCACATGCTTCTTGGGCGGCGCGCTACCAAACTCTCTGAGCATCCCCTCAATCTACGATGCCTTACCACTGCACTACCGTTCGCAGCATGGGTTTAGTTGCGGGCACAGGTCTTTTGCGAGGCAAAGTTGCGGTAATTACCGGTGCAGGAAGTGGCCTGGGGCGCGAATACGCAATTGCACTTGCGGCCCAGGGTGCGCTCATCGTGGTGAATGATTTCGGGGCCGCCGTGACTGGTGAGCAACGTGACCCCGGTGCGGCAGGGCAGGTGGTGAGTGAAATTGTGTCGCTGGGTGGCGAGGCTGTTGCCAACACCGCTGATGTCTCGCAGTGGGGTGGTGCCGAGTCGATTATTGATACAGCCATCACCTCGTTTGGGCGGCTCGACATTGTGATCAATAACGCCGGCATCAATCGTCCTTCGTCATTGGTGGATTTGTCTGAGGAAGACGTTGATCTGCAGTTGGCTGTGCACCTGAAAGGCACTCTTGCTGTCAGCCATTTTGCAGCTGCATATTGGCATCAGGCTGGTGCGCAGTCGCATCGCGCCATCGTGAACACCACGTCGGCGGTGGGCCTGCATCCGACTGCGGGTGGTGGTGTGTATGGCGCGGCAAAATCGGCTATTGCTGCACTCACGGTGAGCCATGCCCAAGAACTTGCACGGTATGGAGTTCGTGTCAATGCCATAGCGCCATGTGCCCGCACGCGAATGGTGAAAGAGTCACCGGCGGTCTTGGCGCTCATGCCCGACGCACCCGGCTTTGATCGTCATGCACCGCAGCACGTGGCGCCACTTGTGGTGTATCTCTCCAGTTCGTTGTGTCGGTTTACTGGTCGGGTGTTTGCGATTGAGGGGCCAGATGTTGCGGTGTATTCCGCAGTTGGCGTGGCACAACATTGGTCGACCACCGAAGCCTGGAGTGTGGAGTCGTTGGCAGATGCATTGGCAGATGCTGACGAGCAGTCACAACAGCAAGCGTTCTTTCCAGGTGGTGTGGTGGCGCACAACACCCCGCCTGGGCGCACGTTGCGCACGCTGCACTAGTCGGCGCGCTCGGAGGGACTCGAATCCCCATCTTCGAAACTCATGTGAAGGTCAAACTCCTCATGACTGCAATGAGGCGTTAAAGATTCGTTCACCTAATGCCCCTACCTTAAATGGGTGGCAGTAAACGAGCGAATTGCGGTCTCCCGTCTACTTCACCGAGTCGGATTTGGACCGAAGCCGGGACAATTTCAAGCAATGCTCGCCAAGGGCTTCAGCCGTTCTGCATCAGAAGTGTTGGCGCTAAGCCCCCCAATTTATGGCGATGTGAAGTTGCAGCTTGGTATCACGGACTTGGGCCCGCAGCCGCGCCCAAATACAGAGGCAGTAGTTCCGTACGCAGACGCTAAGCGCAACCAACTTCGCGCGATGAGCTTGTGGTGGCTTGATCAAATGGTGCTGCAGGATTTTCCATTACATGAGCGAATGACTTGGTTCTGGCACGGGCACTGGGCGACTTCCTATACCAAGGTTGATGAACCTCTCGTGATGTTTGATCACATTGAACGGCTGCGTAAACATTCACTCGGAAACTTCACGACAATGTGCCAGGAATTGGTCACGGATGCCGCACTGATGATGTGGCTTGACGGGCAGTTGAACACGGCAAAATCGCCGAATGAGAATTTCGCCCGCGAGCTCCTGGAACTTTTCACCCTGGGGGTGAATCGGTACTCAGAGAGTGACGTCAAGGAAATAGCACGAGTGCTGTCTGGGTGGAAAGTCGAGAAGCACTCAGGGGTTGTGGCAAGAAATTTGAGACAGTCGTACCTGAATCCAACCACGGTGCTCGGTACCACTGCTCTGTTTGATGCCGTCTCGCTGGCACGATTTCTCTCGCAGCAGCCAAGTAGTCAGCGCTTCATTGCCGAACGTTTGTGGTTTCGATTCGTGTCCTCATCTGTCGCCTTGCCCTCAGGTAGTGGAATTGAGTCGGGTTTCGCGGGACGAGAAATATTACAAGCGATGAAAAATATGCTTATGTCGAAAGAGTTCGCTGACCCTGCGCACGCAATGGTAAAGAGTCCGCTCGAGTGGATGGTCGGGGTGCTGCGAGCATTGCGAATCACGCCGTCAACTTACGTTCAGCCAGATGAGTTGCTGAAGAGCCTCACTGTGATGGGTCAGCGGCATTTTTTCCCCCCAAACGTAGGAGGCTGGGCATCAGATGAGGCGTGGTTGACGGCGGCATCAGCACAGTTACGAATCCGGACTGCTCAAAAGCTGTGCAGTTATGGCGACCTAAGTCCGGTGACTGCGGTTGCCCAAGCGAGTCGGCTCGATGCACTCGCAGACTGGCTCGGAGTCGCGCAGTGGAGTAAGCGAACCCGCGAAGTACTGAATGGTGCGATTACTGATCCCAAAAGGCTGGTGGCCTTGTCCCTCGTTTGTCCCGAATACGTAGTCAATAGTTGAAAGGCCGACCATGACGACAATGACGCGACGAACGTTCATCCATTGGGCTGGCGCGGGAGCGGTTGCTGCGCACACTGTCTCTATCGCTGATGTAGTCCGTGCAGCGAAGGTGAATCCACCTTCGGCCGGTTCCCAGATCTTGGTAGTGGTCACTTTGTATGGCGGTAATGATGGTCTGAACACGGTGATTCCTTACAACGACGCGGTTTATCATGCGATGCGCGGGACGATGGCCTATCGCGAGGATCAGGTCTTCCTGCTCGGGGAGAGTCTCGGGCTCAACAATTCAATGGCGGGCTTCAAGACCTTCTGGGACAACAAGCAATTGGCAATTGTGCGAGGTGTTGGCTACCCGAACCCTGATCGATCGCATTTTTCGTCAATGGCCATTTGGCAGACGGCATCGCGAACACCATCTCGAACTGGTTGGCTGGGCAGGTGGCTCGAGACTCAGCCCGCCGATCCGTTCCGTGCAATCGGGCTTGGATCAACCCTTCCGCCGCTTTTAGTTGGTGAACGACGATCGGGTACGGCGCTGCCGCTGAGCGGCTTCCGACTGCCAACTGGAGCACTCGCTACGGATGTTTCAAGACTCGCTATGACAACACCCGAGGACAACGTTTTGAAAGCTGCAGCTGCGCGGTCAATCCGCGACCTTTTTACTGTGGCAGGCACCGTTACTCCAGTCCTGAAAAATGACGCACCGCCAGCGGCTGACCTGCCGACGGCGATTGGTGGTAATGCCGGAGGTGATTCCAATCTTTCTGCCCAGTTGAACGCGGTCGCAAAACTTATCGCAGTTGGTGCACCGACACGAATCTGGTCGGTGTCACTCGGTGGGTTTGATACCCATGCCAACGAGCAGGGCGTTCAATCTCGACTTTTGGGGGCACTCTCAACCTCGATAACAACGTTCATGTCTCAGATGCGATCGCTCGGTCGGCAGAAAGACGTAACCGTCCTTGTGTACAGCGAGTTTGGTCGTCGGGTTCGGGCAAACGCGTCAGACGGAACGGATCACGGCACTTCTGGACCTGTCTTTCTCATCGGGGAACGTATCAATGGCGGATTCTTTGGGGAGCAGCCATCGCTCAATCAGCTGAAAGACGATGACCTACCCGTAACGGTGGATTTCCGCTCGGTCTACGCGAGCATTCTCGAAGATGTACTCGCAACTTCAAGTAGGGACATCCTGAACGGGTGGACAACGAAGTTGCCCCTAGTCGCTCCCGCCGGCTGACCACGACTTGACTGGCGCACTGCAATAGGTGGCGCGCTCGGAGGGACTCGAACCCCCAACCCTCTGATCCGAAGTCAGATGCTCTATCCATTGAGCTACGAACGCTGGTGCGCGCAACGCTACCGTCTGGCACAATTGGGCAATGCCGTTGCACGCCCAAACCGCCGCCGTTTTAGAGTTCATGCGTCAACTCGGCTCGCCACCGATGCACGAGCTGTCAGCGGCACAAGCCCGTGAGAGTTATCTGGCGATGCGCGTGCCTTCCACTATTGAATTGCACGAAATCCGCGACATTGAAGCCGGCGGCGTGAAGTGTCGGCTGTATCGGTCGAGCGCAGCAACCGCAGCACCGCTCCTTATTTATTATCACGGCGGTGGTTGGGTTATCGGCGACCTCGACACCCACGACGACATTTGCCGAAAGTTGGCACGCGACGCTCACTGCAGTGTGATTGCTGTTGACTATCGCTTGGCACCCGAGCACCCGGCACCTGCCGCGCTCGACGATTGCATCGTGGCAACCCAGTGGATTTTTGCGAACGCCAAGTCGTTGGGCATCGACGCAACGCGGATTGCCATCGGCGGCGACTCGGCTGGTGGCAACTTGGCTGCGCTGGTGGCAATGCATGCCGACGCAAAGCCCGTGTTTCAATTGCTCGTGTATCCGGCCGTTGATGCGCGAATGGGGCAGCCCAGCCACAAGGACAACGCGCAGGGATACCTGCTCACCGCCGATTCCATGAAGTGGTTCTTGAATCACTATCTCCAGGGCGACGAAAAGAAGAAGCTCGACCCCAAGGTGTCGCCGTTGCTGAGTAGCGATGAAATGTTGAAGAAGTCGCCACCAACGCTGGTGATCACCGCGGAGTTCGACCCTCTGCGCGACGAAGGTGAGGAGTACGCCGCAAAGCTTGCGTCCCTTGGAGTGACGACATCCACGGTGCGATTTCATGGTCAGATTCATGCGTTCTTTGGCATGAGTGAGTTGCTTGACGATGCTGCAGCAGCCATTGCGCTGAGTGCGTCGTACCTACGCAAGTATCTGAATAGTTGAGCCATGTCGCGCGAAACCATCGTCGTCGACAACTACACCTACGAGGGCACTGACGCGCATCGCACCTTGCACAACTTGGGTGAGTTGTGGGCGCACCATGTGCACCGGCGTGCGCCATCGCCAGCAGTGCTGCAACAGAGTGCCGATGCGCTCGCAACGTTGTTCGCACCACTCGCCGGCAACGACAACCCCGCACTCGCGCCAGCAGAGCGGCTCACCCAACTTGGTGAGCAGGCCGCGAAGCGAATCGACGACCTCGACCCAGCCGCACTCGAGCACGCGTTGCGCAACATGTGGGCACCGCTCGCGGCACTGGCTGGCGACGCGCGCAACGGCAACCAGTCGGCCACTGCAGTGGTCACGGGACTATTTCTTTCTGATGGAGGCGTGCCAAAAACGGCAGTTGACAGTGTGGAGATTGGTTATCGCGGCGTGCTCGGTGATCGCCAGGCCAGTCGCGCCCACCACGGCCGACCGTGGCAGGCATTGTGTTTGTGGAGCTCTGACGTGGTCGCCGACTTCGCCAAGGTCGGGCACCCGATTCGCCCAGGGTCAGCGGGCGAGAACGTGTCGATCCGGGGCCTTGACTGGTCGCAGGCCCGCCCCGGGGTGCGAATACAAGTTGGCACGGTGCGGGCAACGCTCACGGCCTATGCGATTCCGTGCCATCACAATGCCCGCTGGTTCGTCGACGGCGATTACGAGCACATGAGCCACGAACGCAGCGACCACAGTCGGCTCTATGCCCGCGTCGACGCACCCGGACGCATCGCAGTGGGCGACACCGTTCACCTCGCTGGCTGAACCCTTGTAACCACGCCATTTTGACGAGTATCCAACACTTGTTTGTGCGCTTGCGCTCAGGTGTAAATGTCAGCAATCACGCTGACAGAAAGAGAGAACATCCACCATGTACACACTCGGAGCACTCCTCCTGGCAGCAATCCTGCTTGGCGCGGTCGTGTCGGTCATCGACTCGGTCTTGCGTCTGGTCAGCGTCCACGGAGTCATTGCCAAACTTCCGATCATCGGGGCCCACTGGGGACTCATCATCAGCATTGCGATGGTGTGGCTCACCGACGTGAACCTCGCTGGCAATTGGGGTTTGTCATTTCCAGATGAATGGATGATGTGGGTCGCCAACGGCGCCATCATCTACGGCATGATTCCGGTCAAAGATGCAGCAATCTCGATGATTAACAAGGGATTCAGAATGTAACGAGCGGTCCAACCGCTACACATAACCCGACCCGGCGACCGTGCCCCCAAACGGGGGAATCCCACGTCGCCGGGTCGACGTTTTCTAGGCCGACCCCCAACCGCTCGAGGGCAGCCCGCATCACTGGTGGGCGAGCGCGATTGGCGCCGTCACTAATTTTCAACGCAATCGCGCGACCGTCGGCGAGGCCCACGGCGAACACTGCTTCGGCACCGTCTTTGGCCACGAGCCCGGACACACCTTGCATGAGCAGTGTGACATCGCGCGTCGGGCCGCCCACCATAAGCGGATGGTTCGTCATTGCCTGGGTCACTTGGTGGGCAGCGGTGCCTGCTGCGGCTGTTGCAATCGTGCGAAATGCCCGCGCCAAACCGATTAGCGAGAGCGCGTGTGCCGGCGCACCGCAACCGTCGACACCGATGTGGGCCGCAGGCTCGCCAGCCAACGAGGGAATCATGTTGGTGATGTGTTGTTGCAATGCGTGTTCGGCCGAGAGATAACTTTTGTCGGTTGGCCAGCCCGCGGCAACGCAAGTGGCGAGCATGCTGGCGTGTTTGCCCGAGCAATTCATCTGCAGCGATGTGCGTTGCTTGCCGTCGCGGATGGCGCGTTCGCGCTCGGTGTCGTCAAGCGGATAATCAATCAGATTGCCGAGCGACGATTCATCAAGCCCAGCAGTGGCCAAAATTTCTCGGGCTGCTGCGAGGTGTTCGGGACGACCGTCGTGGCTGGCGCAGGCGAGCGCCAACAGTCGTGGCGGCAAAGTGAGCCCGGCTTCGACCATTGCGGTGGCTTGCAGCGGTTTGATCGACGAGCGCGGAAACACGATTGCGGTGGGGTCGCCCACGCTGAATGCCACCGAGCCGTCTGCGTTAAGCGCCACTACCGTGCCGAAATGCTGTGACTCGACCTGCCCGTTGCGGTGAGTTTGCGCCACAAGTTCGTAGGTGTTCATGTGGGCTAGTTCACCACCAAGTTGTATGCACCAGTGGTGGTGACGCCAGCCCGGGTGATGGTGATTTTCACCCGACAAGTGCCGGGGCGGGCAAAGGTCAAGCGTTGGGTTTTGCTGTTGACCGTGCACTGGGCCCGTGATTTTGCGACTGGCGCAACCACCACCTTGGTTACTTCGGTGCGATCGATGAGCATGATGTTGAGCAGTGCATTGCTCGCTCGCGAAGTTTTTGTGACAAACACCGGTGTGGTGAACGACTGTGTGTCACCCACTGATGTGCCCGCTGTATTGGTGGCCACGAGCCGCCAGTAATACGTCGCACCTGCTGCAAGGCCAGCCACGTTGGCAGCGAGGGTTGCAGTTTCGCTGCCAGCAATATCGCCAGCCGCCACGGTTCCGTCAAGCGTCGAGAAATCGGGCAGGCGCGAATATTGAAAGAATGCTTGCGTTGCGAGGTCGTTGGCATTCACCGTGCCGGTGATATCGGCGGAGTCAGATGATAAAGATGATGCTGCACCGCTCGCCACCACTGGTGCGACGCCAGCTGGTGGCGCAATAACACCCGTGAGGCCGAGCGCCCTGGTGACGAGGTTGGGAAATGCCGATGGTGCAAAACCGGTCATGGACGGCTGTGGCGATGTCGCGCACGGCCCAGATGCTGCGGAGTTCACACCGATGAGCACTAGTGCATTGCCGACACGAGTAACGACTGGACCACCCGAGTCGCCGGAGCAAATTCCCGTGGTTGACGTTTGTGTGGCGGCAAATGCGCCAGGCCACGGCGTCGACAAACTCAGCGGTTGGTCGATTGCGTTGGGGGTAAACGATGAAGAGCCGGTCGATGAGGTGCGACCGTACCCAAGCAGTGTGACCACACGACCGACACGTGCCCACTCCGCCACTTCATTCGTCGTGGCAAGGCGGGAAATGCTGGCGCCTGGCATTTCGGTGCTGAGCACGAGAAAAGCAATGTCGTCACCTGCAGAGTACTCACTCCGTTTTTTCCAACCGTCAACGGTGATGATCGCACTTTGGGTGATGGTCTGTGGCGACTGCTGGGTGTCAACGCCGGGGAAATATACCGAGATTGACCCAGTCGTCACGGTCCCATCAGTTGTCACTACGCAGTGTGCTGCGGTAATGACAATGCGACTCGTCCACAACGCACCGCTACACACGCTGTTGCCGTTGACGAGTCGGACAACGGCAGTGTTGCCGAGTGCAGACACACCGCCGACTACGGCGTTGGCACGCGTTGTCGGAAAACAGAGAAGTATGACACTGAGTGCGACTGCGAGGGTCACTTGTGCAAGTCGCCGTGACATCACCGTCGCATGCCGCACACGTTCAGACTACGATGCGTGCGCGTTGCGTCGTTAGGCTCAGCACATGCCTTTCACCAAACCCGCACCCGACCTAGCCAAAATTATTGTTGCATGGGAAAAGTGGGAAAAAGGCGAAGAGCAACCTGGTCGCACCCTGGCCTCATTGAAAACTGCGGGGCTCGATGCCGTTTTGAGATACCTCGTGGACACAGGCTGGAAGCCGGTTGCGTAGAGCGGGTGGGCAACAACACTTGCCCCGCCCGGTGGAGTGGCGGGCATTGCAGCATGCGCCATGGGATCGCCTCGACACGCGAGCACTGAGCGACATTGGTGCCGTGTGCAGTGCACTCACACGTTTTCATCCCGACCCAATTCTGCAGGTGCCCTCAGCAGGTGCGTATCCATCGGCTGTTTTGGTGCCAATCTTCGTGGCCAATGATGCGCCGCACGTGCTACTTACGCGCCGCTCAGCAACACTGAGCACCCACCAAGGGCAAATCGCATTTCCAGGTGGCCGACTCGAACCTGGCGAAACGTCGCTGCGAGCTGCGCTACGCGAGACCCACGAAGAGATCGGTATCGATGCTGGTGGTGCAGCGTTGCTCGGCGAATTGACCGCCCACCGCACCATCTCGAGCACCAGCCACATCGTGCCGCACGTGGTGTTGCTTTCCAAAGCGCCACACGAGTTTGTAATGAACGTTGAAGTCGACCGCGTGTTCAGCGTCGCATTGACCGAGCTGATTCGCCCCGACACGTTTGCCCAGGAGCATTGGGTGTTTCCCGATCGTGAAGTGGTAGTGCCGATGTTTTATCTGGATGACGAAACCGTGTGGGGTGCAACTGCGCGCATGTTGCAAGACTTGATTCTGCTCGTTTTGCAGAAATAGCACTTCACGGTCCGGCTGCCAATCGCACCGCGTGAAAAAATACCACTGCCCACGCATCACACCGCAGTCGTTCGCTACGCCGGCGCTTCACGCATGACGCTTGCAGGTCGCGCTGAAACTGGTCGTCGACCGCAGCCCGCAGCACTGCGTTCCACTCGCGACCAATGCCAAGTCGGGCGAGTGTTGCATAGTTTGCATAGGCAAGATCGTGCCGTTCACACGCGAGCCGAAAGTTGAATGATGTTCCGCTGCTGCCCACGAGTGGCGCAGAACAACCATCCGTCGCGGTGATCAACCAGCGATGCACCCGCTTTGCGCGGGCGCGTTCACTGCGCAATGTGGTGAGCGGCGTGTTGAACACCAAGTGGTCGACGACGCCGGGGTCGATGGGTGACGACGAGGCAATCAACGGTGTTGTTGGCACACATGCCAGCACCGCGACTGCGACGGTGAATGCAGCCAACTGGCGCATGGGCACCTCGCAACGGCGGGGGTAGTGCCGCCACCGTGCTGTGTGGGCGAAGTGTCGACTTAGGCGTTATTTCCAGCGACGCATGGTGGCCACCATCTCAATGGCTACGTCGGCGGCGTCGTACCCCTTGTTGGTGTCATCGGGGCGCGATCGTTCAGCAGCCTGTTCGACGGTTTCCACAGTGAGCACGCCAAAGCCGATGGGGATGAGCGTTTCGAGTTGCACCTGCATGATGCCTTCGGCGCATGGGCCAGCGACATATTCAAAATGTGCCGTATCACCACGAATCACAGCGCCGAGCGTGACGAGCGCGTCGTAGTTGCGCGACAGGGCCATCAATCGGGCCATGACCGGAATCTCGTAGGCGCCAGGCACCCAGAACACTTCGATGTTTTTTTCTTGCACACCGTGTTTGGCCAGGTTGCGGCGGGCACCATCGAGCAGTGCGTTGACCACGAACTCGTTGAAGCGCGAGCAGATGATGCCGACTCGCAGATTCTTTACTTTGCGCGTGCTCATTACTTGGTGCCTTTCTCGTCGGTGGCAAACAGGTGACCAAGCCGGTCACGTTTGGTGGAAAGATACGCGCGGTTCTCGTCGGTCATGGTGACGACGATCGGTACGCGTTCCACCACGCTCAAGCCATAACCCGCAATGCCACCGTATTTGGCCGGGTTGTTGGTCATGAGTCGGAGTTGTGTGGCGCCGAGGTCGGCCAAAATCTGGGCACCGATGCCGTATTCGCGGCTGTCCACCGGCAACCCCAACTGTGTGTTGGCATCCACCGTGTCGACACCCTGATCTTGCAGTGAGTAAGCACGGATTTTGTGTCCGATGCCGATGCCACGACCCTCGTGACCGCGCAGATACACCAGCACCCCGCGACCAGCCTCGGCGATCAATTGCATTGCTGCCGACAATTGGTCGCCGCAATCGCAACGCAAACTGCCGAATACGTCGCCGGTCAAACATTCGCTGTGCACGCGGGTGAGCACCGGCGTGTCGTTGTTGACGTCGCCGCGCACGAAGGCCAGGTGTTCAATGCCATCGATCGTCGAACGATAGGCGACACATTCGAAGTCGCCCCATTGCGTGGGCACACGCGCCGAGCCGATGCGCTCAACCAGGCGTTCTTTGTGTCGGCGCCACTCCACCAACGCAGCGATGGAGGAGAGCAACAGTTTGTGCTCGCGGCAGAATTCGATGAGTTGTGGCAAGCGCGCCATGGTGCCGTCGTCATTTTGAATTTCGCAAATCACACCTGCCGGCTCGCAACCCGCCATGCGTGCCAGATCGACCGCTGCCTCGGTGTGGCCGGCACGCTTCAACACGCCGCCTTCGCGGGCGCGAAGCGGAAACACGTGTCCGGGTCGGGCAAATGCCTGGTAGCCAACATTGCGATCGGCGAGCGCACGAATGGTGAGTGCGCGGTCGGCAGCAGAAATGCCGGTGCTCGTGCCTTCGAGCAAGTCGACCGACACGGTGAATGCGGTGCGGTGGCTTTCGGTGTTGTGGTCGACCATCAATTGCAGACGCAAGTCGTCGCAACGCTCACCCGTGAGCGGTGCCACCACGACACCAGACGTGTGCCGAATGATGAATGCAAGTTTCTCGGCTGTCACATGCTGAGCCGCCATGATGAGGTCGCCTTCGTTTTCGCGATCTTCGTCGTCGACCAACACCACCATTTCACCACGGGCGATTGCCGCGATGACTTCGTCGATTGGGGCGAACACGCTGTCACTATTCGTCGCTGGGGTCATGCGGGGCTCCTCTGGGGTTCAATCATGACTTCTACATCGTCACCGAGTTGTTGGGTAGAAATCGTGCGTCCACGCCATACGTCGGCCAACGTTGCGGCCGTGTCGCCGGCAAACGCCGGCACGCCGTCGCCACCGCCCATGATTGCGGGTGCAATATGAAACACGTAGCGATCAACCAGCCCAGCCTGGTGAAAGCTGGCAGCCACCTTGGCTCCACCTTCGACCATGAGTTGCAGCACATGTTCGCCGCCGAGCGTGTCGAGCAGATCGGTGAGCGAACCAGCCCACTCGGTGCACGGGTGCACACGGGCACCAACTGGCGCACGGCCGAGCACGATGCGCCGCGGTGACGAACCTTGCACATCGCGCACCGTGAGTTGCGGGTCGTCGGCGCGCACCGTGCCGGCGCCAACCACGATGGCGTCGCTTGCCGCGCGCAACTCGTGCACACGGCGGCGTGCGGGTTCGCCGGTGATAAGACCACCTGCGCCAGTTTTGGCCGCGATATAGCCGTCGATGGTCATGGCCAACTTGAGCATCACCAACGGGCGACCAGTGCGGCGGTGGTGCAGGTACGAAGCAAGTTGCTCGCGCACCAGTTCTGCTTCGACACCAACTTGCACCGCGATGCCCGCATCACGAAGTCGGGCAATGCCCGTGCCAGCGACGCGCTGGTCGGGGTCTTGCACGCCAACGACGACGCGGGCAACACCCGCAGCAATGATCGCATCGGTGCAGGGCGGGGTGCGACCGAAGTGGTTGCACGGCTCGAGTGTGACGTACATCGTTGCACCGTGCGCTGCCTCGCCGGCAGCACGCAACGCTTGTATTTCGGCATGCGCTTGGCCGACAGGCTGGGTGAAACCACTGAAGCGTCGACCATCTACGGCCACGAGCACAGCGCCCACCCACGGGTTGGGCCGGCAAATGTGGTGCGCAGAGGCGGCAGCGAGCACCGCTTCGCGCATCGATTGTTGGTCGATGTCGTTCATCTCTTCCTGCTTCCATCCGGACTCTGACCGTCGGCCCCGGAGTTTCACCGAATCAGTCCCACATTGTGAGATGTGGGAGTCGCGGGCTTTCACCGCCGATAGGGAATTTCACCCAACCCTGCAAGACATTTCAGTTGTGTGCCGCACCTCCCGGTGTTGCAATCGTCAGGCTACCGACGTCGCGGCGCGCCTCACTGACCGTGAGCAGTAAGACGGCACCGATCACCAGCACTGCCCCGATGACGCTGCGGGCGGTGAGGCGCTCGTCGAGAAACAGCAAGCCGACGGCGATGGTCACAACCGGCTCGAATGCCGATGCCACCGATGTAGGGCCGGGCCCGACACGTTTCATTGCGGCAAAAAACATTGCCATCGCAAAGATGGTGCCAACGGTTGCAATCACCACCACATTCACCCAGCCGGGCGTCGAATTTGGAAACTGCACCTGCATGCCGAATGGTCGCACGAGCCACAGTGTGAGCCAGCCGAACATCGCACCAATCAAAATGATGGAGAGCCCGGTGATGCCGTCGTACTTCGGCATGACGCGCGACGACAACACCACATAAAACGTGTACGTCAACGCACCGGCCAGAGTGAGTACAACCCCGACGGTTTCTCCACCGCTCACTTCACCTGCGGTGAGCCCCGCACCAGCAACGGTGGCGACCAGGCAGATACCGATTACTTTGCCCGGCTTATGGCGCAGCAACCACCACGACAACAGCACCGCCATGACCGGGAAGCAATAAAAAATGATCGATACCAGGCCTGAGTCCATTCGTTCGATTGCACCGAAGTAGAAAAATGATTGAAAGGTGAAACCGATGTAGCCGAAGAGGAAGATTTCGACAAGGTCACGGCCGCGCGGCCACGGCACACCGCGCACCATGATGAACCGATATGCCAAGAGCAGTGGCGCAGCGATCAGGAAGCGCGCCACCATCAGGCCGCGACTATTGGCCCCGTCTTCGAATGCCCGCACAGAAAACAGCGGGTTGACGCCGTAGAGCGTGCATGACAGCACCGCTAGGGCAATACCAATCACACGTTGGTTGCTACGCACCGACGCCACGTTCGATATCACGTTGTTTGTCGCGCCGTACCACGTTGCGAAACACCACGGTAAAGATGACCGCAATACCGATGATCATGAAGCCAAATATTGCAAACTGCAAGCCGCCGCCGCGATCGCCGGCCTGGGTTGGCGCGTAGCCGCAACCTGGTTTGGGAAGCAAACCGATGCATGTATCAACGTCACTGTCAAGTGGGTACACGAATACCGAGGTGTCAGTGGTGGAGACGTCGTTATCCGTCGGGTTGTCGTAGCGCATCGCTTGTACATTCTGTCAGGCACGTTCGGCCCGAGTGGGGCAGAACTACGGTGGTGGCAGTGATGTCTGACCTACGCCCGACCGTTTTGGTGGTCGACTTTGGTGCCCAGTACGCACAACTCATTGCTCGTCGTGTGCGTGAAGCACAGGTGTATTCCGAGATTGTGTCGCATCGCATCACTGCCGACGAAGTACAACGCCGCCGACCCGCCGCCATCATTTTGTCGGGCGGCCCAAAGAGCGTGCATGTCGATGGCGCACCAAGTTTGGATGCACGCATCTATGAACTTGGCATTCCAATTTTGGGTATTTGTTATGGCTGTCAACTCATCGCGCAACAGCTCGGTGGTTCCGTGGCGCGTGGCGACAAGGGCGAATATGGTCGGGCCACGCTCACGCGACGGGGCGAATCGAGCCTGCTCGGTGATACTGCGGCGTCGTTCGACGTATGGATGAGCCACTTTGACGCGGTGTCGACGGCGCCACCAGGTTTTCGTGTCACCGGGGCCACGGCGGATGCACCGATGGCAGTGCTGGAAAACGACTCGAAGAAAATATGGGCGGTGCAGTTTCACCCCGAAGTAGTGCACACCGAGCACGGGCAACAACTGTTGCGACACTTCTTGCACGATCTGGCAGGCATCACACCAAATTGGACGATGTCGTCGGTTGCCGACTTACAGATCGCGGCCGTGCGGGCCCAGGTCGGTGACGAGCGGGCAATCTGTGGTTTGTCGGGTGGTGTCGATTCAGCCGTCGCTGCTGCGCTCGTGCACCGGGCGATCGGCGCGAATCTCACCTGTGTATACGTAGACACCGGGCTCATGCGCAAGAACGAGAGCGACCAGGTGGTGGAAACGTTCAAGCGCAATCTCGGCATCGAGTTGGTGCACGTTGATGCCGCAGATGAGTTCTTCGACAAATTGCAGGGTGTGACCGAACCCGAACAGAAACGCAAGGTGATTGGCGAAACCTTCGTGCGTATCTTCGAGCGGCACACGGGTGGCATCAAGGACGCCAGGTTTCTTGTGCAAGGCACGTTGTACCCCGACGTAATCGAGAGTGGCGGGCGCGAGGGTTCGGCCGTCATCAAAAGCCACCACAACGTGGGCGGGCTGCCCGACGACATGACGCTGCAGTTGTGCGAGCCCCTGCGCGAATTGTTCAAAGACGAAGTGCGATCACTCGGCACCGCGCTTGGCTTGCCCGACGAAATTGTGTGGCGCCAACCATTCCCGGGGCCAGGTTTGGGCGTGCGCATCATCGGTGAAGTGACGCGTGAAAAAGTGAGCATCCTGCAAGAGGCTGACGCCATCGTGCGTGAAGAAATTCAACGGGCCGGGCTCGAGCGCCAAATTTGGCAGGCGTTTGCCGTGCTCGCCGATATTCGTTCGGTGGGTGTGATGGGCGATGAACGCACGTATGCCCGACCGATCATCATTCGCGCAGTCACCAGCGACGATGCGATGACCGCTGACTGGGCTCGCGTGCCGTACGACGTGTTGGCCACGATGTCGTCGCGCATCGTGAACGAAGTCGACGGTGTGAACCGTGTCGTGTACGACATCACCTCCAAACCCCCGGGGACCATCGAGTGGGAGTGAGCGCAGCGAGCGGACACCCGCAGTAGTGCGCACTCTGTAACACAACTGTAAAGATTGCTAGACTCCGTGCATCGTGATTCGGCCCGCCGTTCGGCGTACCCCCTTCGCACGAACCCGCTTCGCCTGGTTCGTTCTGGCATTGCTGGGGTTGCTGGCACCCCTGGCCCTGCCCAGCACCGTGGCTGCCGACACGATCGACGACCAGCGCCGCCGCGTGGCACAAATCGTTGACGAACTAGAAAGCCTCGCCAGCCAAGCCGACGAGTTGGGCGAAAAATACTCCGACACCCTCGCCGAAAAAGACGCCATTGAGGCCAAAATTGCCGAAACAGAGGTGAAGATCTTTGAGTTGCAAAAGCAACTTGCCGTGATGCAGGCCAACCTCGTCGGCGCGGCCCGTAGGTCGTTCGTGACCGGTGGTTCAGCGGGCAGCTTGTCGAGCATTCTGGGCAGTAACGGTTCGCTCACCGACTCGATCAAGCGCGCCTACCTCGGCTCGGCTGCGGCAAACATTGGCGCCTCGAACACCGATGCGATGCAAGGTCTGATCGACGACATCACCGCCGAAAAGGTGACCCTCGAACGCCAAAGAAAGCAATTGGCATCGACAGCCGCATTCTTGGTGAGTCGTTTGTCGGCGAGTGAAAAGACGCTTGAGCAATACGAGCTCCTGCGTTCCCAGGCGCTGCGCGAGCTGGGCAGTCTGCTGACCGAAGAAGAGCGTCGCCGTGACCAAGACGCTGAAAGTGCCGCCCGTAAAGACGCCGACAAATACAAGTCGAATTACAAGGTGGTTGCCTCGTCGCCACAAGCAGGGGCGGCGATCAAGGCTGCGCTATCACAACTCGGGGTCCGCTATCGCTGGGGTGCATCAAGCCCAGGTGTTGCATTCGATTGCTCGGGTCTTACACAGTGGGCATGGGCAAAAGCTGGCGTATCAATTCCGCGTGTCTCGCGATCCCAATTCGCCGCCCTGACGCGGGTGTCAACCGCACAGGCCCAACCTGGCGACTTGTTGTTTTCACAGTCGACGTTCTTCCACGTTGGTATCTACCTCGGCAACGGTCAGATGGTGGCAGCCCCACGCACGGGCGACGTGGTGAAGATCAGTTCGGTCACATGGTCGCGCGTACTCGGCGTCGGACGACCGAAGTAAATTACTCACAGTGAAAAACGCCGCGACCACTGCCGGCTGGAAGTACGGTTCATTTACCGCTGGTTCCAGCACGCACGACACGTACCGCAAGGGCAGTGGCCCAGGCGTGGTCATCGTGCACGAGATTCCTGGTATCACGCCGGCAGTCATGAAATTTGCCGAAGAAATAGTGGGTGCTGGTTTCACCGTCGTGATGCCACTCTTGGTGGGCGAAGTCGGTCGCGCACCCGACAAGAAGTACATGTCGGCATCGATGATCAAGGTGTGCATATCGCGCGAATTCAGCACCATGGCTATGCATAAAACATCCCCGATCATCGACTGGTTGCGCGCACTTGCCAAGCAGTTGCATCGCGAGGTGGGTGGTCGTGGCGTCGGCGCTGTGGGCATGTGTTTCAGCGGTGGTTTCGCGCTCGGAATGATGCTCGATGATGTGATGATCGCCCCCGTGTTGTCGCAGCCGTCGCTGCCGTTCGGGTTCGGCAAGGCTCGCGCCGGTGACCTGAACCTCTCACCTGATGACGAAATCGTGGTGCAACGCCGGGCCGTCGAAGGCTGTCAGGTGCTCGGCCTTCGCTTCACGGGCGATCGTCTCGTAGGCACGCGGTTCGAGTCGTTGCGCAAACTGCTCGGCGAACAATTCATAGCGGTGGAGTTTCCGTCGTCGGCAAAAAGTGACCACTCGGTGCTGACCGAGCAGCGTCAAGACGAAGGCGTGCGCCGTGTGGTTGACTTCCTGAGGGAGAAACTGCAGCCATGACCCATACCGAAGATCGCAACGCCCACTTTGAAGCGCTCGTTGAGCCCATCGCCGACTGGGCGACCGATTTTGACCACCTGCACCCGACGTACAACGCGAATGCCCCGGAAATTTGGGATGAGTTGCGCAATGGTTGCCCGGTTGCCCACTCACCGCGTTATGGCGGCACGTGGCTACCAGTGCGCCACGAAGATGTGACCGCAATTGCGTACGACACCGAGCACTTCAGTTCTGAAGACGTCGTGGTCAAGCGCGTTAAACCAACTGGCGAGAGCCGCCCGTATGGCGGTGCACCACCGATCACCTCCGATCCGCCGTTCCATCATCATGCACGTCGCGTCTTGTTGCCGGCGTTCGCGCCACAAAAAATTGCTGCGATGGAAGCTGAGACCCGCGCGTTTTGTCACGGCCTCATCGATCAGCTCGGCTCAGCCGATGTCATTGATGCCGCCGATCAGTACGCCAAACACATTCCGCCAGCCGTGATGGCCCACATGCTCGACCTGCCGCTCGCCGATGGCGAGATTTTTCGCGATTTCATTCACACCGCGCTTGAAGGCATCGCCGAAGACCAACAGGTTCGTGAAGCCGGTTGGCAAAAACTTGATGCCTACCTCGACCGCCGGCTTGCTGAGCGCAGCGCCAACCTGGGCGACGACCTGCTGAGTTTCCTGCTCACCACCGAGATGGGTGGTCAGCGCCTGCAACCCGAGCACGTGCGTGGCACCGTGGCGCTGCTGCTCATTGCCGGCATTGACACCACGTGGAGTGCAATCGGCTCGTCACTGTGGCACTTTGCCAAGACACCGACCGATCTCTCGCGTCTCGTGCATGAACCCGAATTGCTTTCGACCGCTGTCGAAGAAATGTTGCGTGCATATGCACCCGTCACCATGGCCCGTACCGTTGCCCAAGACGTAGAAATCGGTGGATGTCCAATGAAAGTCGGCGACTGGGTGCTGCTGCCGTTCCCAGCCGCCAACCGCGACCCCGCCGTCTTCGACCGCGCCGACGAGGTGCTCATCGATCGTGAAGTCAACCGTCACGCGGCATTCGGCCTCGGTATTCATCGTTGTGTCGGTTCAAACCTGGCGCGCATGGAAGTACGCATCGCTCTCGAAGTATTCGTCGAGCGATTCCCCGAGTTCGAATTGGCGAACCCTGCCGCCGTGACGTGGAGTGTCGGCCAGGTGCGCGGCCCGCGTTCGTTGCCGATTCGTATCCGTTCGCGGGCGACGGCACGGGCCACCACGTAGGCGCAGTGACCGACGATCAACGCGTCGCACTTGATCTGACGCAACTCAACCCCGACCAGCGTGATGCTGTCGAGTACAAAGGGGGCCCTCTACTTATCATCGCTGGTGCTGGCTCGGGCAAGACACGTGTCTTGACGCATCGAGTGGCACACCTCATCGCTAGCGGTGTGCATCCGATGAATATTTTGGCGATTACGTTCACCAACAAAGCGTCGCAAGAAATGCGTGCCCGGGTAAAGACATTGGTTGGTGACGTCGCCGACAAAATGTGGGTGAGTACGTTCCACGCAGCCTGCGTGCGCATCCTTCGCGCAACCGCCGACCGACTCGGCTATCCCAAGAGCTTCACGATTTACGACTCTGCCGACTCGGTGCGTTTGACGGGGCAAATCATTCGCGACCTGAACCTCGACCCGAAGCGATTTCCGTCGAAGGGTGCCCACGCGCGCATCAGTTTGTGGAAGAACGAGTTGGTCAACCCGGCTGGTGCAAAAGACGGTGCATTTGGCCCATTTGATACCAAGTACGCCGAGATCTACGAGGAATATCAACACCGTCTCTTGCGGGCTGGCGCGATGGATTTCGACGACCTACTCATCAACGTGGTGCAACTATTTCGTGATCATCCAGAGGTGCTTACGGCGTATCAAGGTCGATTCAAGCATGTGCTGGTCGACGAATTTCAGGACACCAACCTGGCACAGAACGAAATTGTGTTGCTGCTCGGTCGCGAGCACCACAATGTGTGCGTCGTTGGTGACACCGACCAATCGATTTATGCGTTCCGTGGAGCCGACTACCGCAATATTCTGCAATTTGAACGGGCCTTCCCGGACGTCTACACCGTGGTGCTGGCCCAGAACTATCGCAGTACGCAGGTCATTCTGGATGCCGCCAATGCCGTCATTGCCAACAATGTTGAACGCAAACCCAAGGAGTTATGGACAGAAGTCGGTACTGGTGACAAGATCGTGCGCTACTACGCCGAAGACGAAGACGAAGAGGCGCGCTTCGTGGTGTCTGAATTGCAGCGTCTGCATCGCCACGAGGCGGTGAACTGGCGCGAGATCGCCATTTTTTACCGTACCAATGCGCAAAGCCGTGTGATCGAAGAGTTCCTGATTGACAGCGATACTCCATACCGCGTAATCGGCGGCACCAAGTTCTACGAGCGCAAAGAAGTGAAGGATGCGGTGGCGTACCTGCGCTGTGTGGTGAACCCCGCCGACGAGATGAGCATCCGTCGCACGATCAATGCACCCAAGCGGGGTGTTGGCGACACCAGCCTCGACAAAGTGTCGGCTCTCGCCAAAGAGCAGGGTCTGGCATTGTCGGTGGCGTTGCGGCGTGCGTCATCGGCAGGTGTGGGTGGGGCGGCACTGCGTGGCATCAACGAGTTCTTGAAACTGATTGACGAACTCGAAGGCGAAGTGGTGCATGGACCAGCCCATGTATTGCGTGAGTTGCTTACCCGCAGCGGCTACATGGCCGAATTACGCAATGAGGACACCCACGAAGCACAGGGACGAGTCGAGAACCTCGAAGAACTCATCGGTGCCGCCGAGGAGTTTCCTGATGCCAACGACTTTCTGGAAAAGGTATCGCTCGTCTCTGATACCGACGAGATCGCCGGCGATGACAAGGTGATGATGATGACACTGCATTCGGCCAAGGGGCTCGAGTTTCCATCGGTCTTCATCGTGGGTTGGGAAGAAGGCGTGTTCCCGCACAGCCGGACCTTGCTCGACCCGACGCAACTCGAAGAAGAACGTCGTTTGGCATACGTGGGTATCACCCGTGCCGAGCGACGTCTGTATCTCAGCCATGCATGGAGCCGCAGCCTGTATGGCTCGCGTCAGTACAACCCGCCATCCCGATTTTTGGATGAGATTCCACTTGATCTGCTGGACCGCAAGGGAAGTGTCGACACGGGTGCCGACGAAGGTCGCGGCCACTTGCGTGAACAGACCGACTGGTCACGCACACCGATCCCCGAGTTTCGGGGACGTGGTCGTGGTCGTGGCGTGACGTCGACGGCGAGCGAGGCACTACGGCCGGCGGCGCGCGAGGCAAAGATGACGCATAATTTCGGAATCGGCGACGATGTGATGCACCCCGTATTTGGTGAAGGAGTGATCATCGACTTGGCTGGTGACGGCGAAAAAGCCGAAGCCACCGTGCGCTTTGTCGACAGGGGCACAAAAGTGCTCGCGTTGGCATGGGCGCCGCTGACGAAGCGGTAGCGCAGTCGCGGCGCCCATTCACCGTGTCGCCGCTGACGAAGCGGTAGCGATTTAGGGTGCGCGCAGGTCAATCAGGAGGCTGCTGCGATTTTCCACCACGGGGCGGGCGTCGACAGGGCGATGCAGTTGCTCGACGAGCAGCGTGCGCTGTTCACAATCGACGAAGTTGCGTGAACCCTCGATGTGGGTCACCAAACATTCAGGCCCACGGTCGGCGGGATAGGCGTAATACACCTGCCAGCCGCGGGCTGGTTCGTCGCCGACATGGTCGACGACAATGGTGCGTTGATACGTGGTGTCGCGTAGATCCGGATACAGAATCGGCCCGTCGCGCTTTACGATTTCTGCCATGTCGTCGACGGGCCCGATGCGAAACGTGTAGTTCCCCCGGCGAACTTCGCGTTTTTGGTTGTCGGTCGCCTGGTCGGCAAAGATCCATGTGACACCGAAGAGCAACGCAAAGAATGCGAGGCCCGCCACGATCGGCAGCACGGCGCGAGCCATTGGGGTTGTTGGCCGTCGAAACACCACCTTCAGTGTGCCTTTCGACGGCTCGGGGCGCAAAGTGGTGGGGGCGTAGGCTTCCATACTTGTGAAACGCCCGTATCGCATTGTCGTTGCCAAACCCGGCCTTGACGGCCATGATCGTGGTGCCAAGACCATTTCGCGCGCACTGCGCGACCACGGCTTCGAAGTCATCTATACCGGGCTACACCAGACACCCGAACAGGTGGCTGAAACTGCGTCACAAGAAGACGTCGATGGTGTCGGGCTGTCGCTGCTGTCGGGTGCCCATCTCACGCTCTTTCCCCGAGTCATGGACGAGTTGCGGGCCCGCGACATGGACCACGTGCTCATTTTTGGTGGTGGTGTCATCCCGGATGCTGACGCTGCTGCACTCAAGCTGCAGGGGGTGAGCCAGATTTTCGGGCCGGGCTCGTCGCTGACCGCCATCGCAGAATGGCTGGAAGTAGCCCTCGACGAGCGCGAAGTAGGAAATCAGTAGTGGATCTCTTCGAATATCAGGGCAAACAATATTTTGCCAAATTCGGCATCCCCGTGTCGGCCGGCGATGTCGCGCATACGGTCGATGAAGCCGTCGCCATTTCCGAACGTGTCGGTTACCCAGTCGTGGTGAAGGCCCAGGTGCAAGTGGGTGGCCGCGGAAAAGCGGGTGGCATCAAGCTGGCCAACAACAAAGCCGAGGTGCTCACGCACGCCACCAACATCCTGGGCATGGACATCAAAGGCCATGTCGTGAAACGGGTGTGGGTCGAGTGTGCATCCGACATCGCCGAGGAGTACTACGCCTCGTTCACGTTGGATCGTGCCGCAAAACAACACCTCCTGATGCTTTCGGCACAGGGTGGTGTTGAAATTGAGGACGTCGCCGCCAAAGACCCGACAGCAATCGTCAAACTGCACATCAACCCGATCGTTGGCATCGACGAAGCCACGGCAAAAAAAGCTGCGGCTGACGCCAAGATTCCAGCCAAGGCACAAGATGGGGTGGCGGCAATCCTCGTCAAGTTGTACGGCTGTTTCACCAAGGGTGACTGCGACCTGGCTGAAATCAATCCGCTCATTTTGAAGCCAACGGGCGAGGTGCACGCTCTCGATGCCAAGGTCAGCCTCGATGGCAACGCGCTGTTTCGCCACCCGGAGTGGGAGGCGTTTCGGGCCACCGAAGAACTCGATGACCGCGAGCGACTTGCGCGCGAGAAAGATTTGCAATACATCGGTCTCGACGGTGATGTTGGCATCATCGCCAATGGTGCCGGTCTCGCAATGAGCACGCTCGATGTGGTGAGCCAGGTCGGCGGCAAGGCGGCCAACTTTTTGGACATCGGTGGTGGCGCGAATGCCGAGCTCATGACATCGGCACTCGAGGTAATCAATTTTGATACCAACGTGAAGAGTATTTTCATCAACATCTTCGGGGGTATCACCCGCGGTGACGAAGTTGCAAAAGGCATTGTCGAAGCGATGCGTCGAGTTCAGTTGCGGGCCCCAATAGTCATTCGTCTCGATGGTACGAATGCCGAAGAGGGTCGCAAGATTCTTGCCGACGCCGGCATCCCCACCAGCAGATTGATGTCCAAACCCACGATGCTCGAAGCAGCACGTGCAGCGGTTGACCTCGCCAACGGAAAAACGGTCTAATCATGGCGATTTTCATCAACGAACATACGAAGGTGATCGTGCAGGGCCTCACCGGCGGTCAAGGCAAGTTCCACGGCTTGCGCAACCGCGCGTATGGCACCAACGTCGTTGGTGGAGTCACACCTGGCAAGGGTGGCCAAGACGTCGAAGGTATCCCTGTTTTCGACAACGTTGCTGATGCCGTGCGGGCAACCGGTGCCGATGCGTCATTCGTTGCGGTGCCACCAAAGGCGGCCCCTGCGGCAATTCTGGAAGCGGCTGGCGCCGGTGTGCGTTTCATCGTTTGCATCACCGAAGGGGTTCCTGCACAAGATGAGGCACGTGTCTTTGCCACGTTGCAACGCGACTTCCCCGGCACGCGACTGCTCGGCCCCAACTGCCCGGGCATCATCAGCCCGGGGCGATGCAACATCGGCATCACGGCCGGTGAAATTGCGCAGCCACCCACCGCCGGCGGCAGGAACGTCGGTATCGTTTCGCGTTCGGGCACCCTCACGTATCAGGCATTATTCGAATTGAAGCAGCAACGAATCGGTGTCTCGACATGTGTCGGCATCGGCGGCGACCCGGTGCCGGGAACATCATTCGTCGACTGCCTCGCGGAGTTCCAGAATGATCCCGAGACAAGTGCAATTTTGATGATCGGCGAAATTGGTGGCTCAGCCGAGGAAGAGGCCGCCGAATTCATCAAGGCAAATGTCACCAAGCCGATGAGTGCATACATTGCAGGCGTCACCGCACCAGCCGGCAAAAAGATGGGTCATGCAGGCGCCATCGTGTCGGGTGGCAAGGGAACTGCGCAAGGCAAGATGGACGCATTGCGGGCCGCCGGCGTGAAAATCGGCGCCAATCCAACCGAGGCTGCGCAATTAATGGCGCAAATCATCGCCGCGCTCGGTTAGCTGCTGCGACTTCCGTAGCATTTGGTACAGATATGCGTGTTGCTGATCTTCTTGCGCGTGGGCGTACCTTCTCGTTCGAGTTCTTTCCGCCCAAAACCGACGAGGCGCAAGCACAACTCACCACCACCATCGCCGAACTCGCACCGCTGCACCCCGATTTCTTTTCGGTCACCTACGGTGCCCAGGGTGGTGAGCGAACCCGCACCCGTGATGTCGTCGTGGCACTGGCGCACAACGGGTCGATTCCACCGGTGGCCCACCTCACCTGTGTGGGGCACTCCGAGGTAGAGATCGACGTGTTGCTCGGCGAATACAAGGCTGCTGGCGTCAAGAACATCCTTGCTTTGGGCGGTGACCTGCCTGCCGACCCCACCCAAGTCGGCCCGAGTGATTTTCGTTTCGCCCAAGACCTTGTCGAGTACGTGCAAACCAATTCCGACATTTGCATCGGCGTGGCAGCCCACCCCGAGGTGCACCCGCGGTCACCGTCACGCGAGTCAGACCGACAACATCTGGCTGAAAAACTGCGCCTCGCCGACTTTGCGATGACCCAGTTCTTTTTTGATGTGGATCACTACCAACGTCTGATCGACGAACTATCGGCACTCGGTGTGCACAAACCGGTTCTTCCCGGCGTCATGCCGGTAACGAACAAAAGCCAACTAGCGCGCATGGCACAAATGTCGGGAAGTGAAATTCCACGGTGGCTCAACGATCGCCTGGCACCATTCGAAAGCCCGAATGACATCCGTCAAGCGGGGGTAGAAATTGCCACGCAGTTGTGTACCGAACTGCTCGCTGTGGGTGCGCCAGGTCTGCACATCTACACCTTGAATCGCTCGACTGCCGCCCGTGAGATTGCCCGCAATCTCGGTCTTGGCCAGGCGTGAGTCGAGCAATGAGCGAAAAGCGCCCGAGCCTGCTTGGTTACTCACCAGCACTTGATGGCGTACGGGCCCTTGCCGTCGTCGCGGTGATCGTGTATCACGCCAATAAAGCATGGTTGCGTGGTGGGTTCCTCGGTGTCGAGGTGTTCTTCGTGATCAGCGGGTTCCTCATCACTTCGCTGCTCATCGCCGAGTCGGAGCGCACCGGAACAATCAGCCTCAAACAATTCTGGCTGCGTCGGGCACGGCGACTATTGCCAGCAATGTGGGTGTTGTTGCTTGGTGTGGCGGTGTATTGCTCACTCTTTGAGCGCAACATGCTGGGCAACCTGCGTGGCGACATCATTGCCGCGCTCTTCTACGGTTTCAATTGGTTTCAAATTTGGGTCGGCACGTCGTACTTCACGGCATTCGACTTCGTGCCACTACGCCACTTGTGGTCGCTGGCGGTGGAAGAGCAGTTTTATCTCTTGTGGCCATTGCTGATGTTCGTATTCACCCGGGTCGCACGTCGACGATTGCCGGTCATCGGGCTGTTGTTCATCGTTACCTCAATCGCCATCGCAATATTTACCGCAGCGACGTATCGCAGTGGTGCCATCGCCACAGTCGGTGAAACCCCAGAACAGTACATGGCGTTCCTCGGTCACCCTGTTGCACGTATCGACTTCCTCTTTCTTGGCACCGTTACCCGCGCCGGTGGCTTATTCCTCGGGGCTGCACTCGCCGTATTTTGGCGACCGTGGTTGCTACAAACCTCGCCCATCGGCACGCGCGGCCAACTGTTCGACGGGGTTTTCCTCGCCGGTTTGGGTGGGCTTGCTGTGTCGGCAGCGGTGTTTCGCGACGTCGTTGATACGACCGATGTCGGGACGACGGGCTACGACCTGCTCTTTCGTGGTGGATTCTTTTTCGTAGGTCTGGCCAGTGTTGCCGTCATCGCTGCTGCGGTGCACCCGACTGCGACCATGGCCCACCGCCTGCTCGGCAATCGGGTGATGACCTACATCGGTCGACGCTCATACGGTTTGTACCTGTACCACTGGCCGGTCTTTCAGTTGTATCGACGATTTGCAGGGCAAGGTCTGACGCCGTACGAATTCGTGTTGTTGGTGCTGCTGGCGCTGGCGCTCACCGAATTGTCGTTTCGTTACGTGGAAATGCCGGTGCGCGACGGCCGATTCGGTACCTGGTGGCGCAACCGTCGCGCCGAACGAGGTGCCGGTGTGCAACTCAGTGTCGCAACTCGCAGGCGGCGGGCCAGCGTGCTCGCCGTGAGTGTGGTGCTGCCTGCTTTTGCGTTATTTAGTCTGGCAACCGCCGAGGTGAAGTTGAACGACATCAGCCAGAGCCTGGCGGAGAGCGAGTCGGCAGTGGTCGACTTGTTGGGGGCCCAATCGGCACCAACCACCGTCGTTCAAACTGCTCCGATCATCGTGGGCGGCGGAACGGTCACCGCCACAACGACCCTTGACGGGCAGCTGATTGACGTTCTCGCCATTGGCGACTCGGTCATGTTGGGCAGCGCCCGTGAATTATCCGAGCGGGGGGCCACGGTTGACGCGATGAAAAATCGCTCGACACGCCAGGCACTCGAGATCGTGAACTATCTCAAGTCGGTGCGGCGGTTGGGTTCGATCGTGGTGATTCATCTCGGTACGAACAGCACCACGACGGAAGCCGTCTTCGATGAGATCATGACAACGCTGCGCGACACACCTCTCGTGCTGTTCCTTACCGTGCATGTACCGAGTGAGCCACGCCAGACGATCAACAATCGCCTGATCAACGCCTTGCCGGCAAAGTACGCCAACGTAAAGGTGCTCGATTGGCACGCGATTGCCAGCCAATATCCCGAGTATCTCTACTCCGACACGACACACCTGCGACCGGCAGGCGCACGCTTCTACGCCGACCTCATCATGCAGGCCGTCGGTCGGCTGTAGCCAGCACGATGGTCTAGCCAGCACGATGGTCTAGCGTGTGACGCCGTGACAACACCAGTTCGAGTCGCCGTTACCGGCGCCGCCGGCCAAATCGGCTACAGCCTTATTTTTCGCATTGCGTCGGGTGCAATGCTCGGCCCCACCACGCCGATCATTTTGCAACTGCTGGAAATCACCCCGGCCCTCGGGGCGCTGGGCGGTGTGAAAATGGAACTGGATGATTGTGCGTTCCCGCTGTTGCACGATGTCGTGCTCACAGATGATGCGAACGTCGCCTTCGGTGATGCCGATGTGGCACTGCTCGTCGGTGCCATGCCCCGCAAAGACGGCATGGAGCGCAAGGATTTGCTGTCGGCCAACGGCGGTATTTTCAAACCGCAGGGTCAGGCCATCGGCAAGCACGCCAAGAAAGATGTCAAAGTGTTGGTGGTGGGCAACCCGGCGAACACCAATGCGCTGATCGCCCTCAGCAATGCGTCGGGCATCGATCCAGGTCAGTTCACCGCTATGACGCGCCTCGACCACAATCGTGCGATTTCGCAACTGGCCAACCGGGTCAACCGCCCGGTCGCATCGGTGAAAAAGATGATCATCTGGGGCAACCATTCCACGACGCAGTATCCCGATTTGTCCCATTGCGAAGTCGACGGCAAACCAGCCAAGTCGTTGGTCAATGACGACACGTGGTTGGACCAGACATACATCCCGACGGTGGCCAAGCGGGGTGCGGCAGTCATCAAGGCGCGCGGCGCATCGTCGGCGGCCTCTGCCGCCAATGCGGCGATCGATCATGTGCGTTCATGGGCGCTGGGCACCAGCCCTGGCGATTGGGTGAGCATGTCGGTGCCAAGCGATGGCTCATACGGCGTGCCCAAGGGTTTGGTGTCGTCGTTTCCGTGTACGTGTGCGAACGGCAGCTACAGCATCGTGCAGGGTCTGGCGATTGACGACTACAGCCGGGCAAAAATCGACGCTTCGGTCGCCGAATTGCAGGAAGAACGCGACGCGGTGCAGGCCCTCGGCCTGATTTAATTGAACGCCGTGTGCAGGCGCACGCGGGCGAACACGGCGTCGAGCGCGACGAACAATGGCTGAGCATCGATCACTTTCTGGTGGTCGCCCACGAACCGAACTTGGCCCCCGATGAATGCCTCTGCTGCATTGATCTTGCCGGTGGCAACACCGACCGCAGTTTCATAGCTCTGCGTGAAGGTCACATCACTCGGCACTGCACCTTTGTTGAAATCCACTTCCTGGTTGCGGCACGCAAGGTGGTACGACACATCACCGAATGGGGTAGCGGTCACCAATTGTGTGATGGTGACCAAGTGGGCCGCAGCCGCCATTTTGACATTTGCATCAATTGCGATTGCCCGGGCAACTGCCGAGATCCACTCGTCGCTCAAGTAGCGCACGACGAGTGAATCAGTGGCGGTCATGCAGCCTGAAAGTTCACCGTCTTGCGGCTGGAGCGATAGATCGCGACCACCAGCACCGCCAGCGAAATGCCGGAGATGGCGTAACGGGCTGAGGTGTTGTCTTGCAGTTTGATGATCGCTGGCAAGATCAACAATGACACGAGGTTCATCACCTTGATCAGCGGGTTGAGTGCCGGGCCAGCGGTGTCTTTGAACGGGTCGCCCACAGTGTCGCCGATGACGGCTGCCTTGTGTGCATTGGAACCCTTACCACCGTGATGGCCGTCCTCGATGAACTTCTTGGCGTTGTCCCATGCACCGCCAGCGTTGCTCAGGTAGTTGGCCATGAGTTGACCCGTGAGAATTACGGCTGCCAAGAATGCACCGAGTGCGAAGTAGTTGATACCGAAGCCAACGATGACTGGTGTCAACACAGCAAGCAAGGCAGGCGTCGTGAGCTCGCGCAACGATGCAGCCGTGCAGATGTCGATAACCGGGCCGTAGTCGGGCTGTTTGGTGCCAGCCATGATGCCACCGTCAGCAAACTGCTTGCGCACTTCTTGCACAACGACACCAGCCGTGCGGCTCACCGCACGAATTGCCAATGCCGAGAACATGAACGCAATCGACCCACCGATGAGCAGACCAATGAAGGTCTTTACGTCAGCGACGTTGATCTGGGTGCGGATGTCGCTGAAGATCGCATCACCCGTGATGCCTTCTTTGGCGAAACCCAATTCGCTTGCGACGGTCTCGATGTAGGCAGCAAAGAGCGCCACGGCAGCGATAACAGCCGAGCCGATTGCAAAGCCCTTGGTAACGGCTTTGGTGGTGTTGCCGACGGCGTCAAGGCTCACCAGAATCTTGCGTGATTCGCCCTCGAATTCGCCCGCCATTTCGGCAATACCAGCGGCGTTGTCGGCAACCGGGCCGAACGTATCTTCCGAAACGATCACACCGGTCGTGGCCAACATGCCCATGCCACACAACGCCACGAGATACAGCGACAACTGCACGTTGCCACCACCCAGCCAGAGTGTGCCACCAAGCGAAATTGCGATGCACAAAATGGCATACACCGACGACTCGAGGCCGACTGCGGTGCCCGCCAGCACGACGGTTGCCGGGCCGGTTTCGGCCGACTCGGCGATTTCTTCGACTGGGCCGTACTCGGTACCGGTGAAATATTCGGTGAGACGGCTCAGCACTTGGGCCAAGATCAGGCCGATCAGCACGGCACCAAAGACGCGCCAGCCGATGCCCGAGATGGACACCGTGGTTTCGCCGAAACCTGGCGAACCCTTCGCCGGGTTGCCGATGTAGTACGTCGACAAGATGAGTGTGCCGATCACGGTGATGATGCCAGCAGTCAAAAAGCCACGGTTGATCGGCTTCAGTGCGTTCATCTCACCTTCTTTGGCCCGCACGGCGAACACGCCGGCGATCGAGGCGATCACGCCGATTGCACGCGCGGCCAGTGGGAACACGAGACCAAGTGCAGGGTTCAAACCAATCGAATTGAATGCAGCAACACCAAGGATGATCGACGCCACGAGGGTGACTTCGTAACTCTCAAACAAGTCAGCCGCCATACCCGCGCAGTCGCCCACGTTGTCGCCCACGTTGTCGGCGATAACAGCGGGGTTGCGTGGGTCGTCTTCGGGAATGCCTGCCTCAATTTTGCCCACCAAGTCGGCACCGACGTCGGCAGCCTTCGTGAAGATGCCACCACCGACGCGCAAGAACAGCGCGATGAGCGAGCCACCGAAACCAAAACCGATGAGCATCGCCGACGAGGTGTTCTGGAATAACGCAATGATGACGGTTGCGCCCAGCAACCCAAGACCAACGGTGAACATGCCAGCCACACCACCCGTGCGAAAGGCCACCCCAAGTGCTTCACGCATCGAACCACGGCGGGCCGCTGCAGCCGTGCGCACGTTGCCCCGCGTTGCGAGTGTCATACCGATGTAGCCCGTGAGCCCAGAAGCCACGCATCCAAGCAAGAAAGCAAGGGTACGAAACAATCCTGACGAGATGTAACTCAAGGCTTCGGTTTCATCTGGCTTACGAATTGCCACCGAGGTGACGAACACGATGATGGCCACTGGGATGAGGATCATCCCAATGGTGCGGAACTGGCGCTTCAAATACGCCATCGCACCAACTTGAATCGCCGTGGCGATTTCTTTCATCTTTGGTGTGCCCTCGTCCTCGGCGAGAACAGATTTAGCGAGGTAGAACCCCACCGCGATTGCCAGCAGCGACGCTGCCCCGGAGAGAATCAGCACTAGCCATTCGCCGCCGCGGAGGGTAAAGTCCTGCCAGCCGCCTTCAGATGCCAAGAGAGCAGTCACGTGATATATGTCCTTACTATGAGGGAGTAGCCGTAAGGCACACTCCGATTTATGGGCTCGAATGAGTGTAGAGAATTCAGAGCCCTGCCGCTGAATCAGCCCGAATCGGCTGGGTGAGACGGGCTTCACGCCCAGCAGTGCCGTGGACAGGTTCGGTGTTGGGGGTAGTCAGAACTAGCGTCTCGCTTAGGTAAATGTCGTCCGTATGAGCACCGCCACGCCAACTCGTCAGCCTGTCACGGCGACCGCAGTAGGCACGCGCAAACGCCGTCCGTTGTTGCTCGATCTCTATGGCACTGCGGTCGGCAAAAAATACGCAATGGCGATCTCCGGCATCGCGATGATGGGCTTCGTGATGTTCCATATGTTGGGTAACACCAAGATGTACCTCGGAGCGGCAGAACTCGATGGGTATGCCGAGTTCCTGAAAAAGTTGCTGTACCCGTTGGCCCCCAAAGAGTCGGTGTTGTGGATTCTTCGTGTGAGTCTGCTCGGCATGCTGGCACTGCATTTGCACGCGGCGTGGTCGCTCACCGTGTTGAACCGCCATGCCCGGCCAGTGCGTTACCAGAGTGCACGCGATTACCAGGAAGCATCGCTGGCGAGTCGCTCAATGCGACTGTCGGGCATCGTTGTCGTGATGTTCATGGTTTGGCACCTGCTTGACCTCACGTTCGGTGTCGTCAATACCATCGGCACCGAGGGTGAATATGTGCGCAGCGAGGTGTATGCGAACGTGGTACGCAGTTTTGAGCGTTGGCCGGTGGCGCTGTTTTATGTGGTGGCCAACTTGTTGCTCGGCCTGCACTTGGCGCACGGAGCCTGGAGTATTTTTCAGTCGTTGGGTTGGAACAACCCACGATTCAATGCGTGGCGCGTGGCGTTTGCCCGTGGTTTTGCAGCAATCGTTGTGATTGGCAACATTTCATTTCCCATTGCCGTAACCGTCGGAATCGTCAGCGTCTAGGAAAGGCACATTTATGACCATGTTGCAGGATCGTCCAACCGATACGAAGTTGATCTCAAAAGTTCCCGATGGTGCCCTCGCCGACAAATGGGACAACTTCAAGGCCAATGCCAAGCTCGTCAACCCGAGCAACAAGCGCAAGTTCAAAATCATCGTGGTTGGCACTGGTCTGGCCGGTGCTTCTGCTGCGGCGTCGCTTGCCGAATTGGGTTACCGCGTCGATGCTTTCACCTTCCACGACTCACCGCGACGCGCCCACTCGATTGCCGCCCAGGGTGGCATCAATGCAGCCAAGAATTACCAGGGTGATGGCGACAGTGTGTCGCGACTCTTCACCGACACCATCAAGGGTGGCGACTTCCGCTCACGCGAAGGCAATGTGTATCGCTTGGCGCAGGTATCGGTCAACATCATCGACCAGATGGTGGCCCAGGGCGTGCCGTTCGCGCGCGAATACGGCGGTTTGCTCGACAACCGCAGTTTTGGTGGCGCCCAAGTTAGTCGCACCTTTTATGCCCGTGGTCAAACCGGTCAACAACTGCTGCTCGGTGCCTACCAACAGTTGTCGCGCCAGATTGGTCTGGGCGGCGTACGGCTGTTCAACCGTTGCGAACTCGTAGACATCGTCGTCATCGATGGTCGTGCTGCTGGCATAGTGACGCGCGACTTGTTGACCGGAGAATTGACCAGCCATGCTGCACACGCAGTGGTGCTGGCCACTGGCGGTTATGGCAACGCTTATTACCTTTCGACCAATGCGATGAACTGCAACGTCACGGCTGCCTGGCGCGCCCACCAACGTGGCGCATATTTTGCCAACCCCTGCTACACACAGATTCACCCCACTTGCATTCCGCAGGCCGACGAAACACAGTCCAAGCTCACATTGATGAGCGAATCGTTGCGCAACGACGGTCGCGTGTGGGTGCCGAAGAACTTCGACGAAAACCGTGCGGCTCACGAGATTCCAGAACAAGACCGCGACTACTTCCTCGAGCGTCTCTACCCGGCCTACGGCAACCTCGCCCCGCGGGACATTTCGTCACGTGCGGCCAAGCGCTTGGTCGACAAAGGTCTTGGTGTCGGGCCGCTGAAAAACGGTGTGTATCTCGACTTCGCCGAAGCAATCGGTCGCCTCGGGCGGCCCGTTGTTGAGGAGCGTTACGGCAACTTGTTCGAAATGTATGAACGAATTGCCGGCGAGAACCCCTATGACCAACCGATGCGCATCTACCCCGCAACGCACTACACCATGGGCGGGCTGTGGGTGGATTACGAACTGCAGACGACGATTCCGGGTTTGTACGCCGCCGGCGAAGCCAACTTCTCCGACCACGGCACCAACCGACTCGGTGCGAGTGCACTCATGCAAGGTCTGGCCGACGGCTACTTCGTGTTGCCCTACACGATCAGCAACGGTCTTGCTCCGCTGTTGAACAAGACGGTGCCGGGAACCGACCACCCCGAGTTCAAACGTGTCGAAACCGAGGCCAAGGTGCGTTTTCAGGGCTACCTCAACGTCAAAGGCACGCGCTCACCGGATTACTTCCATCGCGAATTGGGCAAACTCATTTGGGACTACTGCGGCATGGAACGCGATCGCAACGGCCTCGAAAAAGCACTCACCGAAATTCCGGCGCTGTACAGCGAATTCAAAACAGACCTGCGGGTCACCGGCACCGGTGAAGGCATCAACCAGACGCTTGAAAAAGCTGGTCGCGTCGATGACTTCTTCCAACTCGGCACGCTCATGTGCAAAGACGCGCTCACCCGCGAAGAGAGCGCCGGCGGCCACTTCCGTGTCGAGTATCAAACCGAAGAAGGTGAAGCCGTGCGTGACGACGAGAACTTCTGCCACGTCGCTGCATGGGAATGGACTGGCGACGAGAACAACGCAACACGTCACGAAGAGCAACTGACGTTTGAAACGGCCCAACTCGCAACGCGGAGCTACAAGTGACCCACTCGGTCTCCAACCTCACGCTCAAGGTGTGGCGCCAGAACGGGCCCGCCGACAAGGGCCAGTTCGAAACGCACGTCATCGAGTCGATCACCGACGAAGCGTCATTCTTGGAGATGCTCGACGTGCTCAATGAGCGGCTCATCGGTGAGAACAAAGAGGCAATCGTGTTCGACCATGACTGTCGTGAAGGCATCTGCGGTACATGTTCGTTGATGATCAACGGGCAGGCTCACGGGCCGCAACGGGGGTCGACCACCTGTCAGTTGCACATGCGGTCGTTCAAAGACGACGACACGATCGTGATCGAGCCGTGGCGCGCGAATGCCTTCCCGATCATCAAGGACTTGATGGTGGATCGCGCCGCATTCGACCGCATTGTCGAGTCGGGTGGCTTTATCACCTCACCAACCGGTGGTGCACCAGATGCCAACCTGATTCCGGTCCCCAAGCCGGTTGCTGACGCAGCAATGGACGCTGCCGCCTGCATCGGTTGCGGCGCGTGCGTGGCTGCTTGCCCGAATAGTGCCGCGAACTTGTTCGTCGGTGCAAAAATTACGCACCTCAATTTGTTGCCCCAAGGTCAAGCCGAGCGGTACAAGCGCGCCGAAGCGATGGTCGACAAGATGGACGAACACTTCGGTTCGTGCACGAACCACGGCGAATGCTCGGCAGCCTGCCCGAAAGAGATTTCTCTTGATGTCATTGCGTTGATGAACAAGGACTATCGCTCGGCGAAGTTCAAGAACCGCAAACAGCTCTCCCGCAAGTAAGACACGCGCGGCGTGAGGTGCTGAACTACCGTTCATCGTTGTGTTGAACGATCTTGCCGGCTGGGTACAAGAGGTAATTGAACGTCTCGGTGCCATCGGCGTTGCGTTGCTCGTAATTTTGGAGAACGTCTTCCCACCGATTCCCTCAGAAATCGTGCTGCCATTTGCCGGCTTCGTCGCCCAGCGCGGTGACGGTTCGGTGGTGCTGATGATCGTGGCCGCCACCGTCGGTGCGGTAGTCGGCGCACTCATCTTGTATTACGTTGCAGCTTTGATTGGCCCCGTTCGACTCGGGGTTTTCATCGCCAAGTTCGGCAGATGGTTCGGCGTGAAACCTTCTGATTTGATGCGTGCTGAACAATGGTTCGATCGTCACGCCGTTGCAGCAGTGTTGCTGGGGCGGTGCGTGCCATTGATTCGTTCGGTGGTGTCGGTGCCCGCCGGGTTTCGCCGCATGCCGCTCGTGCCGTTCGTTGCGTACACCGCTCTAGGTAGTGCAGTGTGGAACACCGTGCTGATCGGTGCTGGTGCCGTGCTCGGCAACCAGTGGGAAAAAGTCGAGCCCTACGTCGCCGTACTGCAGTGGTTGGTGCTCGCCACTATTGTGCTGCTGCTGGTTCGCTTCGGTTTCATGAAGCTTCGTCGTCGCGTCTAGTCTCGGACAAATGGGAGAACTGAGTGGCAAGGTAGCCCTTGTGACGGGTTCGTCGAGCGGTATCGGGGAATCGACCGCGATACGCCTGGCCGAACTTGGTGCCCATGTGGTGGTGAACTCGGCATCGTCGGTTGAGGCAGGGCAAAAAGTTGCAGCAGCACTCGCTACGACGGGTGCGTATGTGCAGGCCGACATCAGCGACAAGGCACAGGGTCAACGTTTGATCGACGAGACCATCAAAAAATTTGGTCGTCTTGACATCCTCGTGAACAATGCAGGATGGACCACGCTGGTTCCGCATGCCGATCTTGACGGCTTGACCGACGAAATTTTTGACAAGACCTTCAAGGTCAACGTGTACGGCACGTGGTGGCTCACCAAGGCCGCCATTCCGCACCTGCACAAGAGCGATGACGGCAACGTGGTGAACATCACATCGATTGCTGGTGTGCGACCACTCGGTAGCTCAATGGCGTATGCCATGACCAAAGCAGCCCTCAATCACATGACGTTGTTGCTGGCCAAGTCGCACGGCCCGATTCGCTTCAATGCGGTGGCGCCTGGCTTGGTGCAAACACCCTGGACGCAAGATTGGGGCGTGATGCACGACTTCGTCGCAAAGGTTTCACCGTTGAAGCGCTCGGCATATGCGAGTGACTGCTCCGAGGCCGTGCTGGGTATCGTGCGCAACCGACACATGACCGGCCAGGTCATCGTGATCGATGGCGGGTTTACGCTCGTGTCGTGACAACACACCACACGTACGCCTCGAATCTGCCGGTTGGTGACACACACCCGTATCGCAGTGGGGCGTGGCAGCCACAAACCGTCGAACATACGGTGCGCGATCTGTCTGTCGAAGGTGCGATTCCGCGCGAGTTGAACGGTGTGTACCTGCGCAACACCGAGAACCCGCTGTTCGAATCAATCGGTCGGTATCACCCGTTTGATGGCGATGGGATGATCCACATGATGTCGTTTTGCGATGGTGAAGTCGAATACCGCAATCGATTCGTGCAGACCGACGGCCTTCGCGCCGAGATCGACGCCAACCAGGCATTGTGGGCCGGGCTGGCCGAACCACCGAGTCGCTCGTTGCGAGATGGCAAATGTGCACGCAGCCAAATGAAGGATGCATCAAGCACCGACATCGTGGTGCATGCCGGGGTCGCCATATCGAGTTTTTATCAGTGCGGCGACTTGTACCGGCTCGACCCGCACACACTTGACGACCTCGGCAAAGAATCGTGGGGTGGTGCGTTTCCGTCGGCTGGTGTCTCGGCACACACCAAAGTGGATGAACGCACGGGCGAGTTGCTATTTTTCAACTACCAGACCACTGCGCCATTCATGCATTACGGCGTAGTGTCGCCACAGCGCCAACTGGTGCACTACGTGCCAATCGAGCTGCCGGGTGCACGGTTGCCACACGACATGGCGTTTACGCCGAACTATTCGATTCTCAATGACTGCCCGTTGTTTTGGGACGCAGAACTCATGACCCGCGGTATTTACGCAACTCGGTATCACCGCGACATGCCGATGCGTATCGGCATCATTCCGCGTTATGGTGCGTCGCACGAGGTGAAATGGTTCGACTGTCAGCCAACCTTCGTTTTGCACTGGATCAACGCCTGGGAAGAGGGTGACGAAGTCGTGGTGGATGGCTATTTTGAAGATGACCCGTCACCGCGTGTTGCGACTGATTCCACCATCGAGGCACGGATGTTCCGCTTTTTGGACTTGCATTCGATGAAGTCGCGACCGTACCGCTGGCGCTTCAACATGCGCACTGGCGCGGTGCGTGAGGGATATCTGAGCGACACCATCACCGAATTCGGAATGATCAACCAGGCATATGCCGGTCTTGCCTATCGGTACGTGTATTCGGTGGTGCCCACGAAGGGCATGTTCACCTTTGATGGGTTGATCAAACACGATGTGCAGACAGGCCATGAAGAAGTAGTGCTTTTTGGTGACGGGGTGATCGGCAGTGAAACTGTGGTGGCCCCTAAATCTGGTGCAGTCAACGAAGATGATGCGTGGCTCATCACGTTTACCTCAGACGTTGACCGCGACGAGTCGCATTGTGTCATCTTTGACGCAGTGGCGATGGGTGAGGGGCCAGTGGCGCGAGTGCGGTTGCCCGAGCGAATTTCCAGCGGTACGCATGCGTGCTGGGCGGCTACAGGTCGTTGAGCGAGCGCAGTGACGCGATGGTCACTGACGTGAGGGCAAACAGTGCCAGCACGATGCTGAAAGTGGCGCGTAAGCCGAAGTTCTCGATGCCCCAGCCAACGAGCAACTGCCCGAGTGGTGGGGCTGCGTACACCAGTGACATCTGCAGACCGTAAATTCGCCCCTGCGATGCCGGCTCGACTCGGCGTTGCACCACCGTATTCCAGAGTGGGTTGAACGGGCCCCATCCCAAACCGGTGACGAATGCCAGTAGGGCAAACACCGCAGTGCCGGGCAAAAAGCCCATCGGCAATAGCGCCGCAGTGGAAATCAGGATGATCATGCGCAGCAACTTGGTGGTGCTGATGCGCTCGGCGAGCTTGCCATAACCGAATGCGCCGACAACGACGCCGAGTGCAACCGACGACATCACGATGCCCAGACCGACGGCATTGTCAAGTGATTGAAAGTGTGTTGGCCAGATGACGGTGTCGATCGGCATGTACAGCCCGCCCATGACGGTGAGACCAATGGTAAAAGTGAGAAGAGCGCGATCTGACCGCAGCAGTGTCCACCCGCCGCGCAGCGACTGGGTGAAGCCCTCGCGCGATTCAGAATGCGGTTCGTGATGTTCGCGGATGCGCATCGACCGCACCGCAAATGCCGCCACAAGAAACAGTGCACTGGTGCCAGCGAAAGCCAGTGTTGGCCCGCCGACGCTGATGCACCATGCGCCGAGTGCGGGGCCAAGCATCCAGCCGATGGCAAAGAAGCCTTCGTGCCGACCGTTGGCTTTGTCCACTGCCATGCCTGATGACTCGGCGGCGTTCGGGATGAGTGCTTTGCGCGCGGTGTAACCAGCGGGGTCAAAAACTGCACCCAGCACTGCAAAACTGGCGATAAAGACGTAACTCAACTCAGTGGTGAGTTCGCCAACGACAAAAAGCAGAACTGATACGCACGAAAAAACGTCGGACAACGCCGAGACTGCACGACGACCGACGCGATCAATCAGGCCACCGATTATTGGTGAGACAAAAATGCCGGGGAGGCTCACCAAGGCAGCGAGGAGCCCGGCTTGGGCGGGCGAACCGGTGCGCTCGAGCACGAGCCACGGCACGGTAATCATCACCACGCCGTTGGCCACACCCGACGAGAGGTTGGCAACCTGCAGTCGGACGAACGCCGACCGTTGTAGTACTTGGCTCACCGTGTTGAGGCTAGGTACTTCTCCACTGCCGAAAGATCAAATGGCTGACCAAGCATCACGATCATGTGGTCGGCACCGGCGGCTGCATACTCGCTGACCTTTTCCAGCTCTTCTGGCTTGACGGCGACGGTTCGTTCGATGTCTTTGGGGTTACGGCCGACCTTGGTGCACCATTCGTTGAGAATGTCGTTTTTTCGTTTGAAGTTTTCTGGTGGCCCGAACGTGTTGAGTTGATCGGCATATTGCGCCACGAGTCGCAAAGTGACGCGCTCGCCGCTGCCACCAATCATCAACGGAATCTTGCCGTTGACCGGGCCGGGGTTGAGTTTGCTCATCCGTTCTTTGATGACAGGCAGGCCAGCTTCGAGCAATTTGAGTCGCCCGGGGCCGGTGCCGAACTCGTAGCCATATTCCTTGTAGTCGCGCTCGAACCAACCCGAGCCGATGCCCAAAATAAATCGCCCCTCACTGATGTGGTCGATGGTGCGGGCCATGTCGGCGAGCAGTTGCGCATTGCGATAGCTGTAGCAAGTGACGAGTGCGCCAATGGTGGCGTGTTTGGTGTCGGCCGCCATGGCGGCGAGCAGTGTGTAGCACTCGAAGTGTTCTGCCTCGGGGTCGCCAGAGAGCGGATAAAAGTGGTCCCAAGTCCACAAACTGTCGACGCCAATATCATCGGCTGCCCGCCAGACGTTGCGCATTGCTTTGACCGTGGTGGCCTGCGGCCAGATTTGTACACCAATTTTCATGCCCTGAACCTAGTCTGGGCGCGTGCCGAGAGCGTTGCTCAGTGTTTATGACAAGACCGGCGTGGTCGACTTCGCACGTTCGTTGTGCGAACTCGGCTGGGATCTGCTCGCCAGTGGCGGCACGGCGCAAGTGTTGCGTGATGCTTCACTACCCGTCGTCGACATTGCCGAAGTAACCGGGTACCCGGCGATCCTCACTGGCCGCGGTGCAGGTTGCCATGCCGAGGGGTGAGAGCCTCGCCGACTTTGCCGCCCGTATGCATGAAGCCGAGCATCACCTGCTGGTGCGCGCCCTCGTTGAATTCCTCGATCGGCCACTCGTTGAGAAAACCCATCAGCCTCTACGCTTTGCCTAAGGAGCCCCAGCATGAGCCACAATCACGAAGTTTTTGACCGCTTCGAAGGGCTTACTTTTGATGATGTCGTGCTCGTACCGGGCTTCAGCGATGTGTTGCCCGACCAAGTCGAGACTGCAACCACCTTTGCGCGAGACATCGTGCTGAATATTCCGCTTGTGTCGGCCGCGATGGATCGTGTAACCGAGGCCAGGTTGGCCATCGCCATGGCCCGTTGCGGTGGCATCGGGGTCGTGCACCGCAATTTGTCGGTGCAAGACCAAGCCGCCGAGGTGCAAAAAGTAAAACGTTCACAATCTGGAATGATCAGTGACCCGGTCACGCTGCCAGCAACAGCAACACTCGACGACGCCGAACACCTGATGAATCGCTACAAAATTTCGGGAGTGCCAATTACTGATGCCGCCGGTGTGCTGGTGGGCATTCTGACCAACCGCGATGTGCGCTTTTGCTCAGCGAGCGACTACAAGCGACCGGTGAGTGAATTTATGACCAGTGAAGGTTTGGTGACTGCCCGCGAGGGCACCACGCTTGACGAAGCCAAATTGCTGTTGCAACGCCACCGGATCGAAAAATTGCCGTTGGTCGATGCTGATGGTCGCCTGCGCGGGCTGATCACGGTGAAAGACATCATGAAAGGCCAAGAGTTTCCCAACGCCACGCGCGACTCGGCGGGTCGCTTGCGTGTGGCGGCGGCAGTTGGGGTGGGTGAAGATCTCGAGCAGCGAGTGGAGGCACTCGCCCAGGTGCAGGTTGATGCGGTGGTCATTGATACCGCGCACGGTAATTCGATGGGGGTGGTGAAGGCAGTCGAACGCGTGAAGGCCAGTTGGCCTGATCTGGCGGTGGTGGCGGGCAATGTGGTCGACGAAAGTGGTGTCGAAACATTGCACGGTGCCGGGGTTGATGCCGTGAAGATTGGGGTCGGTGCCGGTTCAATTTGCACGACTCGGGTTGTTGCGGGTGCAGGCATGCCACAGTTGTCGGCGATTTGGTTTGCTTCGCAGCGAGCCCAACAACTCGGCGTCGCCGCGATTGCCGACGGTGGCGTTACGTATTCGGGTGACTTGGTCAAAGCATTGGCCGCTGGCGCCAATGTGGTGATGCTCGGCAGTTTGTTTGCCGGTACCGACGAAGCGCCTGGCGAAGTGGAGTTGTTCGAGGGCCGTCGTTACAAGAGTTATCGCGGTATGGGTTCACTTGGCGCGATGGCGGGGTTGGGTGCTGATCGCTATGGCTCGGCGCAGGGCAGTGGTGGTCGCAACAAATTGGTTCCCGAAGGCATCGAGGGTCGCGTGGCGTACGCCGGTTCGCTGGCGGATGTGGTGTATCAACTGGTTGGTGGCTTGCGCTCGGGTATGGGATATGTCGGCGCAGCGACGCTGCTTGATTTGTATCGTCGTGCCAAGTTCATGCGCGTGACCACCGCTGGGCGTGAAGAGAGCCATCCTCACGACGTGACAATCACGCACGAATCACCGAACTATCACCGTTCGTAACATCACTCCTGCGCATTTAGCGCAGGAGTGATACAGCAACTGATGCAGCGCTGGCTACGGCTGAGACAGAGGCAACGACCAGAGTTTTGTTGAATCGTAGGCGTTCGTCTAACTCGTCAAACCGTCGCACGGTGTCATCCCGGAAGTCGCTGAATCGCAAATCAAGCGCGGTAACTTGATTGGAGATTGTCTGAAGATGAGCATCGATAATCAGATGCTCACGCTGCAGCTCGTGGCGCAGGTCAGCCACGGTGACGACGCGGTACTCAGAACCGCTTGGTGTGGTGGTGGGCTCGGTCATGGTCACTGGTTGTATCACTCCTACGAAAGTTGTCAAGTCAACCAAAGTGTTGACATTTACAGAAGTGTGTGTGCGGCTACGCCGAAAAAGTCGGTGAATTTCTCGAAGTAATCGCCCGAAATTCAGGTATCTCAGGCGCTATCAGGAATCCAGTTGCCATAAAAGCCGGTGGCCCGGTCAGCGGTTCTGACGCCCAAGTGCTCTCAGCACATCTCGTCGTGACTCCAACCACTTTGTAATGTCACGAAGTTCGACTGGAAGTAGATGTCCGGTTGAAAGAAATCCAACCATCGCCATTAGCGCGAGTACCGCTTGTTGGGTGGCTGGTTCACCAGATAATCCGAATTCGTTTTCAACTTGTCGGCGGTACGCATTGAGAACTGCTTCAGTCAGCCCCCGTAGTTGTGGTTCCAGATCAGGTTTTTTAGCCAGGTAGGTAAAGAGGGAAAACGCCAGCACAACATCAGGGTTGATTCTGGTTGAGTTGTTGGCTCTGAATAAGGAAGTACCAACGAGCGACGACTGGGTTTCGACAAGATGAAGAATTGAGGCAAGGAACAGGTGGTCTCGATCACCAAAAAAGCGCCTCACATACATTTTGTCAACTTTTGCGCAATCAGTTATGGCGATTGAAGTGAGGTCACCCACCAAGGTTCCACTACGCAAGAGCTTGATAGTGGCTTTTATGAGGGAGAGCTTTATCGCGTCTGCATCGTCGTACGTCGTGCCGAGTGTAGGCCCAGGCTTTCTCTTTTTTGGCATTGTTGAGAGATTAGTGCTTAAGTCAATGTGAATAATTTTGGTTGCTTCAGCCGAAAGCCCGAATTAGACGCACGTAGTACAGGTCCCATCTTGATGCGGTGTTCCAGCCTCCGTTGATGAAGTACTGGGCGTACGCATCGTCGCCCCGTTCGGGGTTATCGGACGAGCTCCAGTAGAAGTCATCAAACGAGAATCCAGCTCGATGACTTCCTGCAATCTCATTGGTGCAGTTCGCTCCGAAGGCTTGAGTTCTTGCGTACTTGCACAACTCGTTCAACTCGTTCTTTGATGGCAGGTGCCAGTCGGTCTTGCCGTTGTTGCTGTAATCGGCCGCAGTTTGAATGGCACCCGAAGTGCAGGTGCCGTCTGCGGTGGTGGTGTTGGACATGCCCGAACCAATTCCCTGGGCAGCTACCCCCAAGTTCGTAGTTTGATTATCGCACCACGCAAGCCTCGTTGAGTGATCTGTTGGTGCAGCCTCCATGTACTTGCAGCTGGTACCACAATCCGAGCCCGTCGACGTGAAAAGGTCGTCGGCGTCGTCATGTACGTAAAATACGATGCCGCCGCCAGGGCCCGTGTCTCCAACTACACAGGCTCCACCGGCTGCACAACTTGGTCCGAAAGCCCGCACAGGGCGAACCCTGAATGTGACTCCCTTGACTTGAAAGAACTGAGCCTGGCCGAGGAAGGTCTGGGCTGAAGCGTAGTATCGGCCGTAGTACTCCGAAGAACTCCAGTATTCGGTCGCAACAAAACCACCAACGCTTTCCGCCTGTTGTCTTAACTCGTTCAACTCGTTCCTGCTGGGCAGATGCCAATCGCTCTTGCCGTTGTTGGTGTAGGCCCACGCAATTCCAGCAGCATACGCACTCGTCAAAGCTGAGCCTGCAAAGGTGAGCCGATCATAGATCTGATTTGTGTTTGCCATTCCCATTCCGATTCCTTCCCCTGCGGTTCGTGAAGCGGCTTGACCGGACGTGTTCGAATAAATACTGTAGTTTTCGCAATCATTCGTCCCTGAATCAGACCCATCTGCGTAGCAAGCTGCGGCGCTAGTTGCCCACGCAACCCCAGTGGATTGATCCGTTGGCGCGGCCTCGAGATATCGACATGCGGTTGCACAATCGGAGCCAGTCGACGTGAAGTTCGCGCCCGCAACATAAAATACGACTCCCCCACCCGGCCCGGTGTCACCCACCGCACAGGCTCCACCGGCTGCACACGTTGGTCCGGCAGCGGTCCATTGGGCGTAGAGGGTGAAGTTGGCAGTTTGGTTGTGGGCGTAGGGGAATGACAGTGCGCTGCCGCCGGTGGATGCGGTGAACCAGCCGTTGAATGTGTAGCCGCTGCGGGTCGGTGTGCCTGGTGATGATGAGATTGTTCCGCCGGTGG
>JAEMQQ010000003.1:9893-10556 GCA_016463775.1 Ilumatobacteraceae bacterium | reverse complement strand
CGCTTTGTTCGTCGGTGGTGACCGTGAGGGTCGCGGCGGTCCATTGGGCGTAGAGGGTGAAGTTTGCAGTTTGGTTGTGGGTGTAGGGGAATGACAGTGCGCTGCCGCCTGATGATGCGGTGAACCAGCCGTTGAACGTGTAGCCGCTGCGGGTCGGTGTGCCTGGTGATGATGAGATTGTTCCGCCGGTGGTAGTCGACACGCTGTCGATTGCGCTGCCGCTTTGTTCGTCGGTGGTGACCGTGAGGGTCGCGGCGGTCCATTGGGCGTAGAGCGTTGTGCTAGCTGTCATGGAAAGCGTCGATGAACCTGCGGTGTACGTGGTGCCAGAACCGTTGGCGGCAGTATTCCAGCTTGCGAAGGAGTAACCGGTCCGGACCAGCTCTCCTGAATTTGCAGCAACAGTGAATGATGAACTGGATGTGCGGGACGAGGGAACCGAACCCCCAGTATTGCTGTTGCCGTTGTAGGTGACCGTATACGTCGGCAACGGAATTGTGGTCGTTGTTGTTGTGGTTGGCGGGACTGTCGTGGTTGTTGTTGTGGTTGGCGGGACTGTCGTGGTTGTTGTTGTTGGCGGGACTGTCGTGGTTGTTGTTGTTGGCGGGACTGTTGTTGTCGTTGTGATGGTGGCGCGTCGGACTGTCGTGGTTGTGGTGCGTG
>JAEMQQ010000003.1:0-9793 GCA_016463775.1 Ilumatobacteraceae bacterium | reverse complement strand
GGAGTGTTGTGGTTGTCCGAGGCAGCGTGGTTGTCGTTGTGATGGTGGTGCGTGGGAGTGTTGTGGTTGTCCGAGGCAGCGTGGTTGTCGTTGTGATGGTGGTGCGTGGCAGCGTCGTTGTCGTTGTCGTTGTGATGGTGGTGCGCGGCAGCGTGGTTGTCGTTGTGGCTGTGGTTGCAGGTGAAACTGTCGTTGTAACTTCCCTGATTGTGTTTGGCGTGGTGTCAGCCGTTGCGGCCAGCGGAATGGTGGATGTTGGGGCCGTGTCAGCCGTTGCGGTCGATCGCAGTGCTTCGGTTGTGGGCGTTGGGTCGCTCTGTGGCGCCTGGCTGGTGGCTACTGGTGCCACATACGCCGCGTCAGCTTTATAGCTCGGGTTGTTGAGGTCTCGGTCTGCTGGTGCTGGTAGGGCAGGGTTTGCCACACTCTCAAGCGTGGGTGGTAACACCGGAACCACCGAGACAAGGTCGAGTTTTTCGGCGGAGATGTTTTCGGTACGGGTGCCATCGGTTGCAATCTCAGTGCGGGTAACTTGCCCAGATTCAGACGCTTGAAGTACCACGACTTCACCTGTTGATGGGTTCACCTCTGACAACAGAGCAGGCTGGCTTTCGTCGACGCGCTGTTGCACTATTTCGCCACCAGGCAAAGTGACGGCCACACTGAGGGCGTTGCCCTCGAGGGTCAGAGAAGTGGACGAGCCAGAGACGCTGGCAACAAGATTCTTGGAAGCAACCTTCAGCGAGATTGTCGGGTCGGTGGTGCTTACCGAATTATCGGTGAAGACCACGGGCGACACCATCTTCGCCGATGTCTGAAATTGCGCGATGCCCGAGGGAATCATCGCAAAGACACTTGCATTGCCCTTGACCCGCAATTCATTCCTGGTGTTTGCAGCCGATAGTTCGCGCTGCGGCAACTTCACGATGTAGTCATATGTTCTCGTGCCGACAGCCCCCTTCACCTTCAGCACGGATGCACCTTCTGGAAGCGCAGTTCCATCTTGGGTGATGACTCCTGCCTCGGTTTCAAGGCTGAACTCGGGGTCGTCGGTACGAATCAAGAATGAGGTGTTTTTCACCTCAACATCCGTTGCACAAAACGGACAGGTGAGCTTCTCGAAGCGAATCGGGGTGAGGTCCATGTCGCCACGTCCACCCACCCACGGTTCAGGATCAGTTTCTGGTGTGTCAGAGCTGTAGGAAAATGTCCAAGTATCAGCCTCGGAGTTCACATCGACATAACGATTTCGTCCAGGCCAGTTCGAGTCGTACACCATCAGTCGGGCGACACCATCACTCGGGTATTCGACAGCGAACGGGGTAACGGCGTGACCGCCATTCGGCCCGAAGAGCCCGAGCGTGTAGTCGACTTTATTTTCTGCCAGTGACGCCTTCACCGTTTTGACAATGTCGCTGAGCGAAGACTGCAACCACTTTTCGGATTCTGCTTGGGCTTCTGACAAGAACTGGGTTGCAAATGCCCGCGCAACGGCCCGCAAAGTCGACTCGTCTGACCCCAGCGTTGCCGTCACCGGTGAAACGTTGTCATTGAAACGCTGTGCGGCAAGCACGGCAAGACCCATGCAAGACCCAGACGCGCGCGACTGGTTGACCATCTGTGCCCAGGTGGCGGCCTCGGCGGTGAGGATGCATGGGTCGGCAATTCCGTCAATGCATACGTTGGTGTCATTGCCGAACATCGCCAACATGTCGACGGTGTCGAACTGAACATCAGGAAATGCCGACGAGGGATAATTGGCAAACGACCACCCGTTTTCGGTGGGCACCAGGTCAGAGGCAATTGGCAGCGCAGCAGCCTTTGAACCCGCGCACGACGCCAAGTTCAGAGCCAACAAAGCTGCAAAACCCACCATGCCGAAGGCATGAAACAACTTGCGCTGCATAAGCCGAAGCCTAGACGAAGTTATACGGCTTCTTACTTTGCAGACCAAGCAGACAGGTTAATTCTTGAAGTAAAGCCGTGCTCCCTTGACATCTTTTCCTGGTTGAACCTCGATGTAGAAGCCCCTTGCGTCTATCCCAACCGAGGCCCCAAGGGCCACTTCAATGCCCTTGATTGTGAAAGCCTCTGAGATGGTCTGGCCGCCAGCTCGGTTGGTGTAGTACTCCGTCCATGTATTGCATTTCTTGACGACCCTGGTGCGTGGCCAATAGCTGCACGTAGTTTTTGTACGGGGCAAACGGGTTTCAGTCACCACAACGGTTTGCTTCGGAACATTGACATCAGGGGTCTTGAAACCGGCACTTGCGCTCAAGTTTCCTTGACCAAGCGAGATGCCCTTATCGGAAATCGTGATAGAGCCAGTGCCTGATGCCTTCACAAAAACCATGAAGCCGTTGCTCTCGTAACTCTGATTTTCATTGAAATTGAATTTGAGTTCTTCTCTAAAACCCCAATTGTTTGGGTCAACCTTTAAGGTGAATTGCTGTCTCGGCTGTTTATAAAACGAGGCAGATCCAATGATCGACGCCACCGGTATGTCGGTTGGCGCAGCGCACGTCATGGCTGGGCAATTGGTGATGGAGAGCTTGCCATCGACCGATGCAAATTCTGGCGCACCCGGAATCTGGAGTCCTCCACCGACGCCCATTTCAAAACCGAACTTATTGTTGGGAAACGATTTGAACCCAACGGTGGTCTCGCCCGACATCACTCCAAACTTTTGACTGCCCGTTCCGATGAATTTCACGCCATCTTTATTTGCGACGAAGTCCAGTTTGAGGCTGCCGAGATCGACACCACCGGGCTTGAAGCCCCCCTCACCCTTCAGCGAGATGCCGCCGACGGTGTCGAATGATCCAGCCATGCGACCGGAGATGCCATAGCCCGCTAAACCACCGGAGAATCCGAGCTCGACATCTTGGGCCGTCCACACGAGCTTTCCTTTGGACTCGTCAAACTTGAACCCAGCAAGGTCGAAACTGCCAATTTCAAATTCGATAATGCGCTCGCTCGGTGCGATGCTGCCGTCGACAAAGACCGGGGTCTTTCCGAACATGCCATCGAATACCAAATGGAGACCCTTGCGATACTCAACGCCGGCAATCGTGGCACCCACTGTCGAAAATGAAGCCTGCATGTATTTTGCAGAGAGCACGTTTTGAATCGAGACGATGTCTGGCGACCCACCGTTTCGAGAGCCGAGGCCCATTCCGACGGTCACGCCGACACCAAACTCGATCGCAGCCGTGAATGGCGTATTCGGGTTGACCCCGAGCTCTTTCAAAAAGTTGGGAATCTTGCCAGAAACGGCGAAACCCACCCCTTTGGGAACCCCACCGACGTAGGTGTTTTTGGCAGTGAGTGATGTGATGTCAAAGCCGGGAATTCCCATTGCATTTTTGAGGCCAACATTGTTGTTCGACATTTCGATGGCAACGGTCGCGTCGGAAGGAACGAATTCTCCGACGAGGCTCAATGGCAGTCTTGAGCCGCCAAGGACCAACTCGATGTCAGCAAGAATTCCGTATTCGTAGCTTGATCCGTCAGTTGCTACCTCTAATTCGGTGGTGAGCACTTTGAAGCCGTAACCGTCACCACTTGGCAGTTTGATCGACGAAGTTGGGATTGCTGCTGTGGCAACGAACGAAGTTGGGCTTGAAACAGTGACTTCGGCGAAATCCAGTGCGTCACAGTTGAGCCCCATGAGTTTGCAGAGTTTCGACGGGACGACGATGGTCTCGGCAATGTCCACACTCGCATTTACAGATACCTTCGACTTATTACTGTCAGATTTTGCACCAGGGTTCGTGGTGGCGGTTGTGCCGGCAACAGTTGTGGCGGTGGCGCCTGGAACAGTGGTGGCGGTGGCGTCAGCAACTGTGGTGGCTGTTGTGGCGGGGACTGTTGTGGCGGTGGCGTCAACAACTGTGGTGGCCGGGAGCGCAGCATTTTTGGTGCGCGCGATCGACGAACCGGCCTGCGTATCTGAACCCGAAGAACAGGCCCCGATGACGAGGCACAGGGCCGTGAGAGCAGAAATGAGGCGAATTTGGCGTGACATGACGGTCTCCCTGTGAAGTTCCCCTGACTATAACATCAGTTTCAGACTCAAACCAATCAGCCGAATGTCCACACGGTGAATGTTTAGGGTTGCTTCAGCCCGCCGACATATCGGGTATCTCAGGCGGTGTCAGGAATCCAGTTGCCGTGGAAGCCGTTGGGCACACGCACGGGCAGATGCACTACGGCCACGGGGTCGTCGTCAAGTGCTCGTGCATCGAACATTGCCAAATCCGATGTGTCGCTGTGGGTGTCGTGACGCAGTGCCATCACCCAACCGTCGTCTTCGGCGGTGCCACCCGCACGGGGTACGAACACCGGCTCGCCGTAACCAAAGCGTGGCTGATCACTGCGGGCAGTGACCGAACCCGTCAGATGGTCGACTTTCGTGAGTGTGTCTTGTGTGAATCCTGCACCAACGCCGGCACAGTAGCCGTATCGATAGTTGCGTCCAATCAGCGATTCGCGAATCCGCGGAAACTCCTGCGGACGGTCGCTGATCACAGTCTCCCGAGACGCCCCAGTGGTGGGGTTGAGCCGCCAGCGCGTGAGCACGGGGTCGCCCTCGCTGGGCCCGCGTTGTTCGCGATCAAACATGCGCGGATGTCGCGCAGCATCAAGCACCACTTCGTCACCGTCGTCGTAGGCATTCATCGGGTGAAAGATGTAGCACGGGTCGATGCCGACCCATCTCACATCGCTGGCTGAACCTTCGAGCGGCAGAAAACCGATGCGTGGCTCATACGCCCGATCCCAGTAGTAGGGCAGACCGGCACCGCTCTTTGCGGCATCCAAATTGAAGACACACGGCAAGTCGAAGATCAGCGCATATTTTTCGGTGATGGCCAGGTCGTGAATCATCGGGCCACCTGGCAGCGGAATGTCAACGTGGCGACGCACGCGGCCGTCGACACCCACTACGAGATACTGCACTTGGTTACCCCAGCCCCAGTAATAGGTCATCACGTGCATCTCGCCGGTGGCGGGGTTGCGCTTGGGGTGAGCAGAAAATGCGAATGGCAAGGTGCCTTCAAGGTTGGAAACACGTACGGTGTCTAAGTCGTACGACAACTCCACGGGTGGAGAGCCGGCTTCGACGATGGCATACGTGCGGCCGGCGTGCCCCACGATGTTGGTATTGGCCGGAAACGATGGATGCTTGGCTGGCCAGTCGCTCGGGGGTGGTGTGCCGCCGAGAATGTCACACACTTCTTTGGTGCGCACCCAACGGTTGCGGTACCACTTGGCTTGGCCGGCGTCAAGACGAATGCCGTGCACCATGCCGTGGCCGGTAAACCAGTGATACTTCGCTTCGTTGATATCACCCGCGGGGTTTGGCCCGTTGCGCAAGTAGCGACCGGTGAGCTCGGTAGGAATAGTGCCAGTTATGCGCAGGTCGGTGACGGTGACTTCTTCGTGCACCGGTGCCAAGTTGCCCGCCAAGAACGGGTTGGATGACGGGCGTTCGATGGTGGTCATGTCTTTAGTCAAGCACGAAGCCGTGGTAGTTCTCGCGAGCCACATCGGCACAGCGTTGGGCATACGCAGGGAAGCCGGGCAATGGCATAAATACCCGTGGTTTGCCCGGCACATTCGCCCCGAGGTACCACGAACTACACGACTGATACAGCGTCATTCCGGCCACCGAATTCACGTGTTGCACCCAGTGGTCTTGGGCATCGGCAGTCGCCTCGATACTGCGGCGGCCCTCGTTGTTGAGCCACGACACACAGTCAGCGATCCATTCCACATGGTGCTCGATTGACACGATCATGTTGGTGAGCACCGACGGGCTACCTGGGCCGGTAATCGTGAACAAGTTGGGGAAGCCGTGCACTGACAACCCGAGGTAATTCACCGGCCCCGCCGACCAGGCATCGTGCAGCGTCATGCCGTCGCGACCCGTGATGGCGATTTTGGCTATTGCCCCAGTCATGGCATCGAACCCGGTGGCAAACACGATGGAGTCAACGCGGTGCTCGTCTTCGCCGACGACGATGCCCCCTGTGGTGAACCGCTCGATTTGGCGCTGTCGCAGATCAACAAGTGACACGTTCGGCAAGTTGAACGTGTCGTAGTACTCGGTATCGACACAGAGACGTTTGCATCCGATGATCGAGTCAGGTGTCAACGACGCAGCGGTTCGTTGATCGCTCACTGTTTGACGAATTTTGTCACGCACAAAGTCGGCGATGAGCCGGTTCGACTCGGGGTTGGTGAGCGCGTCGTTGAACGCACCCAAAAAAAGCAGACCCCCTTTTTGCCAACGGGCTTCCAGTGCTGCATATCGGTCGTCGTCGTTCACCTCGCATGCACCGTGTGGCCCTGTCGGGGTGTCGCCACCCAATGCTGCACGAGTGAGGCTATTTTTTCGTCGGAAGCCCGGGTAGTTGGCCTTGATATCTGCGATGTACTCGGGGGCAAGTTGCTGGTTGCGGGCAGGAATCGAATAGGCAGGAGTGCGTTGCAGCACGGTGAGGTGTTTGGCTTGCTGGGCAATCAAGGGAATCGCTTGAATACCTGACGACCCGGTGCCGATTACTGCCACGCGTTGACCCGTGAAGTCGACACCATCGTGGGGCCATGCACCCGTGTGAAACGTGTGACCGGCAAACAAATGATCGTCACGAAAAGTTGGTTTGTTTGCCGATGACAAACAACCCGTCGCAAGCACAACGAATCGTGCAACAGTGGTCGACGCAGCGGCTTCGGCGGTCTGCGCAGTTGTCACCAGCCACGAATCGTCCTGCCATTGCAGGGATTTCACCGTGGTGTTGAATGAAATGTTGCGTCGCAGGTCGAATCGGTCAGCGACATGTTCTGCATAGCGCAAGATCTCGGGCTGGGTGGCATATTTTTCCGACCAATTCCAATCCTGCTGAAGTTCTTCGGAGAATTGATACGAATACTCGAGGCTCGGCACATCGCAGCGCGCACCGGGGTAGCGGTTCCAAAACCACGTGCCGCCGACACCAGCACCACGCTCGAATACCTGCGCCGTGAGACCTGCCTGCCGGGCGCGGTGCAACATATACATTCCGGCAAAACCTGCACCGACAATGGCGACATCCACGGAGGTGCGCGGGGCTTCCATGCGTCAATTGTTGCCGATTTTTACTACGGTGGCGCAATGGGGGAATCAACAACATGACATCATCAGGGCGGCTTATCGACGGTATGCGGGGTGTGCGATATGGCGAGGTTCTGCCGATTTTCCTGCGTGATGACGGCCTGCATGCCGAGGTGTACGGCACCCAAATGTTGAACGACTGCCCCCAAGAACTGTGGGAAAAGCTCGATGCTGATGTGATCGCCAAAGAAATGGGTGCAGTGTTCGTAAAACTCAACGGTCCACGCCAGTGGGTTTTGGACGGCTTGGGCACCAAAGTGGCACCAGTCGAGCCGGTCTTGCGGGAGTTTGGGGGCATCATGTTTCGCCGCATTGCAACACTGCATCTTGGCGACAAGCTAAATGCTGGCGCCTACACCGAGAAAAGAGTCAATCGTGGTGCAGTGTTTTATTGGGATGCCGGTAAGCCCGTGTTCGAGTTGGTGAACCCCGCTGGCGAGGCCTACGTCATGCAGGCATTATGCGTGGGTGTCGACCCAACCATGTCGCAGGAATCGCTGCCAACGCTCGGTGAGCGACTTGCTGTGCCGGCAGGCTGGTCATACCGCATGCGGGTGCTCACCCAAGAACTAGTCGTTGACACAACATCAACGATCGCCACGGTGCTGCAGGATGAATTTGAGAACAGTTACACCCTGCCGTATTGATGCCAGTTACTTATTCGGCGTCGAACGAGACGATATGACCACGGTTCGGGTCAACCTGACCGGCAACCATCTCGCCATACAGTGCGGCAACTGCGCTTGCACCGCGTGTGTGGTGAACGGTCAGCCATCGGGCTGAATCTTCAATGAAAAGTTGCAGAGCCTCGGCAATGTGCTGGTTGAGCACCTCGCGGCCCCACTCCTTGCCCCGTTTGGCAATTTGTGATGGTGCAAAGAAAAATTCGGGCTGTGGTGGGGTAATCGCCACGCTGCCGCGGTTTGCGTCCCAGTGGGTGGCGCCAACACTGCTCGAGTGCATGACATTGCCAGACATGTGCAAGTGGAGTGCCACAATCACACTTTGACTGCCGGCCATGTCGACCACCACGCTCGGCACGTCGGTGGAAAGCGAAGCGATGTCGTCGTAGGTAACTACCTGGTCGTATTCACCGACACCTGCGGCAAACGCCAAGTTTTTTGCCGAAGTCAAACCGACGACCTGTAGCGAAGAGGTGCGCTGCAGGCAATGGGCGAGTGCGATTGCGGTCTTGCTTGATGCGCTCGTTATCACGATGCGCTTGGCATCGAAGTGGTTGCTTTGCTGCAAAAAGTCGTTGAGCAAATACGAGGTAGTGAATAGCCCGCGAAATATCAGGATGGCATCGTCGTGCGTGCCGGGCTCGGCCAATTCGAAACTGCGGTAGGTCATGGCGTGCTTGTCACGCCACGAGGCCACATCAACGAAGCCGTTTCGGGATGGCTGGGCGTTCACCACGTGGTGGTCTGCGAGCGGGAAGAAACCGAAATACCGCGTGCCAACTCGTACATCGGCACATGTGGAGGCGGTGACCATGCCGAAACCCATTACGGGCAAGCGCCCCCAACCATCCGTGGTCGGAAAGAAACCCCAGTAGTCGAGCATGTCACCACTCAAGGCGTAAGTCACGTTGTTTGACGTCAGTGCGGCACTTTCCAGCCGCAACAGCACTTGATTGGGTGCAAAGTCAGTCGGTGGCGGGCTGGCTACAAGTTGCGACCGGCGAATATCGCGACGATCAATCTCGAGGTGCACGTCAGCCTTGGGTGATGGCGTCCATGGAGGCGCGAACCGTCATCACGTACGCGTCACCGTTGGCAGTTGCCGTAACCGACTTCGCCAGTGACTCTGCGTCGCTGGCGGAAGCAACCGCCAGAAACTGCACGGTGTCCCACGCTCGACCATCGCCGATGATGGTGCCTTCAGCGGTGAGGTTCACTGCGTTGGGCACTGCTGCAAATGCCGCTACACGGTCACTCGTGCGGCGCACAATCATCACTATGTGGCGATCATCGTCGGCCTGTGGTCGACCTCGAGTGTCAAGCGACAAATCCTGGGGACGACAACACACGATGATGGTGCGTTGCATGCCAGCGGCTTTGTGCACGTGCTTTTCGCTGAAGTCCTTGCGTGATTGCATGTCAATGAATGATTTGCGTGACGGGTAACGAACGACTGCAATACGATCCCAGTCTTCGCTGCCGACATGGTTGCCCACCACATCGCCGACGAACACAATGGCGGCACCAATTTTGGCCAGAATCGATGCCGGGTTATATCGATCGTCAGCTTCACGACCGCTGATGGGCTTATCGACACTGGCATCGGCGGTGTATTGCGCAACTTCGTGATACTTCATGAGGTTCACCATGTAGATGGGGCCGTCATCCTCTGGGGCTCGCGTGGCGAGGGCCATCGCGTAGTCCTTATCTATGCGTCCATATTTATGTTTCAGTTGTGGTGCATCATCCATGGGTGCCTGCCTCTGGAGCGAGCGTAGTTGGCGTAACCCGCGTAGACATCAGCGAATGAACTCGACAACTCATGAGGTGGCTAATGGTGAAGCCCTTGACAAACATCGCACTATATTGAGCGTCATCCTCGCTCCCGTAGCTCAGTTGGATAGAGCGGCGGTTTCCTAAACCGCAGGTCGCATGTTCGATTCATGCCGGGGGC
>JAEMQQ010000054.1 GCA_016463775.1 Ilumatobacteraceae bacterium | reverse complement strand
CGTGGCTTAGCCCTCGTTCTCCTGGGCTCGCGCCAGGCGCTGTGAGATGTACACGGGGATGAGTGAAAGCATGATCACCACCGTGGCCACGACATTCACCACACTTGCCTGGTTTGGTCGTCCGACCTCTTTCAAAATCCACAGTGGCAGGGTGTCGATACCAGGTGGGGCAGTGAAGATGGTGACGACCACCTCGTCGAAACTCAGGGCGAACGCGAGCAGCGCACCGGCGGCAAACGAGGTGCGGAATTGCGGAAAGGTGACGAGCCGGAAAGTCTGCCAGAGCCCGGCACCCAAATCGGCCGACGCTTCCTGCAGGTTTGGGTTCATACGGCGCAGTCTGGCGAACACGTTGTTGAACACCATGACGATGCAAAATGTCGCGTGGGCAACAATCATGCCGAAATAGCCGATGTTGATACCAGCGGGCGAAAGAAAGTTTGAGTAGGTGTTACTGAAGGCGACACCGGTAACCACACCAGGCAGTGCAATCGGTAGCACCACCAAGATGTTTACGGTGCTCTTGCCGAAAAAGGCAAAGCCTTTCATTGCAAATGCCACCAGCGTGCCGAGTGTTGAGGCAATGATGACCGCGCCACTTGCTACCAGCACCGAGTTGAGCAGCGCGTCACGAATCGGCTGGTAGGTGCGGGCGAACTCCCACCATTTGGTGGAAAAACTCTTGATTGGCCAACCTGAAATCTGCGATTCGTTGAATGAATTCAAAATCAATACGAACAACGGCACATACATGAAGAGAAGTATCAAACACACGACGGAAATCAGCATCAGACGTGCAGTGCGTGAAAGCCTCAGCATGGTTACATGCGCTCCAGCGAACCGGTTCGGCGCGCCACCATGAGGTAGATGACGACGAACGTAATCGGCACCATCGAGTAGGCCGCAGCCACCGGGGGATTGAGATTGATGTTCGCCGCGATGATGCTGCCGATCATTTGGGTGGAGCCACCCGTGAATCGCGCTGCCAGATAGTCACCCAAACTCAGCGAGAAGGTGAAGACTGACCCGGCGATGATGGCCGGAACGATCAGTGGCAGCACCACGCGGTAGACGGTCATGAAGCCTTTTGCCCCCATGTCACTCGAGGCATCAAAGAGAATCGGCGGAATCTGTCGAATAGCGGTGTAGACCGGCAGCGCCATGTACGGAAACCATAGATAGGTGAGCGTAAGAATGACGATTGGAATCGAGAACCCTGGGCCCCTGATGCCCAACGGTGCCATGAGCCAGTTGAAAAAGCCTTCTTCGGTGAACACCAAGCGCATTGCAATCACCTTGACCAGGTACCCGGCCCACAACGGCAGGGTGATGGCAACTGCCAGCGCGTTTCGTAACCGCGGGCTGGCAATCTTTGCCATGAAGATGCCGAGTGGCACGGCAAACACGACGCATACCGTCGTAACAGCGAGAGCGATGAAGAGCGTACGAATTGACGTTGCGATGTAAGCCGAGTTGGTGAATATCAGACGGAAATTTTCGAGGTTGAAAGCCGGTGACACGAGCGAAGTGAACGGATCCACGTTCCAGAACGCCGTAACCAACAGCAAAAACAGCGAAAAAATATAGACGCCCACAATCCAGGTCATCGGCAGGGCCAACAGCCCCAGCAGCCTGACTTTGGGTCGACGCAGCAGGTACGACGAAATAGGTCGGCGCTGTGTGCTCATCGAAGTGTCTGACATAACTCCTTCACCACATGAACGTGGGGACCGATTGCTCGGTCCCCACACCCATGTACTTCATTAAGTGCAAGCCGATTGCTCGGCCCGCACGTCGCTGGATCAACCTTTAACGGTTGCCCAAGCGTTGGTCCAGTCTTGGAAGCTCGTGCACTTCACTTCCGTACGACCATCAACGCAGGTTTCAATCGGAGTCGTCCACGGCCAAATTCGCTCGAAGAACTCTTCATCTTCTGCAAAGAACGTGTCGCAGTGAGCTTGCGCTTCTGCACTCGAACCACAGAACGCAACGTTGGCAGGTGCCATACCGAAGTTGACGGCGATTGCACCGTTGACCTCGGGTTGGCTCGTGTAGTCCATCCAGGCGTAGGCGCAGTTGACGTTCTTCGTCGTGGCGCTGACCAGCCAAGAGTCGAACCAGCCAGTCGAGCCCTCAACCGGGAGGGTCGTCTTGAGGTTGTCTTGTGCTGCAAACTTACGCAGAATTTCCCACGAAGTGCCAACGACAGTGTTACCGCCGACGAACGAGGTGATTTGCGCAACCGGGTCAGACCAGTACTCGCCGATGATCGTGTTCTGTTGTTTCAACAGGGCGATCGCAGCGGCAAGCTGAGTCTCGTCGAGTGCGTACGGGTTCTTGATGCCGAGATCTGGCTCGTGGTACATCAGGTAAACCGCGGCATCCGCGATGTAAATCGGTGCGTCGTAGGCGGTGATCTTTCCGGCGTAGGGGCTGTCTGTTTCCCAGACAACATCCCAACTCTCTGGAGCACCATTCGTGATGGTGTCGTTGTACTGCAGCAGGTTGGCGCCGCGTCCAATCGGTACTCCGTATGGTTTGCCGTTGACCGTGTCGTACACGTTGCCCTTCATTCCAGCGGCGATGTCGTCGCTGAAGTTCGGAATCAACTCGATATTGAGTGGTTGTACGTCGCCACCAACGATGAGTCGAAGTGCGGCATCACCCGATGCTGAAACGATGTCGTATTGACCGGTTCGCATGAGCGTGACCATCTCGTCGCTGGTTCCCGCGACGCGTGGATTCACCTTGCAGCCGGTGTCGGCAGTGAACTTGTCGGTCCAGGCTGGCTCAACGAAGCCGGACCAGTTGACGATGTTCAATTCGCCTTCAAAGTCACCCATTGATTCATGCATCGGAATATCCGGCACGCTAATTTCTACGTCTGCACTACCGTCGTCGCTGCCACAGCTGCTGATGACCATTGCCGCAACTGCCAGCGCGCCGAATAGCACCTGGTTCTTTCGTTTCATTCCCTTACCCCCTACTGACCTGAGTCAGTCCTAAGCGGGTATCTCGACCGTGTGACTGTTCCGCCACACTGCGAGAACCCGATCACCAGGAACAAAACTGTTGTCTTGCCCAAGTAATTCTGTGTTTGTCTTACTAATGCTTAGCGCAATGCCATGGTCGGTGTCAACCAAGTACACGGTGTTTGCCCCAATGAACGCCGCCTCGTTGACTACCACCGGTAGTGCTGTTTCGTCGGGTGTTGGTGTGTAAGTTGACGGCTGCAGGCGAATTCGCTCGGGTCTGATGCTCACGGTCTTGGAGTGCCCGAAAAGTTTCTGGGCAGATTCGCCGCTGACGATGTTGGCCGAGCCCAAAAAGCCGGCAACGAACTTGGTGGTGGGGCGTTCATAGACCTGTTCTGGGGTACCGACTTGTTCGACGCGACCCTCGTTGAAAATCACGATGCGATCACTCATGCGCATTGCTTCTTCTTGGTCGTGGGTGACGAACACGAACGTGATGCCCGCTTCACGCTGGATCGACTTCAGTTCGACCTGCATCTCTTCGCGAAGTTGGCGGTCGAGAGCACCGAGGGGTTCATCAAGTAGTAGCACCTTGGGTCTCAACACCAACGTGCGAGCCAAGGCGATTCGCTGTCGTTGGCCACCCGAGAGCTGATGGGGCAGTCGTTCGCGAGCGTGCTCAAGTTTGACGGATGCAATTGCTTGTCGTGCTTGCTCGGCGCGTTCTGCCTTGGGAACTTTTCGCGTGCGCAAGCCGTATTCAACGTTGTCTTGCACGGTCATGTGGGGAAAGAGCGCGTAATCCTGAAAGACGGTATTCACTTCACGATCAAACGGTGGAAGATGGGTAATCTCGGCGCCATTCAAGTGGATCGTTCCACTATCGGGGTCTTCGAAACCTGCGATCATTCGCAACACGGTGGTTTTGCCTGAACCCGAGGGGCCGAGCAGGGTGATGAACTCACCCGGCTCGATGTCGAGCGAGATGTCATCAACCGCCTTGACTGTGCCATAGGTCTTGGCAAGGTTGCGAATTTCGATGATTGCCACGCCGAAACTTTACTCGGATGGCGAATCTGCTTGTTTGGTCGCCAGATCCTGTGAGCACCGCTCTACAACGCCCCAGGTGCCCCAGTTATGCTTTGGGTACGGGCCAATGTCGTCCCGGTGCCCACTGCGGTGGGTGCACCAGTAGGTACGACCATTACGTGAGGCAACCCGAGTGAACCACGACCTGCCGTCAGCCAGCGGCTTATACGACCCACGCTTCGAGCACGACTCGTGCGGCGTGTCGTTCGTGGTGCACATAAAGGGTGTGGCCAGCCATCGCATCGTGCAAACGGGGTTGGGTGCCTTGTGCAGCATGGAGCACCGCGGTGCAACTGGTGCCGAACCCGAAACAGGCGATGGCGCTGGCATTTTGTTGCAGGTGCCCGACAAGTTTTTGCGCAAAGTGGCCGGCGTCGAGTTGCCGGCGGCTGGTGCCTATGGCGTGGGCGTGGCGTTTTTGCCGGCTGACACGATGCTGGCTGAACAAGCCAAAGCGGCAATTGCCAACGTGCTCGACGAAGAAGGGCTCGTCGCACTCGGTTGGCGTGAAGTGCCCGTTGAGCCATCGTGCCTCGGCGCGAGCGCGCGCCGGGTGATGCCGTCGTTTTCCCAACTGTTTGTGGCAGCCAAAAACGGGGCAGCAGGTGTCGAGCTCGACCGCTTGTTGTTTGTGGCGCGCAAACGCATCGAACACGAACTCGCCGACGAATTGCACACGTACTTTCCGTCGCTGTCGTCGCGCACGCTCATCTATAAAGGAATGCTCACCACCCCCGAGTTGGGCAT
>JAEMQQ010000029.1 GCA_016463775.1 Ilumatobacteraceae bacterium | reverse complement strand
CACCACGACTGGCGCGAAAGCCTGTTTTTTATCATGCACCCGACCGATCAGTTGGGTGATGTATTCATTCTGACGCTCGCCCACTTTCCGGCACGTAAAGAAATGGACTCGTTGCAGTTGGGTCGGTGGGGCGACAAACCGATGCTGGCCCGACATATCCGCGAGGTCAACGGTGATCACGACGACTGGAATGTCGGCCCTGTGCACATTGACATCATCGAGCCACGCAAACAGGTACGCCTCCTGGTTGAGCCCTCCGACAAATCGCCACTCGCCATGGACATCACCTACACCGCCCGGGTGCAGCCGTATCAGTTGCGTCGCGGCACGATGAAAGCCGGCCACGAAGTCGTGTGGGATCAGTCGCACATGTTCCAGAGCGGTTGGTACAACGGCACCGTCACCCACAAGGGTGAAACGAAACAGATCGACAACTGGTGGGGCCAGCGTGACCACTCATGGGGTATTCGCACGCACTATCGCTGCCCGATGTGGATGTGGTTGGCGATTCACATCCCCGAAGGAATGCTGGCGGTGTGGTGCTGGGAGCTGCCCAATGGTGCCCGCATCTATACCGACGGATGTTTGTCGCCGAGTGACGGCGGTGAACCGATTGCCGTGCGCGAGTTTCGCCATGATCTTCACTGGCTTGATGAGTCACAAAACCCGACGTCGTACGAGCGCTTCGGTGAAAATGTGCGGGGGCTCGCCGGCCGTGTCACATTCCTGCTGGAAAATGGTCGTGGCATCAACGTTGACGCCACGGGCCGCTGGGCGCAGCGATACGACGCCTTCAACCCTGGCCAGCAAAATTCCATCGGTGGTGGATTGAGCGAGATGCTGGTGACGACGAGTGATGGCCAGCGGGGCACGGCAATCTATGAAGTGACGGGTGCCTGGCACCACAAATATTTTCCCCTAGCTCGCGGCGAACGTCTGCCGCCCGACGGTCTCACGCCCGGAGAGAGTCAGCGCGCCTAATTGGCGGCGATGATTCGCCCAAGTGGTGCATCGCTCACTGGCCGTGCACCGATGTGCTCGATGACCCAGGCCGCGATACGCGTGGCGAAACGGGCAGCGTCAATGACCGAACCGTGCCGCGCGAAGTGCGCCAGGTAGGCGCCAGCAAACGAATCACCGGCACCGGTGGCATCGACCAGATTGTTGGTGGCCGGCGCGATGACGGTTTGGACGCCATCGTGATGCACCAGTGCGCCGTCGGCATCGAGTTTGAGGATGATCGTGGCATCGGCAAGCTGTGCGGAAAGGGCAGCGGCAATGTCGGCGGGCTCCAACAGATTGGTCAGTACGCGACCCTCTTCGTAGTTCGGCAGGAACACCTTGATACCGAGGTCTTTGATGTACGACCAGAAGGTGGCCACACCCATTTGCTCGATCATCTGAAACGACGCCGGGTCGAAGGAAATGAACTTGTTGCTGGCCCGGGCGATTTCGGCGGCGAGGCGGGCAGCCGTGCGGGGTGGATCGGTGAAGAATGACCACGCCGTGAGATGGAGGTAGTCGGTGCGATTGATCACCGACTTGGGCAGTTCCTGGGGCAGCAAGAAAAAGTCGGCACCACGCCCCGAGACCATGCTGCGCTCACCCGTTTGATCGACGAACACCGCCACGCTGCCGGTGAGGTGGGCGTCGGTCTGAATGAAATGGTGCACGACACCCTCACGGTCGAGATCTTCGCGGGCCAGGTCGCCGAGGCGATCACGCCCGATCTTGCCGACAAAATGTGTATCCAATCCACAGCGGCGCGCCCACACGGCGACGTTGGCCGCACTGCCGCCAGGGTGCAGCAACACCTCACCGAATGAATCGCCACCTTTCAGCACCTCATTGTTGGTGCGGATGAGCACATCCCACGCAAAGTCACCAACGACGCACAGGCTCACGCCGTGAACGCTATCTAGCGCTTGATGTCTGACGTTATGAGGTTGACGATGCGTTGCGGGAGCCCCACCAGAACCGGATAGAGCTTGGCGCGTTTTGGCAGGCACACGTTCGTCGTGCCGTTTTCGATCGCATCACACACTGCCCTTGCCACGCGTTCACGTGGCACCTCGGGCAACAACTGCAAACGACGCAGCCGGGTGAACATCCGTTCAGCGGCCCGCACGTTCTTCACGCTCTCAAGCATGTCGGTGGGAATCGGGCCGATCTCGACCAACGTCAGACCGATCGGTGAGCCCTTGAGTTCGTGATGCAGCACACGATGAAATCCCGAGAGCCCTGCTTTCGATGATGCGTACAACGTCATGCCGGCGAATCCGCCGGCGGCAGCGAGTGACGAGATGTTCACCACATGTCCGACGCCCCGCGCCCGCATGAGTGGAATGGCCTGGCGCATGAGTTCGATCGGCACCACTTGATTGAGGGTGACCACACGCTGCACATCGGGTGCCGAAACCTCGGCAAACATCTTGGTGTCATCGACACCGGCATTGTTGACCACCACGTCAATCGGGCCATGAATGGCTTCGAGACGACCGATCAGATTGGTGCGCTCCAACTCCACCGACAAGTCGCAGGGGAATGCGACCCCGTTGACCGACTGCATCACGGCGTTGAGTGCCGCTGCACTGCGCGCCACGCCGACGACCTTGGCACCCCGACGCCCCGCCTCGCGCGCAATCGCCTCGCCGATACCCCGCGATGCACCCGTGACGAGCACTCGTGCGCCGCGCAGGTCCACGCCCCGACAGTAGCCGCCGCTCGCTACGGTGGCAGTCGTGGCGACACCCGTTATCAGACGCGTCGGGGACGTGCAACAACAGGAATGGAACAGCGCGTCGCGGGGCAGCGTGCGCTGGTGGGAGTTGGTCGGGGGCGACACGCTGCCGACGAAAGAATTGGTGGTCGGTATCGCCGAGGTGCCGGTCGGTGCGGCTCGACCGCCGCGCGGCCACACCCATGAACCAGCCGAGGTGTACTACATCATCTCGGGCAGGGGCGAGGTACTGGTCGATGGCGACACGTATCCACTCGCCGCCGGCGATGCCGTGTGGATTCCGGCCAACGCCGAGCATGTGGCGTACAACGTCGGTGACGAACCGCTGAAACTGCTGTACGTATTCGCCAAAGACAAATTCAGCGACATCACGTACTGTTTTCCGAGTGAAACATAACGATTACGCCTTGTTCGTGTGCTTGCGCACACCCGCGGAATGCCCGGGGGTAGCCTGAGGGTTCTCGGATGCCTTCGCATCCGCTGTCTGTAAGGAACCCCAACTCGTGAGTCGCATTCTCGTCGTCGGCGCCGGCGGAGTTGGCTCAAGTATGGCCTCGATCGCCGAGTCACGCACGTTCTTTGACGCCTTCGTGCTCGCCGACATCAGTGAACAGCGGGCGATCGACGCGCTGAAAAACCTGGATAATGCCGACCGTTTCCACACCGCTCAGGTTGACGCCAGCAAGAAAGCCGACCTCGTGGCCCTGGCCCAGACCCACAAAATCGACATCATCGTCAATGCGTGCGACCCGCGCTTGAATACCCCGATCTTTGATGCCGCCTTCGAGGCTGGCTGCACCTATGTCGACTTGGCGATGAACTTGTCCAAGCCGCACCCATCCAACCGGTACAACGAGGTGGGCGAACCGCTGGGGGCGGCCCAACTCGCCGCTGACCCGCAGTGGCGCGATCGCGGGCTACTTGCCCTCGTGGGGATGGGTGTTGAGCCCGGCCTTTCCAACGTGTTCGCCCGCTACGCCGCCGACCACCTGTTCGACACCATCGACGAGATTGGTGTGCGTGACGGCTCAAACTTGTCGATCGACGGGTTCGATTTCGCGCCAACGTTCTCCATCTGGACAACCATCGAGGAGTGTCTCAATCCACCCATCGTGTGGGAGAAGTCGCGCGGCCTGTTCACGACCGAGATCTTCAGCGAACCTGAGGTGTTCCACTTTCCGGCGGGCATCGGCGCCTACGAATGTGTGAACGTCGAGCACGAAGAAGTGCTGCTCATCCCGCGGGAAATCGATTGCAATCGAGTGACCTTCAAGTATTCGCTCGGTGCCGAGTTCATCGACTTTTTGAAGACGTTTGCCTACCTGGGTTTGGACAGCACCGAAAAAATTCGTGTTGGTGACGCTTTGGTGGCACCCCGCGACATGTTGGCTGCTGTGTTGCCCAACCCGGCCAAACTCGGCCACCTCATGCATGGGCGCACGTGTGCGGGCACCTGGGTGAAGGGCACGAACAATGGTGAGTCGCGTGAGGTGTACCTGTACCACGTGGCCGACAACGAGACCACGATGCGCGAATTCGGTTCGCAAGCCGTGTTGTGGCAAACCGCCATTTGCCCGGTGGTCGCCCTCGAGTTGCTCGCGACCGGTGCCTGGAAGGGTGTGGGTGTGCGCGGCGCGGATGCGTTTGACGCCGTGCCGTTCCTCAATTTGCTCGGCGACTACAACACCCATCACGGCATGGTGGAAATGGGCCCACGTTTGTGGCCGAGCCCGAAGTCGACGGGTCAGCGCGGTTGGGACCGTCCGCTGCGTCGCGCGATTATTCCCGGCGCGTAACTATTTGCCGGCGAGCGCCGCGACCACGGGTGCAAATGTGTCGACGTCGTCGCCGCCGACGATCACATACGACAAACCGTATTGCTCGCGTCGTGCCAGCAACGTGTCGATCAATTCGTTCGGTGGGCCGATGAGCGCAAACGGCGAATCCTGGATGAAGGTTGCGTCGACACCCATGCCCTTGGCCAATGATTCCCGTGCGGCGCGGCCGTCGTTGGTGACATTCACGAGGAACGTGCGGATGTTGAGTTCGATGTTGGCGAACCGGGCCCCTGCCTTGTCGCGCACGATCGCAATTTTCTCGGCAACGGCCTGCGCCGACATCTCGGCGATGACCTCGGGGCCAACGGCACCCGGGGCCAGTGATGGATTGACACCCACGATGTCGGCTTCGCGAGCGGCGATGCCGAGCATGCGCTTGCCGCCTGCACCGATGAGCACCGGTGGGCAGGGACGTTGCAGTGGTTTGGGCAAACTGTTGTAGTTGGTGATCGTGTAGTGCGTGCCTTGGAAAGAAAACGGGCCATCGGCCATGCAGCCACGAATTACCTTGAGGCCCTCCACGAAACGGTCGATGCGCACACCAGGGGAGTCGTACTGCATTCCGGCCTGGTCATAGTCGGTGCGCATCCAGCCCGCGCCAATGCCGATGTCCACGCGGCCGTCGGACAACACGTCCATGGTGGCGAGTTCTTTGGCGAGCACGACCGGATGTTTGTAGTCATTGTCGAACACGAGTGCACACACGCGCAGGGTTGATGTGACTTGGGCCGCCACCGTCATCGCCGGTACCGGCGCAAGTTGATCGGTGAAGTGATCGGGCATCGTGAGCACTGCGTAGCCAAGATCTTCGGTGCGTCGCGCGAGGTCGGCCCACGCCTTGCCCGATGGTGCGGTGGATGCTTGCACGCCGAAGCGGAACGGTCGATGTGTGGTCACCCGCAGCAGATTAGCAAGTAGCGTTCTAGCCACGTGCGTCTAGCAATGTGGTCGTTGCGACTCGTCGTCGCCGTGCTGTTGTCGGCCCTGCTCATCTCGGCTGTGGTCGTCGGCATGGCACCGCGGGTATGGGGGATGTTGAACGCCCACGTAGAAACCCCGATTTCGCTGTACGAAGTCGGTGGGTTCACTGGTCTGGCCGAACGCAGCGTGGTCTTCGACGCCAAAGGACGCCAGGTAGGGGTGTTCCAGGCCGAGAACAGCCAGCAGGCACTCATTTCTGAGATTCCCACCCACGTGGTTGACGCATTGCTGGCGATCGAGGACCGCACCTTCATGCAGCATCGTGGTGTCGACCTGCGTGCCGTCGGGCGTCAGGTGCTCACCAATATCAACGATGGTGCAGCAGGTGGCGCGTCAACGATCACCCAACAAGTAGTCAAGAACGAACTACTCGCCACGCTGCCGCGCGACGGGCGGTACAAATTGCTGCAGATTCGTTATGCGATTTTGCTGGAGCGTCAACTTACCAAGGAGCAGATTCTCGAGCGGTGGTTCAACACCAACTTCTACGGCTACAACTCGTATGGGATCAAGGCGGCGGCCGAGGTGTACTTCGGCAAGAATGTCGCCGACTTGACCATCGAGGAGGGCACGTTCCTCGTCGGTTTGGTGCGTGCACCGTCGTCGTACGACCCGATCAACAATCGTTCGCTGTCACTTTCCCGATTCGTGACCGCCCTGCAACGCGTGCGTGCCGAAGGGCATATCACGTTGACCGACGACGAAATCATCCGTCGTGCCGCTGAAGTGTTGCCGACCGGGGTGCGTAGTCGCCCCGATGAACCCGTGCGGCGCACCCACTTCACGGAATTGGTGAAGGACTACCTGCTCAACCAGACCACGATTTTGGGTGTCACGTATCAGGAGCGGTACGCCAAATTGTTCCGGGGTGGATTGCGGATCTACACCACGTTGGACCGCGATGTGCAGGCCTCCGCCGACGAGGCTGTCGCGCTGCTGCCCGACAACAGCGTGAACGCTCAGGCTGCACTCGTGACAGTCGACAACGCAACCGGTGCGATTCGGGCGATGGTTGGTGGCAAACCGTTCAAGGCGGGCGAGAACGAGGTCAACCTGGCGATGCGTCGCCGGCAAACTGGGTCGAGCGTCAAGATGTTCATTCTGGCCGCCGCAATGGAGGCTGGCATCGAGCCCGATGACTTCATCGATGGCCGCTTGCCGTGCACACTGCCGAACCCGGAAAATCTGACGGAACCCTTCGTCATCGCAGACGGCGTGAGCGAGCCTGTTGGTCCGCTGCGGCGCATGACGTGGCTGTCCATCAACTGTGCGTACGCGAAGTTGTCGCAGATCGTCGGCTTGAACCGCGTGGTGGATCGCATGTATCAAATGTCGTCCAGTGAGTGGTTGACGCCCGAGAAGTATCCGTTGTACCCGTATGCGTCGCTGGCCACCGGGGCCAACGAAATGAGCGTCGTCGACATGGTGGCTGGTGCCCAGAGCATCGCCAACCTCGGCGTTCATCACGAACCGTATTTCCTGGAAAATATCCTCGAGCGTGACGGCGCCACCGTGGTGTGGGAGCGTGCGGTCAACGTCGAGGGTGTGGAGGCACTCACCACGTCGTCGGCAGCCAAGACGGTGGACATCATGCAGGGTGTGTTGCGCGGTGGCACCGCGCGCCGCACGGCACTCGCCGACGATCGCCCGGCTGGCGGCAAAACCGGCACGCAGGCCAAGAACACCAACGCCTGGTTCGTCGGGTTCACTCCGCAATATTCGACGGTGGTCTGGGTGGGCGATCCGCGCGGTTACACACCAATGCGCGGGGTGCCCGAGTTTCGCGATCAGATCGTCGGGCAGTGGAAGTTTGCCCGCAACACGGTGACGGGCGCGACGTATCCCGCGCACATCTGGAAGCAACACATGGACACCATCCATGCGGGGCTCGCAGTCGCCGACTGGGGTGACAAGCAAGCTGACGAAGTGTGGCAGAAACTCCTGGCCCCGTCGCGACCAGCGGCACGGCTGTACCTTCCCGGTGTGGAATGCGTGGCACAAATCATTTCTGGAACTCCACCCCCGCCATCCACCACACTCGCCCCCGGTCGCACCACGACCACATCCGTGAGTCAACCCGTGCCGACAACGGTGCCCGGCGCAGTGGTCGTTGCGGTGTTGCCCACCGCAACGACGATCGACCCGACCGAGAAGAACCCGTATGCGCCGGTGCCGTCGATACCCGTGGCCGGCCACATCGTGTACGACTGTGACAAGGGTGTGCCGAGTTGGGCACAGACCACGGTCGTGGGAGGCTGAGACCAATGAACTTTCGCGCATTGCTGCAGGTGCAGGCGACGGATCACCGCATCGTGCAACTTGAATACCGCAGACAGCAATTGCCGGAGCGTGCGGCTGCTGATGTCGCAAAAAAGGCACTCGACTTTGCCCGTGCGCAGGTCAAAAAGAACGAGAAACGTCAGGGTGACATCACGGGTGAGATCAATCGGCTCGAGTTGCGGGGCAAGGAACTCGACACCAAAAAAATGAAGTACGAGGCCCAGCTCAAGTCGGTGATTGCCATGCGTGAAGTCGAGGCCCTGCAACATGAAATCGCCGGGGTGAATGCCGAGCACTCGTCGCTCGACGACGCTGAATTGTTGCTACTCGATGAGAACGAAACGCTCGATACCGCACTCGCCACCTCGCGCGACGGTATGCCACATGTTGAGTCGGCCGCCAACACGGCGGTCGCTGCATTGGGCAGCGCAATCGCCGTGCTTGATGCAGACATCGCCGCGGCCCACGCCGAACGCAGCTCGCTGGCCGCGCTGGCGGATGCAGATTCAATGGCGTTGTACGAAAGCGTGCGGGCGCGGATGTCGAGTGCCGCCGTTGCCGAGATCACGAAAGGTTCGTGCGGTGGCTGCCACACGTCGATGTCGCCGAAAGAACAAGCAGAATTGAAGAAGGTTGCCGATACCCCCGATGCCGTCTGCCCGTACTGCGGCTGTCTCCTCGCGGTCTAAATGTTCTTCTGGTTCATCGCCACTGCGATTCTGACGATTGCCTGGGTGTTCAAAGATCCGCGTTTCGACTATCGATTGTTGGCGGTCGGCGCCGTGCTGCCCGACATCATCGACTGGCCGACGGGCTGGCGCGTGATGCATTCGGTCGTCACCAGCATGGCGTTGCTCGCGCTGGTGATGCTGGTGTCGCTCGGTCGCAAGCCGTATCGCAAACTGCTGCTTGGCCTGCCGATCGGCACGTTTTTGCATTTGGTGTTTGATGGCGCGTTCACCTCGGCCGAGATGTTTTGGTGGCCGATTGGAGGTTGGGAGTTCTCCACCGAGGTGTTGCCCGTCGTCGCGCGCGGCTGGTGGAACGTTCCGCTCGAGATTGCGGGTGTCGTTGCACTGTGGCTGTGGTGGCGCCAGCGCCAGCAACAACGGTTGTAAGTGACGGCGAGTCGGTCTATAAGCGGAATTCTGTACCGCCGACCCTTACGAATCGGCGGCGATGACCATCCATCTTGGCGATCTACCCGAAGGTTGCCTTGCGGCGAGCGGACCACTCATGCCTTCTGTTCGATCTTGCTTCGAGTGCCGTGCCACCGACCGACGTCGCCGCCGGCCGTGGTGCGCTCTTACCGCACCGTTTCACCCTTGCCTGATCGCAACCGAAGTTGCGCCATCGGCGGTGTGTTCTCTGTTGCACGGGATGTCAGGTTCCCCCGACCTGGCTCGCGCCAGCACTCTGTCCTGCGAAGTCCCGACTTTCCTCAACCACGCGCAAAGCGCGCAACTGCGGTCACCCGACTGACTCGCCGTCGCCTCTCAGGCTACGGCCTCTAACACGACTAGGCGCAGAACACGACTAGGCGCACAGCATGCTGTCGTACGCCAGTGAGTTGAGGCTCGGGGTTTCCAAGGTCAACGACGAACGCGTGCCGTCGGCGTTGACCGGCCCGACGGTGACGAGGATCGGTGTGAGCGGCCCGAATGCGCCGGGCACCGCGGCGATGTTCGGCTTGCCGGTGTCGGCATTGATACTCGGCAAAATGAATTGCACACCTGGCTGCAAGGCTCGGGCCAGCACGGCGGCATGTCGCGCTTCGTCCTGACCGATCGTCATCGCCGCTTCGCGCAGTGCCTTATCGGAGAGCAACGTGACGACGCTCTGGTAGGTCTGGGCGGCCAGGTTTTCGAGGGCGTGCGCGAGCACCAACACATCACGGGCTGGGTCTTCGGTGTCGGTATCGGTGATGAGGGCAAGCGCAGGGGAGATGTAGATCTCATCGAGCCGCGGGTTGCTGCAGGTGAACGGTTGGCCACCAAGTTTGGTGACGAGCCCGTTGATTGCATCGGCGTGGCCGCGATGATCGTCGCGTAGGCGCTTGGCGATATCGCCGGCGGCGGCGAACGCGCCGCTGAACACACCGAGGCCGAGTGCTGCGTCGTAGGTGTCGATGGCGTTGTACTCGAGTGATGCAGCCGTGCGCAGCAACACGATGTCGGTGACCTCAACGCTGGCAAGACCATCCGTCTCGGGCAGGACGCCGACCGATTTGACGTTCTTGCTTTCTTCGACGCCTGCTTGTTTGCCGCACGCAGCCAGTAACACACCGGCCGCTCCCAGCCCGCTCAGGCGCAACACGTGACGTCGCGAGTAGCGATTCATGTTCCGGTTCCGATGGTGAGTGGTGCAGCACCATTGGTGAGTGCTTCGGCAAACGGGCGGCCGGCCAGCAGTGCCAAAGTCGCGGCTTGGCGGGCCTGCACATTCAGAATCGAGGCAACGAGTGCAGCAGCACCGGTGCCTTCCAGCCTGCCGACCAGTGACAGGTGGGTGGAGGCCAAGGTATTTTCCAGTTCGCGCAACGCGTCGTAGATGGCATTTTTGTCGTTGCCCACGACCCGACCACGAAAAGCATTGAAGACGGCATCGGAGCGTTCGTTTGTCGCAGCCGAACCAGCCATGCCGGCAAGCGCCTGTGCCGCGGCGCGGTGATGATCGTGGAAACCAACCAGCACCACCTGTTCTTCTGTGCCGAATGCCGACACTGAAGCAGCAACCTCGTACACGTCGCGGGCGGCGAATTCAGCCGCGTTGGCGAAAGCGAGCAATGCCCGATCGGCTTTGGTGGTTGGGGTGATGGCGGCAGGAAGAGTCATACGAATGTTGCGACGGCGAACCGTGAAGAGATTAGTCGCTAAAAATCCAACGCTGAGAGTTCTGGTATCCAGCCCCGTGCACGTCGCACCGCTTCGTGCCATTGTGCTCGGGGTGCCGTAGCCATGGGCTCAACCGTGCGCAACGGGCGCACCAAGGTGGCCGTGTCCGCGAGGCTCTGCCACACGCCGGCGGTGACGCCAGCCAAGAATGCCGCACCGAGGGTGGTGGCCTCGGTATCACGACACACTTCGACGGGTCGCCCGATTGCATCGGCGAGTGCCTGCACAAAAACACCGTTGCGGCTCATACCGCCGTCGACGCGCAGTCGTTCGACATGCAAGCCCGTATCGGTTTCGCTGGCAGCCAACAAATCAGCACCGCGATGGGCGATACCTTCCAGCACCGCCCGCACGACGTGCGCCTTGGTCGTGCCCCGCGTGAGGCCGAGCAACGTGCCACGTGCGCCGTAATCCCAATGTGGAGTGCCGAGGCCGATGAGGGCGGGCACGTACACCACACCTTCACTCGATGCGACCGATGCCGCCAACGCGTCGCTCGATGGTGCGTCGGGAATCATCCCCATGTCGGTGACCAGCCACTCCACGTTGCTGCCGGCGGTGAGCATGATGGCTTCCGAACCCCAGTGCAGGGTGGTGCCCTGCGAGAACACCACGATCGGGAATGTGCCATTCGTGGTGCGTGCCAAATGTTTAGGCAGATCGGTGCCTGCGTACATGTCCAACATGCCACCCGTGCCGAACGTGGCCTTTGCGGCGCCCGCCACGATGCCACCCTGCCCGACGAGTGAGGCCTGTTGGTCGCCAACCATCGCCATGATCGGTGGTGCGCCGGGCAGCGCTCTTGCTTCTCCAATCACACTCATCGTTGGCACGATGCGCGGCAGCAATGTCGGGTCGATGCCGAGCGTGTCAAGCACGCCCGCCGACCACTCGTGTTTGGTGAGCGAGTGGTGATCGGCAAGCCCCGTGACTGCTGCATTCGATGAATCGGTGGCGTGCACGGTGAAGTTGCTGAGTACGGCTGCCACCCACGCGTCAACGGTGCCGGCGCGGGCGTGTGGTGAGCGTGCCGCCTCGACATTGGCGGTCAGCCACGTGAGTTTGGTCGCCGTTTGGTTCGGGGCGAACACCAGACCTTTTTCACCACGCAGGCGAATGCAGTCTCCGACGGTGCGCAAATCCTGCCAACCAAGGCCAGGGCCAAGTGGAACACCCGTGCGTGCGTTCCACATGATGGTGGATGCCCGTTGCGCCGTGATGCCAACCGCGCGCACGGGGCCAGCAGCAGCGAGTGCTGCATGCGCAACTCGTAGCACGGCATCGCGCATGGCAGCGCCGTCGAATTCGACGAGACCGGCAAACGGGCTCGACGGTGGCAGCGCTTCGTAGGTGAAGCCGGCGACGCTCGCATCGTCGCGCACCACTGCAGCACGCAGACCGGTGGTGCCGACGTCGACGACGAGCACGCTCATGCGTGCACCAGCAGTGTCATGCGAATGGTACGGGGCCGCGTTGCGTGGGGAAACCCAACTTGCCGGGGTTCAACAGGTCGTGCGGGTCGAGTGTGCGCTTCATTGCCACGAGCACCTCAAACGCCTCACCCATGGCCTCGCGCATGAAACGGCTGCGGTTGAGCCCTACGCCGTGATGGTGGGAGAGATTGCCGCCAGCAGCGAGGGCGGCGCGCTGCCCGGCATTCCAGATGGCCAGGTACAACGCCTGATGTTCGTCGGTCGAGGCCTCGTTGATTTCGCGCGACGAAGTCGTGCCAACCAAGGTGAAGTAGATGCAGGCACCGTCGAGGTAACTGTGCGACACGTGTGCACTCACACTGCGCGCACCGTTGATGGCCATGACGGCTTCGCACACGCCCGAGTACACCGCCGCCATCTGCGACCAGGGGGCGGCAACTTCCATCGTGTCAATCACGAAGCCTTTTTTCGTGAGTGCCTGCAGGCCACTCGTGTCGTTGCGGTGGGCGAGCCAATGATCGACCCGCTCCTCGGTGGTGCGCGTGGCACCGTGCGCGAGCGCATATCGGTCGACGACGGCGAGCGTCGCGTCGACGATTTCTTGTTCGCCGTCATCCAACACGATCAACGTGCTGTTGGTGCCGTCACCGCCGTGGCTGCGCTGGCTTTCCACGGCGTCGTACAGCCGCAGCACCGCCGGTGTGGCATCGGCGCGAATCGCCCCGCGCATCGCCAGCATCCCGGCGGTGAAAGTAGGAAAAAAGTAGGCAGCCTTGCGGCGCACGGGGGCAATGTCGTGGGCCCGCAGCCAGACGCGGGTAACGATGCCGAGGGTGCCTTCGCTGCCAATGAACATTGCGGTGACGTTGGGGCCGTGTGCCGCAGCGGGTGCACCACCCGTGCGGATGACCGAGCCATCGGCCAGCACCACCTCGAGACCCACGACCATGTCGCTGATCTTCCCGTAGCGAGTCGAAAATTGTCCGGCACCGAGGCACGCCACCCAGCCGCCGACGGTGGAGATGTCGAATGACTGCGGAAAGTGTCCGACGGTGAGTCCGGATTTGGCGGCCTCACGCTCAAGGTCGGGCCCGAATGTTCCGGCCAACACCTCGATGACACCCGAGTGGCGATCGACCGACACCACGCCCTGCAATTCGTTGATGTTCAACACCACACCGCCGAACACCGGCACCGATGCACCGCTCACACCGCTGCGACCGGCAGTGACGGTGACGGGCAGATCGTGCGTCGCACACACACGCATGACCCGCTGCACCTCGTCGGTGTTGCGGGGTGAAACTACGACAAGGGGAAGTTGCGGTACCTGCGACAACAACGCCCAGCGCATGGCCAACGGCCACCAGTCACGAGCATGTTCGGCCAGGTCAGTGTTGCGGGTGCTCGTTGGGCAGATGGCGGCGAGCTCGCGCAGCACCACATCACCGTTGTGCGTGATGTTCGGGGTGACCCAGCGTGGGCGAACGGTGTCGCCACCAAACTCAATCGGTGCGGTGGGCTTCGTCATGCCCGTGAGCCTGTCACGAAACGGCGGCTTCTACTTCGCGTGCGCAGATATCGGTGAAACGTTTGACCTCGTCGTCGATCCGTGATTCGTCCCAGCCCAATTCGTCGGCGATCAGCCGCGCGGTATCACGGGCTGCGGCTGTGGTTGCCTGCCGGTCATAGAGCAGCCCGCGCAGGCGTCGGGACAGCATGTCTTCGAGCGTCACGACCATTTCGTGACGCGCGGAGTACACCGCTTCGGCGCGCAGATAGGCAAGCCCCGCGATGAGTGGTGCACCGAGTGAGGCATCGTGGGCAATCAATTCGCGCACCGCGGTTGCATCGCTGCCGAAACGTGACACGAGGTGGTCTTGGTGGTCTTGCGACGTTGCACCAACCAAGGCGAGTCGTTTCGTCGTGCAACGTTTGGCTCGCATCTTCAGCACGTCAAGTGCAGCGTCGACCGTGTGTTCGGCCATCTTGCGATACGTCGTCAACTTGCCACCGGCGATGGTGACCATGCCCGAATCGCTCGTGACCACCTTGTGGCGACGCGATAGATCTGCCGTGCGACCCTTCACATCTTGGCCATCACTCGAGATGACGAGTGGCCGCAACCCTGCCCAGGTGCCGACCACGTCATCACGGGTGACCACACGACTCGTGCCGCCAGCGAGGGCCTTGTTCAGCGCACGCAGGCAGTAGTCGATGTCTGCCTGGGTGCACTGCGGATCATCGACGCTGCCGCGAAAATCGGTGTCGGTCGTTCCGACGTAGGTGTATTTGAACGTTCCGTCGCCATTCGGCATCTGCGGCACCACGAACAACGAGCGCTTGTCGCCCGGAACCGGAATGACCACTGCGATGTCGTTTTGCACCAACTCCCACGGCACGGTGATGTGGATACCTTTTGCCGGACGAATGGTCACCGAGTCGCCCCCGACGTCCATGCGACGTAAATCGTCACCCCACACACCCGTGGCGTTGACCACGGCACGCGCCGAGACGTCGAACGTTTCACCCTCGTGGGTGCGCACCGATGCACCGACCACGGCACCGTTGGCGTCTTTGTGCAACGCGCTTACTGCACAATAATTTGCCGCAACCGCACCACGGGCCACGGCCGTGCGCACGAGGCTGAGCGTGAGGCGAGCGTCATCAACCTCGGCGTCGAAATACAAATAGGCGGCTGACAACTTTTCGCTGTTCATCGTGGGCATATGGGCCAGCGCAGTTTTGGCGCGCAGACGACGATGCAGCCTGCCGACACGCCAGCCACCAGTGAGGTCGTACATCCACAAGGCCGAGCCGAGGGCGCGCGCAATCTTGCGTGATACGACGCCGTCCTTGGTCAACACCGGAATCATGAAAGGCAGCATGCGCACGAGGTGTGGGGCGTTGCGCAGCAGCCGCTGGCGTTCGTGCAGTGCTTCGTACACCAGTGCGATGTCGCCTTGCTGTAGGTAGCGCAAGCCACCATGCACCAACTTGCTGCTCTTTGACGACGTACCCGAGGCAAAATCGGCCGCATCGACGATCGCCACCTTGAGCCCCCGGGCACTCGCATCCAATGCGACCCCCGCGCCAGTGATGCCACCACCGACGACGAGCAGATCGAACTTCTCCGTGCGCAAGCGGGCGGTGGCGGTGCCCCGAGTCTCGATGGCCGACGGGATCATCATCGCGAGTCAGCCTAGAAGGGCTTGGTCTGTGACGCTTGACCGTGCCAGCATTGTTCGCATGACTTGCAAATAAGCACACCGTGCGCCTATCTTCGTATCTGTGCATTCACCAGCCATCGTTGCCGACAAGTATCGCGAGCAGGGCCGCCGCCTGACGCCGCAACGTAAGTTGCTGTTCGCGCTGATGCACGGCAACGAAACGCACCCCACCGCCGAAGGTTTGTTCGCGGTGGCGAGCAAGCGCATGCCTGGTATTTCGCTGCGCACGGTGTACCAAACGCTCGACGAACTCTCCGCAATGGGGGAGATTCAACTCATGCATTGCGATGGTGAGGCGGTGCGGTTCGACTCCAATGTCGAAGAACACCACCACGCGGTATGCGCAGAAACCGGCGAGCTCTTCGATGTCTACGTCGACAACATCAACTCGCTGCGCGCCCAGCTGCCAGCTGGCTTCGAAGTCGAGAATGTGAGCATCGTCTTTCATGGCCGGCTCGCCGAAAAAAAATCCAAGTCTCCCGCACGGCCGCAAACCGTTCGGGCGAAAACCACGAAGCGTGCGCCTCGGCGTACGAGCCGCGGATCCAACAAATAAACCAAACTAAGGAGAACACTCATGGCCACATTGCACGGCACCAAAACACATGAGAACCTCAAGGAGGCGTTTGCCGGCGAAAGCCAGGCCAACCGCCGTTACTTGTGGTTCGCCCAAAAGGCCGACATCGAGGGATACCCCGATCAAGCCGCGCTTTTCCGTTCAGTCGCCGAAGGCGAAACCGGACATGCGCACGGACACCTCGATTATCTAGCCGAAGTCGGTGACCCCGCCAGCGGTGAGCCAATCGGTGACACCGAACAAAACCTGAAAGCGTCGGTTGCCGGCGAGACCTACGAGTACACGCAGATGTACCCGGGCTTCTCCAAGACCGCTCGCGAAGAGGGTTTCACGGAAATCGCCGACTGGTTCGAGACACTTGCCCGCGCCGAAAAGAGCCACGCTGGCCGCTTCGGTGCAGGTCTGAAGTCACTCACCTAATTCCCCCACGGGAATTGCAGGTCGGTGCTTTCAGCACGATGGTTCGTTGACTCGGGTGTGTGGCCCACCCCCCGGCTGCCACCCGAGTTGACCATCAATCTTTATTCAGTTCCAGACATCAAGGCTTCCTCACAATGACGACAATTTACGATCCTCTCCACCCGCTCTATCTCGATGAAGCCGACACGCGCGGCGAACTCACTCGGGTGTTCGACATGTGTCATGGCTGTCGCTTGTGCTTCAAATTTTGTCCGTCGTTCCCCACGTTGTTCGACTACATCGATGCCCACGACGACCAAGACGCCGGCAAGATGACGCCCGCGCAACAAGACCACGTCATGGACGAATGTTTCCAATGCAAATTGTGTTACATCAATTGCCCCTACATTCCCGGGCAACACGAATGGGCACTCGACTTTCCGCGACTCATGTTGCGAGCCGACCACATGCGTCGCGCCAATGGTCATGTTTCCCTGCGCTCGAAGGCCACGACCACGTTCATGGGCCACACCGATGCCATCGGCAAGGTTTCGGTGGCGACGGTAAAAATCACGAACAAGGTGATGGGTGCCAAGCCTGGCTCGCTCATCCGCAAGGCCGTTGAGATCACCGCCGGTATCTCCAGCGTGCGGTTGTTGCCGAAGTTCGCCCGGATGCGTTTCTCCACCTGGTTCAACAAGCGTCCGAAGGTGCGGGTCGGCAACAAGCAGGGCAAGGTCACGGTGTTTCCCACCTGCTTGGTGGAATATCAGGAGCCAGCGATCGGCAAGGCATTGATCAAGGTGTACGAACACAACGGCATCGAGTGCTCACTCACCGACGCAGGTTGCTGTGGCGCGCCATACCTGCACAGCGGTGACATGGCCAAGTTCACCAAGGTCGCCGTGGACAACGTGGCCACACTTGCTGCTGAAGTTCGCAAGGGCAACGACATCGTGGTGCCCCAACCAACCTGCAGCTATGTCTTGAAAAAGGATTACCTCGACTATGTCGGTGGCCCCGATGCCAAACTCGTGGCTGAGCACACCTTCGACGCCGCCGAATATTTGATGAAGGTGCACAAGACCGAGGGCTCGTCGCTCGACACGCAGTTCCCGGGTGAAATACCCGAGACAATCACCTATCACACGCCGTGTCACCTGCGGGCACAGAACATTGGTTTGAAGAGTCGCGACCTCATGAAGTTGACCGGTGCCAAGATCAAGCTCGTGCAGCAATGTTCGGGCATCGACGGCATGTGGGGCTTGCGCGCTGAAAACGCCGAACTGTCGCTGCCGATCGGAAAGAAGTTGGGCCAGATGATCAAAGATGCCAATGGCGACGTGGTCGCTGGCGATTGTCACTTGGCTAACACCGCAATTACCGAGCAAACCGGCACGGCACCGCTGCACCCACTGCAGGTGGTGGCACAGGCCTATGGTCTCGAAGTCGAATAAACCCGCGTAAGCAACACATTCAACCCAAACAATAAGGAGACATCCCCCATGTCCACTAAAACAACCACCCGCAAATTGTCGCTCGGCGACGTTCTGGATCACCGAGCCTACGAAAGTGTGCGGGAGGTGTCGCGTGCCAACATCATCGAGCTGAAGCGTCGTCGTCGCCTGCACCTCGGTACGGTCGTGACCGTTTCATTCGAGAACCGCGCCACCGTGCTCAATCAAATTCAAGAGATGCTGCGTGTCGAGCGGGTCGTCACCGACGAGGGCGTCAACGAAGAGTTGAAGGCGTTCAACCCCATGATTCCTGAGGTCGGCCAGTTGTGCGCAACGCTCTTCATCGAGCTCACCAACGAGGACCAGATGCGGGAATGGTTGCCCAAACTCGTCGGCATCGAAAACTCCATCGTGGTGCATCTCGCCGACGGCACCCAGGTGCGCGGAGTCGTCGACGAGCAGCATGCAGAAGGGCTCACGCGCGACACGATCACTGCCGCGGTGCATTATCTGCGCTTTGATTTCACGCCGGCACAAGTCGAGACATTCGCCAAGGGTGGCGTGCAGGTGCGATGTGACCTTTCGAATTATCTCGAAGCGATGGAACTGCCCGACTTCACGGTGGGTGAATTACTCACCGACCTGCGCAATGATGCGTAGGGCATAGCAACTGTTGATCGTGCATTCGCACGATCGTGTGTCTTTTGTCTCCGCCGATGTGGCAAAACAGGGGTGCGATTCCCTTTAGGGTACGCAAGTCGGCATTTCGCCGTACATCCCCCAAACAAAGGAAACATCATGAAGAAAGTATTTGCAGTTGCCATCGCAGCAGCACTCACGCTCGCAGCGTGCGGCTCTGACGACACGGCATCGGAAGACACAGTTGCCGAAGACGCCGTTGCCGAAGAAGCCGCCGCTGGCGACATCGTCGCGGTTGCCGTCGGTAACCCCGATTTCGCCACACTCGTTGCCGCACTGACGGCAGCCGGCTTGGTAGAAACCCTGCAAGGTGCCGGGCCATTCACCGTGTTCGCCCCAACTGAAGCCGCGTTTGCCGCGCTGCCAGAAGGCTTGCTCGCGAAGTTGCTCTTGCCAGAGAACGTTGCAGTCTTGACTGCAATCCTCACCTATCACGTCGTGCCTGGAATGGTCATGTCAACCGACATCGCCGCTGGCGATGTGGCGACAGTCGAAGGTTCGACAGTTGCTCTCACCACCGACATGGGCGTAATGGTTAATGGCGCCACAGTGATCGCCGCCGACGTGCCAGCAAGCAACGGCGTGATTCACGTCATTGATGCCGTCATCGTGCCACCAACCGTGGACTTGAGCAAGCTCTAAATCGTTCTACCGAAACTGGTTGTTACCAGCCGCCGGTGGGCCCACGCAAGTGGGTCTGCCGGCGGTTTTCGTTT
>JAEMQQ010000028.1 GCA_016463775.1 Ilumatobacteraceae bacterium | reverse complement strand
CCGTTTCGTTGTTCAATAGTGCGCGAACCGCGGTGACGATTTCGCGCATCGCGCGCAGCGGCTTGGCGCGAGTGATACCGACTTTTTGGGCGAGGGGGTCCCACCAGGCGCCGATGCCAAGAATGATGCGACCAGGGGCGAGGTCATCGAGGGTGCTGAAGGTGGCGGCTAAGCGTGCGGGGTTGCGACTCCAGCAGTCGACGACCCCCGAGCCGACCTTCAGTGTCGTCGTGACGGACGCAAACGCAGCCATCGGCACCGTTGCTTCACGCACGAGACGACTTTCGGCCTGCCACACCGCCTCGAAACCCTTTGACTCGGCATACTTGGCGAACTCCATGCCTTCGTTGATGCGATGTGCGTCTTGGAGATAGAGCGCTACACGGGCAGTCATGATGAGACCGTCATAGTAAGACCGTTTCCATTCGCTGATGCAACTTGTGGGCGGCTGCGGCTGCCTTCGTGCGCACCTCAAGTTCATCAACGAGGGTGGTGGTTCCGTCATCGACGATGACGACACCGCCGACGGCCACTTGTTCGACCCGCATTGCCGTGGTGAAAGCCGCATGCCACGGGCTGTCGGCCTGCGGGTAGCGCCACGTGACCTGGTCGGTGCGGGCAGCGGGGAAGAGGTCGCGGGCATTTTCCATCCACTGCGCCACGGTGTCGGGGGTTTGCGTCTGATCGAATTCGCGGAGACGCACGAAGGCCAAGCGTGACTCTTCGGCCATGTCCGAACCGATGCCGTCCGAACCGAGCAGCACGGTATTGCGCCGCGTGGTGGGCTTGGCATAGCCAACACCGTTGTTCATGTTCGACCGTGGGTTGTGCACCAGCACACCGGGCAGGTCACGGTCGAGATGCACACCGTGCACGAGCAGCCAGTCGTTCGTGGCGAAAGGGGTCAAGCGGGCCCCGGCCTGCACATCATCGACCGCCTCTGCCACATGCACATGCACACCGACACCGTGACGTGTCGCCAGTGCGCTCGCCGCGGCAATGGTCTCATCGCTGCAGGTGAACGCTGCGTGCAGCCCGACCATGGCATCGTGACCAGCAGTGAGGTGTCGATCACATTCCGCCAAACCTGAAATGGCGCCTTTCGTCATGACAGAAAGCGGCGACACTTTTTGATGCAGGGTGCCGTCGTCACCCCACCGATCGGTGACGCCGTAACACGTGCGCACCCGCACCCCAACCTCGGTGCACGCACGCTGAATCGTCTCCAGTGAACCCTCGATCGCCCGTGGCGATTCGTGATGATCGATGATGCACGTGGTGCCGGCAAGGGCGGCTTCGAGGGCCCCCAGTTGTGCCGACCAGAAGATGCTGTCGAGGTCGTGGGCAGCGTCGAGACGCCACCACACCAACTCCAACATGTTGGCAAAACTCGTCGGACGCGACGCAGGGCCGGGCATGCCGCGGGCCAGTGCCGAATACAGGTGATGGTGGGCGTTGACGAGACCGGGTGTCGTACTGGAAATTGACACGGAGGCGCGACTCATTCGGCCTCGCTTTCGCCGCGGCGCATCGGCAGGCTCGTTCGCCACTGGCCGTCGAGCTCATGCAGTGCCGCAGCCACCGCACCAGCGGTCGGCACGAGGCCAATTTCACCGACGCCCTTGATGCCATACGGGGCGTTCGGCTGCGGACGTTCAACCAAGATCACATCCATTGGTGGCACGTCTTTGGCCCGCAAAATCCCCAAACTGCGCAACGTCATGTTGGTGGGGAATCCGGTTGCGGGATCGCTCGGGAAATCCTCGGTGAGTGCATAGCCGAGACCCATGTGGATGCTGCCTTCGATCTGGCCTTCGCACAGCGTGGGGTTCATCGCCCGACCAACGTCGTGGGCCGCGACGACCCGTTCGATCTTGCCGCTGTCGCGATCGATGATCACAAGTTGTGAGGCGTAGCCGAACGTGGAATGAATGATCGGGCTCGTCACCGTCGGGTCGCCCAATTTGGTGGTCCAATCAACGCGATACTCGCCAACGTGGTCGACCCCACGTGTCAGGCCAGCCGCCAAGGCGTTCGCACACGCGTCTTGCACGGCGCCAGCACCCATGAGCGTGCCGCGCGACCCGGTCGTTTGACCGAGCCCGAGTTCGCGGGTGGTGTCGACGACGACGCGCATCTTGCTCGCATCAATCGCCACATGCGAACCGAGCTCTTCGATGACCACCTGCATGGCGATCGTGTTGATGCCCTGGCCCATCTCCGTCCAGCCGTGGCGCACCTCGATCGAGCCGTCGTCTTCGATGCGCACGACCGCTTTGGTGATTTCTTTGAAGCCGTTGCCCAGCCCGCTGTTCTTCAGACCCAAACCGAGACCCACCGGCTTGCCGGCGGCACGCGCCGTGTCGTAGTGCGGTTTGATGGCCTGCAAACAGGCGAGCGCGCCGTCGCTGCCCTCATCCATCACTTGACCCGGACCCCAGAGCATGCCGGGGCGGATGACATTCCGAAAGCGAATTTCCCAACCGCTGATGCCGACCCGTTCGGCGAGCCGATCGAGCATGCCCTCCATCGCGAATTGGGCCTGGTTGGCACCGAAACCGCGGAAAGCGCCGCCGATCGGGTTGTTCGTGCGTACCGCAATGGATTCCACATCGATACTCGGCACGTGATACGGCCCGCTCGCGTGACCCGCCATTCGTTCGAGCACTTTCATGCCGACACTGGCATACGCCCCGGAGTCGCCGACGGCCCGCACCCGCAACCCGGTGAGTTTGCCCGCGTTGTCACAGCTGATTTCGTAACGCATCCGAATGGGATGTCGTTTGGCGTGGATGAGCAGACTTTCTTCGCGCGACAGCACGCACTTGACGGGTACATCGAGCAGCCACGCGGCAAGTGCAGCATGGGCCTGGTTCGACATGTCTTCTTTGCCGCCGAAGGCACCACCGTTGGTGACGAGTTCGACGGTGACGTGCGCGTTCGACACACCGAGCACACGGGCGATGTCGTTGCGGTCATCCCAAATACCCTGACCACCCGAGTACACCAAGAGACGACGCTCGTCGCCTGCCCCAGACGGCACCGCCACCGTCGCCTCAGGTTCAAGGAAGGCGTGCTCGATGCGTTGCGTCTGGAAGGTTTCGACCATGACGTGGTCGCTGTTGGCGAATGCAGTGTCGACATCGCCACGTGTGTACGTGCTGGTGCTGAGCACGTTGTCATCGGTCTGCCATACGGCGACCTCGGTTGTGGAGAGCGCAACATCGATGTCGGTGATCGGTGTGTGCACCTCGTAGTCAACTTCGATGAGCGCAGCGGCGGCGCGGGAGGCTTGTCGTGAGTTGGCGACCACGATGGCCAGCACGTCACCTGCGTACGAGGTGGTGCCCCCGACGGGAATCATCACTGGCCAGTCTTTGTAGATGATGCCAACCATGAGTTCGCCAGGAATATCGGCCGCGGTGTAGACGGCCCTCACACCCTCGGCAGCGCGTGCGGCTTGGGTGTGAATGTGTTTGACGGTGGCTCGGGTATGGCTCGTGAAGTGCAGTGACGCATGCAGCATGCCCGGGATACGAATGTCGTCGATATAGCCCCGATCACCCAGGGCCAACGATTCGCCTTCGTGTTTCGGCGAGCGACTGCCGACACCGGCGAACGGTGGCATTGGTGGTATCTCGTTCTTGGCGACACATTCGATGGCCTCCAGAATCTTGGCGTAGCCCGTGCAACGACACAGGTGCGCGCCCAGGTGGCGGGCCATATCACTGCGCTGCAGACCGGCGCCTTTTTTGTCGATCTGGGCCTTGGCCCGCACGACGATGCCGGGGATACAAAAACCACATTGCAACCCGCCGCAAGCGGCGAATGCCTGCGCGAATCGCTGGCGCTCGGCTTCGTCGACACCTTCCAGCGTGACGATCGATTTACCCGCCGCTTTTTCGAGGCTGGTTTGACACGACACGATCGCCTTGCCGTCGATCAGCACCGTGCAACAACCACATTGGCCGGTCGGTGAACAACCGTCTTTGGGTGAAGTGATGTTGAGTTCTTCGCGCAAGGCCGCCAAGAGGTGCGGGTGGGAGCCACGCACCACCACCGGGGTGCCGTTGACGATCAGGTCAATCACCTTAACAGTTTGTCAAGCGCTGGGCGTCTCCACGTCGGATACCGCCAAATGACCGTTTACCCCCGGGGTGAGCCGTCGGCGAGGGTGGCCGGGCCACGCTGGCTGGTGAGGCGGTGGTAGGCCTCTGGGCGACGGTAGTAATCGAGGTCAAAGAGGGTGTTTTGGTAGTTCTTGCACCACTCAAGGTCGCAATCCGCCACGATGACCTCGTCGCCATTGCCGAGCGTTTTGGCCAATACCTCCCCGGAGGGGGCGATGATCTGCGAGCCGGCCAGCGAGTCGACGCCTTCCTCTTCGCCACCTTTGGCGACACCCACCACGAACGTGCCGTTTTGGTATGCGCCCGACTGCATCACGAGGGAGTGGTGAAAATCGGCGAGCGGGTCTTGGCTCGGATCGGGGATGTACTGCAGCGGGGTGTTGTAGCCGCACACGATGAGTTCGACGTTCGCCAGACCCATTTCGCGATACGTCTCGGGCCAACGCCGATCGTTGCAAATCATCATGCCGATCCGACCGTTGAACGCATCCCACACCCCGAAGCCCTCGTCGCTCGGTTCGAAGTAGTAACGCTCGGCGTGTTGGAACGGCCGGTTCGGTTCATGGCTCGCGTGGCCAGGCACATGCACCTTGCGGTAGTGCGCGACGATGGTGCCATCTCGCTCGACAAGAATTTGCGTATTGAAGCGCCGACCGGTGCCCGTGAGTTCGGCATATCCAAGTGAAAAGCCGACGCCACGTTCCCGGGCTGCAGCAAAGAGCGGGGCAGTGGTTGCCGATGGCATCTCACGTTCGAAGTAGTGGTCGGCCTCGGCGATGTCGGCGACGAACCAACGCGGGAAAAAAGTGGTGAGTGCCAGTTCGGGGAACACCACGAGCTCGGCGCCGAGATCGGCAGCGCGATGCAGCAGTGCACAGAGACGGGCTACCGTGTCATCACGTTGGTCGGTGCGCTGTACCGGGCCCATCTGGGCGCCGGCCACACGTACTATTCGCGGTGCACCGCGTAGCTCACCCTTCATGAATCGAGCTGCTCATCGCACAGCTGCAGCATCACATCCAACAAAATATTCGCACCGGCAACGAGGTCTGCTTCATCGGTGTGCTCGTTCACATTATGACTGAGACCCTTGTGGCTCGGCACGAAGATCATCCCGCTCGGGCACATACGGGCAAGCATCTGGGCGTCGTGGCCGGCACCCGACGCCATGCGCTGCACCGAGTCACCGCGTGTACGCGCTGCCTGCGCGACCATGTCGATGATGCGATCATCGAACACGACTGGTTCGAAACGCACGAGCACACGTCGCGTAATGGTCACCTGTTCGCGCTCCGCCAGATCGACACAAAAATCGGCGATTTCCGCCTCGGCTTCCTGCAGCAACACTTCGTCGGTGTTGCGCACATCCAGCGTGAGGATCGCCCGACTGGGCACCACGTTGGTGAGATTGGGATGCAGGTCGAGTTTGCCGACGGTGCACACCTGATCACCCCCGTACCGCTTCGCCAGATTGCGGAGGAATACCGTCAGTTCGCCAGCTGCATAGGCAGGGTCTTTGCGCAAGTGCATCGGGGTCGTACCCGCGTGATTGCTTTGCCCATGAATCGTGACTTCCTGCCACGAGATGCCCTGCACGCTGGTGACCGCGCCGATGCGCACACCGTTGACCTCGAGCAGTGGTCCTTGCTCGATGTGCAGTTCGATGAATGCATGTGGTGGCGCACCCGGGCAGGGTGTAGCCCCGAGATAACCGATACGCGCGAGTTCGTCGCCCAAGCGTGCGCCATCGATACCCACCACGTCGTGTGCCGCTTCGGTGGTGAGCCCACCTGCGTACACGAGCGAGCCGAGCATGTCCGGGGCGAATCGCGCACCCTCTTCGTCGGTAAAAATCGCGACCGCCAGCGGTCGCGATGGTACGAAGCCAGCGCGTTGACATGTTTCGATGATTTCCAAGCCGGCAATCACGCCGTAATTACCGTCGTATTTACCGCCCGTACGCACGGTGTCGATGTGCGAACCGGTCATAACGGGTGCACCGCTACCTACCTGCCAAACGCCGATCACATTTCCGACTACATCGATTGAAACATCCAAACCAAGGTCACGCATCCACGACACCACCACGTCACGGCCGTCGCGGTCGGCGTCGGTGAGCGCCAGCCGATTGCACCCGCCATCGCTAGTGGCGCCCACTTCGGCGAGTGCAAAAATTCGCTGCATGAGTCGGTCGCCGTTGATCGACAGTGTTGGGGTGTCGACTGACTGCACGGCTTCATCCTACGAATGGCAGACTTGACACCCGATGCCTTCCGTCAACCGTTCGCACATGGCGCATTTGATGCACATCGAAACTCAGCGGTTCATCGAGACGCACCCGAAGTCGGCTGCCCACGCGTCGACGACGTCGGCTCTCTTGGCTGGTGTACCGATGCCTTGGATGCGACGTTGGCCGGGGCCGTTTCCGGTCGTGCTCGATTCGGCGAGTGGCGCGCACTTCAACGACATCGACGGCAATCAATACGTCGACCTGTGTTTGGGTGATACCGGGGCGATGACCGGGCATGCACATGCCGAAATCGGCGCCGCCATATCAGCGCAATTGATGCGTGGCGCCACGGTGATGCTGCCGACCGTCGACGCAATCTGGGTGGCCGAGGAATTGTCACGCCGATTCGGCCTACCCAAATGGCAGTTTGCGGTGAGCGCCACCGATGCGAACCGTTTTTTGTTGCGGTTCGCCCGGGCAATCACCGGCAAACCCAAGGTGATCGTGCACGATTGGTGTTACCACGGCACCGTCGACGAAACGTTGGTCGTGGCGTTGGGGGACCGCACGATCAGCCGCGGTGGTGCCATCGGACCACAAGTCAACCCGGCACTCACGACGCGCGTCGTGCAATTCAATGATCTTGCTGGTCTCGAGCAGGCCGCGGCCCACGGTGACGTTGCGTGCATGCTGATCGAACCAGCGCTCACCAATATCGGCATCGTGTTGCCCGAACCCGGATATTTGGCGGGCGTGCGCGAGATCACGCGCCGCCACGGGATTCTGCTGATCGTCGATGAGACGCACACGATCTGTGCCGGCCCTGGTGGCTGCACGACCGAGTGGAACCTCGCACCAGACATGGTCGTGCTGGGAAAGACCATCGGCGGCGGTATTCCGGTCGGCGCGTACGGCATGTCGGGCGAGGTTGCCGAGCAGGTGGAAACCCTGCAATTGAGCGACGGTATTGATGTTTCGGGTGTCGGTGGCACGCTGGCGGGTAACGCATTGGCAATGGCGGCTGTGCGCGCCACCCTGACCCATTCACTCTTGCCCGATCAATTCGTGCGCACGAAGGCCCTCGCGTCAAGTTGGACCACGGGCGTGCAGCAGTCGTACGAGCGACGCGGGCTTTCGTGGAGTGTGCAACAACTGGGCTCGCGCGCCGAGTACTGGTTTTGCCCACCGCCGCGCACCGGTGCCGACGCGGCCAGCGCAGTGGACCACGAACTTGATGCATTCATGCACCTCTGGGCGATCAACCGTGGGATTTTGTTGACGCCGTTCCACAACATGGCGCTGTTTTCGCCGTTCCATACGCCCGAAGATGTCGATCAGCACACCGTGCAGTTCGACGATGCCCTCACCGCCCTGACCGGCGCATAGTTGTAGTTGTTGCAGGTTTCGCCATGAGTGCCGCCGACATTGCATGGTGTTTGTTGGCCATGGGTTTGGCCGCCGTCGTGCAGTCGGTGAGTGGTTTTGGTTTTGCACTCATGGCGGTGCCGCTGGCCGCGATTGCCATCAATCTGACGACCGCCGTCATCGCGGTGAGCATTGCCTCGGTCATCAACGTTGCGATGCTCGTGTTGCGTAATTACAAAGACATCGACCGCGGGCTGGCCGTGCGCTTCAATGTGCCTGCCCTGTTTGGGATGCCGTTTGGGCTGGTGGTGTTGGCGACGGTCGAACAACAACGTCTGAAGGTTGCACTGGGGGGCCTCATCATCGTGGCCACCTTGGCGCTCATGCGTGGCGCCGGTGGCATTGCCGCTCGTGCCTGGATCGATGTGGTGGCGGGTGCGATCTCGGGTGTACTCGCTGCATCAACGGGCACCAACGGCCCACCGCTCGTGCTTGCTGCGCAGATGCGAAAATTGTCGCCCGATGTATTTCGCGCAACGATGTCTTTTACGTTCGTGGTATCCGGGCCACTCAGTCTGATCTTTTTTGCCTTTGGTGGTTATTTCAGTTGGTCGGCGGTGTGGCTGGCAGCCGGCTCCATCCCGCTGCTGGTGATCGGTCAGATGATTGGTTTGCGCCTGCGACCGCTCATCAATGGGCAACAATTTGCCCGGTTCGTGTACTTGTTGCTGTTGCTGAGCGGGGTGAGCGTCGGGCTCTCCGGGCTCGTTGGCTAGCGCGGGTTTTGTGGCTAGTGCAGGCTTGTCAGCTGCCGAACCAGCCCAACCATGCTTCCTTGGTTTTGGGTTTGAAGATGGCATTCGACGCACGTACGTGGGCCATCGCGGCGTGCGACTCGGGCGAGTACTGATGACCAGGGAAAATGATGGTGTCGTCGGGTAGCGATGCCAAACGTTGCAGGCTGTCGTACATTTCGCTTGGGTCGCTGCCCGGCAGATCGGTGCGACCGCAGCCGTCGAGAAACAGCGTGTCGCCCGAAACGAGACGCCCATCGACCAAAAAGCACTGGCTGCCCGGGGTGTGGCCCGGGGTGTGCACGAGCGTGACCTCGATGTCGCCCACCTTCACGATGTCGCCTGGCGCATGCGCGGCGAGATGGCTGCGCTCGACGCCAGTCACCTTGGTGACCCATTCGACCTCGGCTTGTTGCACATGAATCGGCACGTTGCAGCGCTCGAGCAATGACGCGATGCCGTCGATGCGCATGCCCATCATCGAGCCACCCACGTGGTCGGGGTGATAGTGCGTTGCGAGAACACCGGTGAGGCGCAGACCATCGGCCTCGATCGTGTCGATGAGGCCGTTCACGTCGTAGGCGGGGTCGACGAGCACACACTCGCCGGTTTGGCGGTCACCAATCGCATACACAAAATTCACCATCTGTCGCGCCATGTCGTCGTTGTGGGCAAAGTCGCGACCCGACAGCAACTGGCGGAAATAGAAACGGTCGTCGAGCACGACGACGAACCTACCTGGGTCTACCCTTGACGCGTGGCCCCGAGCTCGTCTACTGCATCTGCCACGGCTACATCGTTGCGTTACGCAATCGTCGGCACCGGCATGATGGGGGTCGAGCACATTCACGCCCTGCAGACCTTGGCCGACACCCGCATCGTCGCGCTGTGCGACCCGCACGCCCCGAGTATCGCCACAGCTCGCCGTGCCCTTGGCCCCGACGGTGATGCAGTCGAGGTATACACCGATGTCGACACGATGGTGGCAAACGGTGGGTTCGATGTTGTGGTGCTGGCCAGCCCGAACCACACCCACCGCGCACTCGCCGAACCGTTGCTGCGTAGTGGGGCACACCTCTTGATCGAAAAACCGCTGTGTACCACCGCCCAACATTGCCGCGAGTTGCTCGCCCTCGAGCGCGAGACGCATCGACCAGGGCGTGTGGTGTGGGTGGGTCTTGAGTACCGCTACATGGCGCCAACGATGCAACTGCTCGCCCATGCGCGTAGCGGTGTGCTCGGCAACCTGCGGATGCTGGCGATTCGCGAGCATCGGTTTCCATTCCTGGTGAAGGTGGCGGATTGGAACCGCTTCAGTGCCAACACTGGTGGCACGCTCGTGGAAAAGTGCTGTCACTTCTTCGACTTGATGCGCCTGGTGTTGCAGGCCGAACCCACGTCGGTGTACGCGTCGGGGGCCCAGGACGTCAACCATCTTGACGAGACATATGGTGGTCGCACGCCCGACATTTTGGACAACGCCTTCGTCGTCGTCGACTTCGACAACGGTGCACGAGCCTCGCTGGATTTGTGCATGTTCGCCGAAGCCACGAAGAACGAGCAGGAGATCTCGTTGGTGGGCGATCTCGGCAAGGCCGAGGCATTGGTAACCCAGGGCCTTGTGCGCCTTGGCTTACGCGCTGATGGCTGGTTTCAAACCAGCGAGCAACCAGTCACCGCCGCCGACCTGCCCCCAGCCATGCAGCAGCACGGTGCCCATCACGGTTCTTCTTGGCGCGAACACATGGCGATGCAACAAGCCATCCGCAACAACACGACAGCCGAAGTGACACTGCACGATGGGCTCATGTCGGTGGCCATGGGTGAGGCTGCGCATCGCAGCATCGCCGCCCACCGACCCATCGCGATGTCCGAAGTTCTCGTCTAAAGCAATGCTTCGAATATTTTTGTACGCAACCTCGGCTCTTTGCCATGACGCGCTTCGTAGGTGTCGATCGACTCCGATAGTGCAATCAGCGAATTGACCCCCAGAAACCGCAACGGTTCGGGCTCCCAGCGCGGCGAGCGGTGGTTCACGAACGGCAGTTGCGTCAACGAGGTCTGGCGCTCGAGCAGCAAATCGACCAGCGTGCGGGCAAACAAATTGGTCGCTGCCACACCATCGCCCACATAACCACCGAGGCGCGCGTATTTGTGTGTTCGATCGATCGTCACGGTTGGTGTCCAGTCGCGGGGCACGGCCAACGGCCCACCCCAACGGTGGGTGATGCGGGCGTGGGCGGCGGCGGGGAAGTGCTGGGCGATTGCTGCCACAATTCGCCGGTGCGTGTCGTCGTCGAGATCGAAGCGTTCGCGTACCCGTGATGCAAAGTGATACGGCGCACCCCGCCCACCAAAAGCGATGCGGTTGTCCGAGGTGAGCTGGGCATAGATCACCATCTGCCCGCCATCATTGAACGTGGCGCGGTTGTGCCAGCCGATCGCCTGCAACGTTGCCGCATCGAGCGGCTCGGTGGCCACCATCAATGAATACAGAGGCACGATGCGCCGTTTCGTCTGGGCGATCGTGTGCGAATAACCCTCGGTGGCCTGCACCACCTGCTTGGCCACCACACGCCCCTGACTGTGCGTCACCACACCATTGTCGATTGCTTGCACGACGGTGTCTGGCCAGATGGTCACCCCTCGTTGCTGAACCACTCGCGCCAAGCCGTTGACGAGTTGGTAAGGGTTGACCGTCGCGCAATGCGGGCTGTAGATCGCCCCGAAGGTTTTTGCAACTGAAATGTGCTTGCTCACCTCGTTGCTGGGAAGCCATTCGGCATCCGCAACCCCAAGCCCACTGGCATGTTGTTGCATCAGATGTGTTTGTAAACGCTGTGCCTGCAGTGCCGTGGTGGCCGACTGCACCGTGCCACCCTGATGCCAACCACAATCGATATTTTCCCGCCGGACTACTTGCTCGATTTCGGGCAATGTGGCGAAACTCTCCTGGTAGGCGAGCAATCCTGCATCGCGGCCATAGATCGTGGCCAGCTCGCTGAGTGAAAGCGGGAGGAACCCGCTGCACCACCCGCCGTTGCGGCCGCTGGCCCCAAAACCAATATGTCGCGCCTCGAGAATCGCGATCCGCAGTGTTGGCTGCGCCACACTGAGGTAATAGGCAGTCCAGAGACCACTCAGCCCGCCACCAACGATGGCGACGTCAACTTCGGCGTGCGCTGGCGCAGAACCAAACGATGCAACTTGCGTCGCACCGTCATGCCACACCGGATACGTCGAAGCGTCCGCGTATCGGTTCACGGCAAACGTGTCAGGGCTTCGACGCGTCAATCAACGGTGACCACAAGTCGTATATCCCTCGTTCCGGGTCCACCATCATTTCGCTCTGGTCATCGACTCGCAGTGTGCTGCGTTTGCCATCGGTTGGCTGCCAATCGACCCGCCCGGTCGTAGCGAATTCCACCAACGACCCAGCCAGTGTGTCGGCAATCTGTCGGTGGGCAGCCCCGCAATCTTTTGTCGAACCGATGAAGAAATCCACGCTGGGGGCAGCCAAATTGTCGAAGACAAACGGGATGTCAAGGCCGTGACAAGCGCCAAGGATGCCGTCGAAGACGGGTGTCGGCCAGGTGAAAAAGTATGACCAGGTTGGGGTGCCAACCCGATCGCGGGCATCAATCACCCGCCATGCCGGCGCCCGGAACGATTCGTCGGTCTGCAACGCCGCCAGCATTTGGGCAGGTGTTGATCCGGGTCGTAGTTGGGAGTAGGTATCCCATGCCTGGTCGGCTGCGATGCCGAAGCGAGCCACAAACGATTCGCGGGCGGTCTCCTCGGTCAACGTGGCGGCAGCCGGGTTGAGCGCCACCCAGAGCCGACTCTCGTCGCGCAGGGTGCCGATAACCAATTCGCGTTTGTCTGCAGCGATGCGGTCATGGGCATCTGCGGGCAGGACATCCCCGCCAATCGTGGGGCTGAACATCGTGACGACATCCTTTGGGTCGCGCAGGAGCCGGCCTTGGGCCTCGACGATTTCTGCCGCAGTCTTGCCGTGGAGGTCGACCAAAGAGTTACCGCCCAGATCATCGAGCAAAAGTTGTAACGACTGGTCGGCTCGATCGGTGGTACGCAATTGGCCGATCGATGGGCTCATGGCCCAGCCGCGCACGAACAACGAGTGCGCGGCTGGGGCTGCGAACAGTGCGAGCACGCTGCAACCACCGGCCGACTCACCGAATATCGAGACGTTCGACGGGTCTCCACCGAAGCCACTGATGTGACGCTGCACGTAGCTCAATGCGGTGATTTGGTCTTGCAAGCCGAGGTCAGACCGACCGGCAAAGCCGAAAGCCCCGAGGCGATAATTGATGACAACAACGACACATCCGCGCGCTGCGAGATTGCTGCCGTCGTACCATGATGCATGAGCGGTGCCGTTGGTGAATGCGCCACCGTGAATCCACACCAAGACCGGCAGCCGTTCGGCGCCGGTCGGGGCGAAAATGTTCAGTGTCAGACACTGTTCGTCCATCACCAAATCGTTGGTGTTCATGGCTTGTTCAAGCATTCCCGGAATTTGCGGGCACTGCGTGACCGAGTCGGTACTGCGTAACGCGGTCTCCAGACGCGCGGGCTTAAATCGCTCGGCAGTGGCATACACCAGGTTGCGGGTGACGGTGACATTCATTGAGGCAGGCGGTATGGGCATACAGCCGAGCGTACCCACTACCGTAAAACCGTGTTGCGTCGGGGTTTTTCTCGTGTGATGGGCAATGTGATGGGTAACTTCGTGGCCTCCCGTTGGGAAGACTGGCAATTCACTGCATCAATCACCAACAAAACGGCTCGTGGCAAAAAGTTCAAGCAGTTCGGGGACGGTTCACTCATTGCGTTCCCGTGGGTCACCATCTATAACGAGCACTACATCGAAATCGGCGCCAACACCATGCTCGGTCCGTATTGTGCGTTGTCTGCCGGCATGATGCCCGGCCAGGAATGTCTCACGTCGCCCGTGGTGCGCATCGGTGACCGTTGTTTGATCGGCCGGGGCAGTGGCATCGTCGGACATCTGGCGATCGACATCGGCAACGATGTCTGGACGGGTCATCACGTGTACATCACCGATCAAAACCATGGTTACCAAGACGTCACCCGACCAATTTCGCAGCAAACGCAACCCGAACAGCCCGTGCGAATCGGTGACGGCTCGTGGCTGGGCACCGGAACGGTGGTGCTGCCCGGCGCCAACATCGGCCGCCACGTGGCCGTCGGTGCCAACTCGGTGGTCACTGGCACCTTGCCTGATTACTGCGTCGCGGTCGGCGCACCTGCACGCGTCATCCGGCAATATTCACCCGACTCAGGCTGGACACCAGCCCAAGAGTTTGCGGTCAACCCCGACCGTTAGCGCAGCCTTACACCGACAAGTCGATGGGTGGCGAACAACTCGGCATGCGGTTGTCGCCGGCGAAGGTGGCGATGCGCTCGGCCAACGGCAAACCTTCGAATGTGCTTTCAGCAAAAGCCGCGTTGCTGCCGTCGCGTAGCTGCGCGCTGTAGGCGCGACGGTCACTGATGTACGTGTCGTAGTCGGCGATCCAAATAGGAATGAGCGCCCGTCCCTTTTCATCGGCCGGGGGAGTCGTCTGCAAGTCCGCCAACATGCGTACCAATGTGTCGGTGGCCTTGTCGACGAGTTCAGCTCGCTGCGCCAACCCACCGGTGCCCGGGTCGGTGATAAGCCGATAGTCGGCAAGCGCGATGCGCTCCAGTTCGGCTTCTTTGCAGCGCACCTCGGCCCGCTGTGCCCACTCAGTGTCACCGATTTTGTTGATTGCTTCTTTTGAAGCAAAGAAGAAGGCGTAAACCCACATAATCGCTATCGCGCCACAGATAACTGACAGAATGAACCGTGCTGCGAACCGCATGTAGTCCGAGACGCTACCCGTGACGAATCAGGCAAATCGTTTCGTTCAAGCAAAGAACTTGATGATTGCGTTGGTCAGTTTTCACAGGGGCTATTTCTTCATTGCCGTCGGCGGTGCCGCGGTGTTCGCCATCGCGACGGTGGCATCGTCATACGGTGTCAAATTGCTGATCGATGATGTGATTTTGCCGAGTTTTGAACGGGGTACGGTCGGTTTCACGACGTGGCTCGCGGCCTCGCTGTTGGTCGTGGGTATCGGCATCGTGCGTGCCTGCGGTGTGGTGGTGCGACGCTCGTTTGCCGGCGTCGTCGAGTGGACCACCGCCAAAACGATCGCCGACAAGGTGCTGCGACATGTGATGACCCAACCACCAGCGTGGCACCGGGCGCGCATGACGGGTGATGTGGCGGCCCGCGCCGGAACCGACACGGATGCTGCGATTGCCCTGCTGGCGCCAATGCCATTTTCGTCATCGGTGGTTCTGCTGTTGCTGGTTTCTGGCATCTGGCTCGTCGTCACGGATGTATGGCTCGGTCTTTTTGCATTTTGTGTCTTTCCGATCATGCTCGTGACGAACATCCTGTACCAACGCCGGGTTGACCAGTACTACCGCGTTGCCCAAGACGAACTCGGCGCACTGGCGCAGGCCGCCCACGAAAGTTTCGATGGCGTGCTGGTAGTGAAAGCATTCGGGGCAGAAGATCGGGAGACTGAACGCCTGGCGGTGATTTCACGACGACTGCGCGTCGTGCGCACCAAAGCGGTGAATTTACGCTCGACTTTCGAGTCGTTGGTTGATGCCACTCCGTCGTTGGTCAACGTCGCAATCATCGCCCTTGGTTCGTTCCGCATTCGTAGTGGTGCGATGACCGTCGGTGACCTTTCATCATTCGTCTATCTGTTCACCCTCGTGTCACTTCCGCTACGAATCGTCAGTTACCTGTTCTCGGAACTTCCGCACTCGATCAGCGGTTGGGATCGCGTGCAACAAGTTCTGCGAGAGCCATTGCAGGCCCACCCGCGGGCTGCCATCCAACAATCAAGTGACGGCTTCGTGGTGCTCGACGACGTGAGCGCTGCCCACGGTGGATCACCCGACGCTCTTAGCAACGTGTTCTTGCGGGTCGAGCGTGGCCGCACCATGGCGGTGGTTGGTGCAACCGGTGCGGGCAAGACCACCCTGCTGCACGTCATTGCGGGGCTGGTGCCGACACACAGCGGCACGGTGGGGCTGGGCACCCGGAATGTGGGATTGGTGTTCCAGGAGGCGTTTTTGTTCGCCGAATCGTTGCGCTACAACCTCACGCTCGGATCCGAGGTTTCCGACACGATGATTCGGCGAGCGCTCAAACTTGCAGCAGCCGACGAATTCGTCGACGAACTTGGGCTTGGGCTGGACACCGAGTTGGGCGAACGTGGCGTCAGCCTGAGCGGTGGCCAGCGCCAACGCCTCGCCTTGGCGCGGGCCTTGGCCATGGGAAGTGAACTGTTGCTGCTCGATGACACGACATCGGCCCTCGATCCCGCAACTGAGGCGACCGTACTGAGGAACCTGCAGTCATTGCACGACCAGATGACCACGATCGTCGTTGCGTCACGCCCGTCGACCATCGGGCTGGCTGACGAAGTCGCCTTCATGTCGGATGGGCGAATCGTTGCAATAGGTAAACACGACCAACTCATGCAGACCAGTGCCGACTACCGCGAATTGATCACCGCATTCGAACACGATCGGCAAATACCAACCGAAACCGTGCCACGATGACGATGATCGACGACATCACCGAAGGCGTACGCCGACGCGGTGCCGTCGACACGATTCGGCAAGGTATCGCAGAAGCCCCCGCGCTCGGTAAGGGGCTGGCTTTCACGTTCGTGCTGGCCGTTGTGGGTGCGGTGGGTCGAGTGACGATTCCGGTGCTGATGCAGCAGTCCATCGACAAGGGTTTCGTCGAAGGCGAAATCCGTACGGGATTCATCGTTCGACTCGCTCTGTTCGCGGCCGGTGTGGTGGTGCTTGGGGCGATCAGCCAGCGCACTGCGGTGTATCGGATTGGTGTTGCTGCCGAGGCTGGTTTGTACGGCCTACGCGTGCGGTTGTTCGACCATATTCATCGCTTGAGCCTCGCCGACCACAATGTCGAGCGACGTGGGGCACTCGTTGGCCGAGTTACGAGTGACATCGAAACCCTCACCACCTTTTTTGCCTGGGGTGGTTTGGCATGGATGCTCGATTTGTCTCTCATGTTCGTCGTCGCCTGTGTGATGCTCGCCTACGACTGGGTGTTGGCAGTGGTTGCATTCCTGGTGGTTGCACCGTTGATCATCGTGTTGCGACTCGTGCAACGCCGCTTGGTGCGGGCCTACGACCGGGTGCGCGAAGGCAACGGCTCCATGCTTTCGTCAATCAGTGAAACGGTGTCGGGCGTCGAAACGCTGCAGGCCTACGACGCCGTCGAGCCGGCTTTGGCCCGCGTCAAACAAGCGACCGAGAAGCGCTCCAAGTCATCGATCCGTGCCGGAGTCATCGGTGCGTTCTTGTTTCCGTCGGGCGAAGTGTTCAGCGTGTTCACCGTGGTGACCGTGGTCGGAATCGGTATCTGGCGCGGCGAGTCGGCCGGCCTCACGGCTGGTTCGCTCGTCGGGTTCATGTTCCTGACGTATCGATTCTTGGAGCCAATCGCAGAATTTACCGAGGTAATCGATCAGACACAAACGGCGGTCGCGGGTCTGCGCCGGGTGCTCGGAATCCTGGATACACCGATCGGCCCGCCACCCGCCACGAATCCCGTGGCACTTCCGGCCGGCCGGCTCGGCGTGTCGTTGCACGAGGTTACGTTTGCCTACGCACCCCGCGAGGAAGAATCGGCGCCGACGAACGTGCTGTCGTTGCTGAGCATCGCCATACCGGCAGGCCAACATGTGGCGTTGGTGGGTGAGTCTGGTTCGGGCAAGACCACGATCGCCCGATTGATCGCCCGTCTTGCTGACCCGACTGCCGGACGAGTGACGATCGGGGCGGTCAACCTCAAACATGTAGCCAACGAGGATTTGCGGGCACGACTCACGGTCGTGCCTCAGGAACCGTTTTTATTCGCCGACACGATCGCCTTCAACCTGCGTTTCGCCAAACCTGCCGCGACGGATGCCGAACTTGCAGAGGCAGTGCGGCGACTGGAACTCGACGACTGGGTAGCGGGTCTCGCGAATGGTCTCGACACCGCCGTTGGGCAGCGCGGACAATCCCTGTCGGCGGGCGAGCGTCAGATCGTCGCACTCTTGCGGGCTTCGCTCGTGAACCCGGACGTGCTGATCCTCGATGAGGCCACGTCATCGGTCGATGCGCTCAACGAGGTTCGTTTGGCGCGGGCCCTGCGAAAATTGGCGCACGGCCGCACCACCATTTCGATAGCGCATCGATTGTCGACTGCCTCGCGCGCCGATCGTGTGTTGGTGCTGAATGCGGGTCGGGTGGTCAGTGATGGTTCGCACGACGTACTGATGGCCGAGGGTGGCGAATATCGACGAATGTACGATTCGTGGCTGGCGGCAACCAACTCATGAGGAACGTTTCGCCCATCCGACTGGTTGCCAGTCTGGTCTGTGCCGTCAGCGTGGTGGCGTGTGGCAGTGACACACCTGCCCAGGCCTGCGCACAGGGACCGCTGTTTGCAAGTGCCCGCCAGCGGGCTGAACGGGCGGTGAGCGAACTTGACGGCACAACCTCGATCGAGTTGGAAGAGTCGGTGATCGCCATTGCTGATCGTGTCGCGCTGATGCGTGAGGTATCACCACGTTCGCTGCGCGACCCGTTGGGCGTTTTACTTGCGGCCTACGGACAACTGGTCGTCGCACTCAACGACACTGGCTGGGATCCAGCGTCGGCCAGCAACGATCCCCGTGTAATGACCGCCCGGGCGGCCTTCGCCGAGGAGTCGGTGGCCGCAGCCCGCACGGCAGTCGAAGATTTCTTGGCCGAGCAGTGTGAGCTCGCCCGTGGGGCATCCGATCCGAATTTCGCGCTCACCGGCACGACCTTGCCGCTTCCTGAAGGCTCCGAAGAACCGAGCCGTGATGCCACGGAAGACGATGGCGCCACCGCATCTGAACTGCAGTCATTTGGTTTCGCGATCGGCGATTCGTACGGGGTGGTGCTCGACGCGACGCAGGCCGAATGCATTGCCCGCGCACTTGGTCTGACGTACGTTGACGGCAGTGACAGCGACATCGATGATGATGAATTCTTGGCGACGGTCAGCGCAACCTTCGTGCAATGTGGTGTTACTACACCACCGACGACCACACCCGACAACTAGTATCTCCACGTGTTTATCACCCTCATTCGGCACGCCGAACCCGAATGGGTGCGCGACGGTCTGAGCCAGGACAATCCGCCGCTCACGGCACGCGGTCACCGTCAGGCTCGCAAACTCGCCGATCGCCTCGAGCACGAACACTTCGATCATGTGTACGTATCACCGCTGCTGCGAACCCGCCAGACCGCCGCCCCGATTCTTGATGCGCAGCGCCGTGGCGAAGTGATCGAGCCGTGGCTGGAAGAAATTCGTAGCCCAATCTGGCAGGGCAGTCCTGGCGAAAAAGCCGAGGCGGCATACCGTGAAGAACGTCGTCGTCCGGCTGCCGAACGCTGGAAGGGTTTGCCCGGGGGTGAATCGGTGCGGGACTTCACCGATCGCATCCATCTCGGGGCCAACCAGTTTCTTGCCGAGCGTGGCATCTTCCGGATCGAACATGATTTGCCCGTCTGGCACATCGAAGAACCCGGTGATCGTCTGGCCTTCATTGCCCATGCGGGAACGAACAGTGTGTTCATCTGCCATCTTCTCGGTCTGGCACCCACACCCTGGGAGTGGGAACGATTTGTGATCGGTCATGCAACAATCAGCCGACTGGAAGCCCTGACCCTCGGCGATGGCTTCACGTTCAGCCTGACTCGCCTCGCCGACAACGCACACCTCGAGAGTTCCGACCACACGTACTAATTTGTTCTGCTCGTGCGTCACCTCAGGGCGACGTGGTTCTCACATCGCATCGCCCCGAGGCACTCGCCCGTTCCCTCACTTGCGTGAGGATGCAGAAGATGTCGTTTTTGGGTTTATGACTGCGCAATCGGTTCGGTGATGTGGCAGGCGTTCACGGCTGCGATCACCGGTGTTGGGTCGATTGGTGCACCACCACGAGGATGCACCTCAAAGTGCAGGTGCGGCGTGCTGGTGTTGCCCGTGGCACCGTTGGTGCCGAGGATCTGCCCGGCTTTGACCACGGTGCCGGCGACGATGTTCGGCGCAATGGTGTCGAGATGGGCGTAGAA
>JAEMQQ010000053.1:3960-5098 GCA_016463775.1 Ilumatobacteraceae bacterium | reverse complement strand
CGTTGCATCCGTTTCCCCAGCAAGTACCTGCCACGGGTGCTGCTCAATGGGGCTCACGGCAGCAGCGTGCACGATCAGCCGATTTCGATGCGCAGGCGCTTGTTGCCTTTGCCTTTGCTTTCGGTCTTCACCACCCGAAAGGTACCAACCTCTTTGGTCGAACGCACGTGCGTGCCCCCGTCGGCCTGCTTATCGAGGCCGACGATGTCCACGACCCGAATTTCTTGCACCGTGTCGGGGATCAGTGACACCTTCGTGCGGATCAGATCGGCGTCTTGCACCGCCGTTGAACGGGGCAGGAACGACACCGCGATGGGGTAATCATGGTTGATTGCATCGTTGACCAGTCGTTCAACCTGCGGCACGAAACCTTCGGGGAGTGGGTCAAACTCAAAGTCCATTCGGGCCGAGAGTGGCTCCATATTGCCGCCGGTCACCGGCACCCGCCATTCATTCCAGATCACACCACACAAAATGTGCAGTGCGGTGTGGGTGCGCATCAATTGATGACGACGCTGCCATTCAACCTCGCCGTGCACCGTGGTGCCGACGGGCGGCGCGTCACCAGAGATGGTATGCCAGACATGGTCGGCTTCTTTGCGTACATCGGTGACGGCAAACCCACCCAACACACCTGTGTCATGTGGTTGGCCACCACCCGTGGCATAGAACGCCGTGCGCTCGAGTGCAACCGCGTTGTCACGGCAGGCAACAACCGTGGCTTCAAACGACGCAAGGTACGCGTCGTGAAGATAGAGCAACTCGGTCAGTAGTCGTCCATGCCGTGGTCATGGCCGGCTTCGGCTGCCTCTTCGGGCTTGTCGGCGATGACCACTTCGGTCGTGAGGAACAGTGCCGCAATCGAGCCCGCGTTCTGCAGTGCCGAACGGGTCACCTTGGCTGCATCGATGACACCAATCTTCACCAGGTCTTCGTATACGCCGGTTGCCGCGTTCAGACCCTCGGCACCTTTCAAGCTCTTCACCTTTTCCACCACGACGCCACCTTCCATGCCGGCGTTCTCGGCGATTTGCTTCAAGGGCGCTTCGAGCGACTTGGCCACCAAGCGTGCGCCGGTTGCTTCGTCACCAGTCAGGCTTTCGAGGGCCTTCAGCACTGCTGCTTGAGCGCGCAACAA
>JAEMQQ010000053.1:2010-3860 GCA_016463775.1 Ilumatobacteraceae bacterium | reverse complement strand
CTGATCACTTGGCCCTTGGTGAGAATCGCCATATCTTGCAACATCGCCTTGCGGCGGTCGCCGAAACCCGGCGCTTTGATGGCCACGCTCTTGAACGTGCCGCGAATCTTGTTGACCACCAGCGTGGCCAGTGCTTCGCCTTCGACGTCTTCGGCAATGATGATGAGTTGCTTGCCTGACTGCATCACCTTTTCGAGCACCGGCAACATGTCACGAATTGCCGAGATCTTGGTGCTGAGGAACAAGATGTACGGGTCTTCGACCACGGCTTCCATCCGGTCGGTGTCGGTGACGAAGTACGGCGAGATATAGCCCTTGTCGAAGCGCATTCCTTCGACGAGATCCATTTCAATACCGAAGGTCTGGCTTTCTTCCACGGTGATCACACCGTCTTTGCCAACCTTGTCGATTGCCTCGGAAATCTTGGCGCCGATTTCTGGGTCGGCGGCTGAAATACCGGCAACTTGGGCGATCTGCGACTTGTTGTCGACTTCTTTGGCGAGTGACTTGATGCTGGCAACAGCAGCTTCAACGGCCACTTCAATGCCACGCTTCAGGCTCATCGGGTTGGCACCAGCGGCAACGTTGCGCAAACCTTCGCGCACCATCGCCCAGGCGAGCACCGTGGCGGTCGTGGTGCCGTCACCGGCAACGTCATCGGTTTTCTTCGCAACTTCTTTGACGAGCTCGGCACCGATGCGCTCGTACGGGTCTTCCAGGTCGATTTCTTTGGCAATCGACACACCGTCATTGGTGATCGTTGGGGCGCCATATTTCTTGTCGAGCACCACATTGCGACCCTTGGGTCCGAGCGTGACACGCACTGCGTCGGCAAGTTTGTTCATTCCCGCTTCTAATCCGCGGCGGGCTGCTTCATCAAACAGGATGATCTTGGGCATTGGCGGCTCCTTGGGGGCAGTCGTGTGGATGCCTTCGGGAGGAAGGCGTTAGCACTCTACCGACGAGACTGCTAACCGTCTACGGGGCCAGACCGTGACCGCTTCAGACGATTGATCGCAGCACCACATCCGTTCGCGTGTCACTGGCCCCGTGTTTGTGGAGCCATTGCAGGAACTCATCGAGGCCTTCGGTGCCCTCGCACGCCACCAAAATTTTCACATCAGGCACGCCCGTGACGTGCGCAGCCCACACCACATCGTTGCGACGCCTGAGGGCCTCGTCGAATTTCGGGCTGGTCGTGATTCGGGCATCGACAATTGCACTGAGCGACCGCCCCAACGTGCGCTGGTCTACCACCGTGGTAAAGCGGGTGATGACGCCGCGCTTCATCAAACGTCGCACCCGGTCGGCCGCTGCATTGGCCGAGAGCCCGACACGCTCACCGAGCATTTGCCACGGGATTCGGGCGTCTTGTTGCAAAATAGTGAGTATATTGTGGTCAATTTTGTCAACTGCTTCGTTTTTCTCTGTCATACGCCTACTCTAAGGCGTTTTTCTGCGTTTTCCACGGTCGCTTTGTCGCCACACTCAAAGGCATGACCGTGGTAACCCGCGCCACAACCCCGCAGCCCTTTACTGACTCCGGCGTCACGCTCCTCCCCAACTACTTCACGGGTCTGGTGCCACCCACACCGTTGCGTTCCGACATTGACATCGACGCCTGCCCCACTGCCACCCGCACACTCATGCAATTCGCCGACAATCTTGGCCGTGCCGTTGGCTACGACCGCGAGCGAGGTGGTCAAGTGATTCAAGACATCTTTCCTGTTCGGTCAACTGAACATCAACAGGTGTCGTCTTCTTCAAAGGTGGTCCTGGGTTCGCATACCGAAAGTGCATTTCACCCGCACAAGCCTCGTTACGTGGTGTTGCTGTGTTTGCGCGGCGAC
>JAEMQQ010000053.1:0-1910 GCA_016463775.1 Ilumatobacteraceae bacterium | reverse complement strand
ATCTTGGTGATCGACAACCACCGTGCGGTGCACGGCCGAACGTCGTTCACCCCGCGTTACGACGGCACCGACCGTTGGCTGAAGCGGGCCCTCGTGGTGCAATCACTCGACGGCGTCGACGCCGTCGGTCGGGTCATTCAGACGCGGCTATAGCCAACAGACCGTCGCGGTAACGCTGCAGCACCTCGACGCCCGCACCGCCGAAGACCACTTGTTCGAATTGTGCGTCGCGAGGTGCCGGCAACAAGATCTCTTTCGCGAGTAACGCAACTGTGTCGGCCAGAGAGTCGGTTTGGTGGGCGCCACCCAAGGTGTCCCAGATGGTGCGAACAGATGCATCCTGCAAGTAACGCGGTCGAACATACGGCTTGCCGAGCAGCAGCGCATCAAATGCGATGCTCGAGTCGACATCCACCAACACATCGCAGGCCTTGATCAAGCTCGGTGATGACACGTGGTCACCGACCAAAATAATGTTGTCGGCTCCTTCCAACATCGCCAGTTCTTGGGGTGTCAGCGTGGCATCGCCCGCACGTAGATGACCACGCACGACGAGTTGTATCTGCTCGCAGGCGCCCAAAGCAGTAATCAGTTGCAAAGTGCCGCTTCTATTGACCAGATTGTGCCACTTCGGCACGAACAACAGCACCCGGCGTTGTTGGGTTGCGCGTAGTGGCGCCAAGTCTGCTGCGGCGGTTGCGGCATACAACCGTGGGACCCACTCGTCATTGAATCGTGCGCTACCCCAGACCTGCGTATTCTTGCCACTCATCGTGGAGTGGCCGACGATGACGTCACGGTGGTACGCCGACCCGAACACGTAGGCGGCGTGCGAGTCCCGATCGGCAAAAGGCAACTTGCCGGCATTGCCGTCCATCACGGCCTGCACGTGTTGGCTGCGGATCATCGTTGTTTTGGTTGAGTGCCCGTGTGGCAGCGCCACCGTCGGTGTCCCAGTACGTTGCGCGGCAAGTTGCAGTTGCAAAACAAAATCCGTTGCCAGCCACTGTGTGCTGCGCCGCCAACGCGAAACCTGTCGGTTGGCGACACCTTCGCCCCACTCCATCACAACAAGCCGCACGTCAGATTGCCTCAATACTCGACGCACTACCCAGCGGCTCCAACGCAGTTGGTGCAACCGCTTGCGTATTTTCGATGTGCCAGCGATTCGTACACGATGAATTTCTACATGGGGGCATTCTGATCGCCACCATGCTGACTGCATCTCGTGGTACACCGCTTCGTCCACGATGTACAGCACCACCGGGTTTCCCCCGCGGGCCAGTGACCAAATCACCGGTGCGATGTTGTCGGCATCTGCTTTGCCTGCCAGCGCAAAGAGCACCGTTCCCGATTGATGTGTCATGCGTAAATCAGCCCTTGGCGGCGTGTGTCATCAATGCCTGTTCGGCAAACCAGAGACCGGCATGTTCGCACTCGCGATACGCAGCGAAGTAAGGCCCGCCCAACGTGAAGTGAATCAACTTCGGAATGCCGGGCATCGTCATTTCACCGACGAGGTAATTCCAGGTGGTGGGCAGTGCGCCAATCTGCCCGTCGTCGGGGAGCCACTTGAACTGGTGCAGGTACAGACCTGTCTCGTGGGCCACCACATCCGGCGTAAGAACCCGGCATCGCGCATTATTGAACAGCATCACACTCGACCAATTCTTTTTTTCATACTTGGTCTGCACGGCGCCGAGGAATTTGACGTCACCCCGTGCCTCATACTCATGCTTGACGCACATCACCGCATATTGCTCATCGCGCAGTGCGAACAATTCTGCGATGTCCGTGGTCATCAACATGTCACAATCCATGAAGACCGACCAACCTGAATAGTCGCTCAGGTGCGGCACGAGGAATCTGGTGAACGAAAAATCCGTTGACTCGATACTCGATCGCTCCCG
>JAEMQQ010000052.1 GCA_016463775.1 Ilumatobacteraceae bacterium | reverse complement strand
ACTACGGATCAGAAGGTTGGAAGTTCGAGTCTTCCCGAGCGCGCCACGTTAGTGAGAACTTTGGCGGCCGCTAAATCTCCAGGTGCGATCGTCTGCGATGCGCCGTGCTGGTTGTGGGGCAGGCCACAATGACGGCACTGCCGTCATGATGGCGGCCAACTCTTCTTCGGTTGGTGCCGGATGCACCCGTGAAACATAGACCGACACAACTGCAGAATCGCTCACAGCGGAATATTCCCATGCTTTCGTTGCGGCACTTCGTCATGTTTGGTACGCAATACACGAAGACCTTCGACCAGTTTGATGCGTGTTTCGGCAGGGTCGATGACATCGTCGACAAAACCTCGTTCAGCCGCAAGGTACGGGTTGGCGTATTTCTCGGTGTACTCCGCCACGAGTTGTGCGCGTCGTGCAGCAGGGTCGGCTGCTTGTTGTAGTTCGCGGCGGTACACGATCTCTACCGCCCCTTGGGGGCCCATCACGGCCAATTCGGCAGATGGCCATGCGTAGGCCAAATCGGCACCAATCGACTTCGAGTTCATCACCACATATGCACCGCCGTAGGCCTTGCGGGTGATTACTTGAATGCGCGGCACGGTGGCTTCGCAGTAGGCGTACAACAACTTCGCACCATGGCGAATAATGCCGCCGTATTCCTGATCGACTCCGGGCAGGAAACCCGGCACATCCACGAACGTAACGATTGGGATGTTGAACGCATCGCAGGTGCGCACGAAACGGGCGGCCTTTTCGCTCGACTCGATATCAAGCACGCCGGCCAGCACCATCGGTTGATTACCCACGATGCCGACGGAGTGGCCGTCGATCCGCGAAAAACCACACACGATGCTCTTGGCCCAATTCGGGAAATACTCGAAGAAATCACCGTTGTCGACAACCTCAGCAATCACCTTTTTCATGTCGTACGGCAGGTTGGACGAAGCTGGCAAGATCGTTCGCAACGATTCACAACTCCGTAGTGGGTCATCCTCAGATTCCACCCGTGGTGCCTCACCCAAATTGTTCTGCGGCAAAAAGCCGAGCAGATAACGCACATCAGCGAGACACGACTTTTCGTCAGCCGATACGAAGGTGGCGACACCACTCTTTGATGCGTGGCTGGCGGCACCACCGAGTTCTTCGAGTGTCACATCTTCGCCCGTCACCGTCTTGACCACGTCAGGGCCGGTGATGAACATATGGCTCGTTTCGCGCACCATGAAAATGAAGTCGGTCATTGCCGGCGAATACACCGCACCACCGGCGCACGGCCCGAGCACCACCGAAATCTGTGGTATCACGCCTGACGATTGCACGTTGCGCCAAAAAATGCCGCCGTAACTCGCTAGTGACACCACGCCTTCTTGAATGCGTGCACCAGCACCATCGTTCAAACCGATGACGGGTGCTCCGGTTTTCAGCGCCAGGTCCATCAGTTTGTGGATTTTTTCAGCAAACACTTCGCCGAGTGCACCACCGAAGACCGTGAAGTCTTGGCTGTAGACGAACACCTTGCGATCATCGATCGTGCCCCACCCGGTGACCACGCCGTCGGTGTACGGGCGCTCTTCTAGCCCAGCAGCATGAGCGCGGTGACGAGCCAGCAAGTCGAGTTCGTGGAAACTGCCGGGGTCGAGCAGCAACTCGAGACGCTCGCGGGCAAGCAGCTTGCCTTTTTCGTGTTGGCGTTCGATTGCGCGCGGTGACCCGGCACTGCGCGCCTGCTCTTTGCGTTGTTCGAGTTCGGTAATTTTGTCGGCGATTGAGTCGGCAGCCACGTATCCGACGCTACTTCTTAGCCGCCGGCGGTGGCGGGCTGTGTATTGATCACTGACTCGGTGATGGTGATCGTGGTGCCGAGTGACGTCAGGTCGCCGGTGGTGGTGGTGCCGACGATTTCCACATTCCAGATGCCTGCGACTGGAAAGACGAGACCGCCATCAACGGACGCGACCGCCGCACCGCGGTATTTGATCGGCACGATGAGCGCGATTCCTGCGTAGCCCTCGGCTTGGGGCACGAGGCGAACCTCGAAATTGTTGATGCGCTTTGGCTGCAGCAACTCCACCCGTAATGCGTTGGCACCTGTAGTCAGAGGTGTCATCGACAGCACCACATGGAAGCGGTCATTCTTCAGCTCTTCTCGATAAAGGTAGTTGGCGCTGGGTGCTGCACGTTGGGCAACGGCCTGTGGTGGTCGCATCGATACGGCCCACGAGGTGACTGCCAAGATCACGATGCCCACCACGATTTCTGCCGTGATGGCACGACGCAATCTCCAGGCCATTTTGGCGGTCAGACGTTTCTCTGTGCGCAACCGACCCGTTGCAAAGTTGCGCAGTTGCAACATGATCCAGATCATGAGCGCAACGACGATGAGTTGCAAGACATTGAGCCGACCATGACCACTGGTGAAAATTGCCGCACGATCCATGAGATACACCAGGACCAAACCAGTGAATGTGGTCAGCACAATGAGCAGCCCGGATATTTTCGCAAAGTAGCGCACCGCATCGACCAGATCTCGTTCACCTGGGCCAGCAAGGGCAGCGCGGGCAAGCAACGCCAGCCCCCCGAGCCACAAGCCGATCGACCAGGCATGGAAAATTCCGAAGAGGAAGGTCAAAAATGACAGGTTCTGTCCGACTCGGGTGAGACCGTAGGTGGCCATCATCGCCAGCAAAAAAATGATCGCTGGTACTTGAGTCTCGGGTGCCAACACCCGCCTGGGGTTGAACACCAACCACAACGCAGCAACGACGAGCACGAAGCGCAGCGCAAGAATGAGCCCGAACGCCGAATTCAACGCACCAAACCAAGCAAACGGGTTGAGTGACGCAACGAACGAGTCACCACTTGCCCGGGCTGCCTGTAATACGACAATGAGATACAGCGAAATGACCGCCCCAATCCAACTGGTGCGCAGGAACCGTTGTGTGGTGTCGTACTCAAAACCCTCGGGCCAGCCCAACACGATGTACAGCAGGCCGCCGAACACACAAATGACGAAGAGATACTCAAAAATCCGCAACAATCCCAACAGCAAACCGAAGCGGGGCTCGGGCAGCGCCGTGGTTGGCACGACCTCGCCGATAATCGTGGTCGGGGTGCTGCCGTCGGCGCCGGTACCCGCAACGATGGTTTGGGGCGTGACGAGCAACGTGAAATTGAAGGTGCCGAGGCTGCCGATGTTGCGGTTGATCACCCAGGTAACGGTGCACTGGCCGGCGGGTGGCAACGACGCCAGCGGTGTCGACACCGTTTGCATGTCAACGGCGATGACTGGTGCGCCGAGCGACACGGTGACACCATCACAACGCAGAAGCACGCCAAGTGCTGCGGCATCGTCGGCATCCAATTTGTTGCGGAAGATGAGTTGCAGTTGCGTGGGCACGACCGTGAGCGTGGAATTTGGCTGTGGATTTGACGAGATGAGTTCGTTGGGAATCGTTGACGCTGCATGTGCCGACCCGGCGAGTGATGCAAGCAGCAACACGCCACTCAACACGGCAAGCACCGGCGTCAGTACGGAGCGCCGCCAAGGGATACGAGGTCCACACATCGGCAATGCCCACCGTACCCAAGTAATGAGGGAGCGGTTGTCGCACCGAATTGCTCGGTCACCCGAAGGGTAGGCTCGCTACGAAATGGCAACCCAATCGCTCTATCGCCGCTATCGCCCGCGTCGTTTCGCGGAGTTAAAGGGCCAGGAACACGTCGTTCGCGCGTTGCGCAATGCCGTGGCGAACGACCGGGGTGGTCAGGCATATTTGTTCTCCGGGCCGCGTGGCACCGGCAAAACCTCGGCAGCCCGCATCTTGGCCAAGGTGCTCAACTGCGCCAACCCCGACAAAGGGGAACCGTGTTCGGAATGTGACTCGTGTTTGGCGATTGAACGTGGGGCGAGTTTCGATGTGCTCGAGCTCGATGCGGCGAGTAACAACGGGGTCGACAACATTCGCGAACTCATCGAGCGCTCAGCGATGGGCAACCCCGGCCGTCATCGGGTCTTCATCCTCGACGAGGTGCACATGTTGAGCGCCGGTGCCGAAGCAGCACTCCTCAAAACCCTCGAAGAACCGCCGCCCCATGTGGTGTTCGTGCTCGCCACGACCGACCCGCAAAAAGTCAGTGACACCATTCGCAGCCGTACCCAGCACCTGCAATTCCGTCTGCTGCCTGCCAAAGAACTCGAAGACCACGTGCGCTGGGTGGTGCAAGACGCCAAGCTTGAGGTGTCGGCTGATGCCATTCGGCAGGTCGTCGAGCAGGGTGGTGGCTCGGCGCGTGACACCTTGTCGGCACTCGAACTCGTGGCTGCCGGCGGTGGTGAAGCAGAAGTGTTGGTGCATCCCGAGGATGTGATCGAGTCGCTCATCAACCATGATGCAGCCGCCGTCCTGACACAGGTGGGTGCGGCGATGCAACGCGGGTACGACCCACGGGCGTTCACCGAACAAATCGTGCGGTTCTTGCGTGAGATGTTCTTGTCATCGATGGCACCACAGCTAGTGCAATTGGCAGACGAACACGCACACGCAGCAGCAGACATGACGGCGCGCTACGGCGTGGCATCGGTCGTTCGTGCCATTGAAGTGCTCGGTGAAGCCCTCGTCGACATTCGTCGTGCACCCGACCCACGGCTGGTGCTGGAGGTAACGCTCGTGCGGCTCGCCAGCAATGTGATTGCCAACGACACTGCGTCACTGTTGGCACGTGTCGAACGACTTGAATCTGGTTCAAGCCGCCCACGTGATGCGACCGGCCCGATACCTCGCCCACGACTGGCGACCGCCAGCCCCTCATCACCACAAGCCGGGGTCACCTCGCGCGCAAGTACCCAACCGACAACCCGCCCATCAGCCCCGGTCGCATCGACACCGGTCGTCGCGGTGTCGGCAACCGATGATCTGGTTGGCGCATGGCCGAGCGTGGTGCGCACACTGAAGGCCACGGTGCGGGCGCTGTATTCCGCGGTCGACGTCGTAGGTCTCGAGGGTGACACCCTCGTGTTGTCGGCACCAAGCGACATGCACAAAAAGAAATGTCTTGAACTCAAAGATCAGGTTCTGACTGCATTGACCACTGCCGCTGGTCGCCCGATTTCCATCGACGTTCGGGTGCAAGCGTCGCGAGGTGCTGCGCCACGTGCGGCTGCTGCAAGCAAGAGTGTCGCTTCGCCCGAGGAGGCAAACCAC
>JAEMQQ010000027.1 GCA_016463775.1 Ilumatobacteraceae bacterium | reverse complement strand
GGTGTGCCGGTGTGCAAGCACGGCAATCGTTCGGCATCCAGCAAGTGCGGCACTGCCGACGTGCTCGAGGCCCTCGGTGCCCGCATCGAACAAACAGCCGAACAAGTGTCGCGCACCGTTGCCAAGACGGGTTTTGGCTTCGTGTTTGCTCCGGCATTTCATCCGGCGTTCCGCCATGTGGGGCCGATTCGTCGCGAACTCGGGGTGCCGACCATTTTCAACTTGCTCGGGCCGATGGCCAACCCGGCGCCCGTTGCGCACATGCTTGTTGGGGTGGCTGACCCGCGGCGCATGACCACGATGGCGCACGCACTTGCCACGCGCACAACGACTGCCTGGGTGGTGCACGGCCACGGCGGGCTTGACGAGTTGTCGCTCGCTGGCCCCAACCGGGTGATTGCCGCAGTTGATGGTCGCGTACAACCCGAAACGGTGATTGATGCCCGCCAGGCAAACCTTGCCCAGGCCAGCAACGACGAACTGCGAGGCGGCGACCCGGCGCGCAACGCCAGCATCGTGCGTGGCTTGCTGAACGGCGAGGTGCGTGGTGCCGTGCGGGATGTGGTGGTGCTCAATGCCGCTGCCGCCCTCGTGGTCGCCGGCGCAGCACGCGACCTGCAGGCTGGTGCGATACTCGCCGTTGCTGCAATCGACAGCGGCACGGCCCGCGCCACACTCGATGCGTTCGTGGCTGAAACCGTTTCATAACCGTGCCTTAACTACGCTGAACTTGTGATTCGTGTGACGGTGCCGGCGAGCACGGCGAATCTTGGCGCAGGTTTCGACACGCTGGGCCTGGCACTGACCTTGCACTTCGAAGCAGGTCTGGCCGATTCGCAACAACCGAACAACGCTCGTGTGTGTGATCAGCATCATCCGGCGAGTGTCGCCTTCGCCCGCGCAGGGGGCAGCGGTGGGTTGTGGTCGCACGACCGCATTCCGATGGGACGAGGCCTCGGGTTCAGCGGTGCCGCCCGTGTGGCCGGTGCGTTATTGGCTATTGCCCAACGCGACGGTGTGGTGGCGGCGAATTCACTCGACGCTCGTCTTGCTGCTTTTCATGTGGCGGCCGAACTTGAAGGCCACCCCGATAATGCTGCCGCTTCGGCCCTCGGCGGGCTGACCGTTGCAGCCGGTCAGCGCGCGATTCGTGTGCCCGTCGCGGTGCAGGCCGATGTGCTGGTGTGGGTACCCGAGCACACCACATCCACCAAAGAATCGCGCACAAAATTGTCTCCAACCGTAAGCCTTGATGATGCGGTGTTCAACATTTCGCGATCATCATTGTTCGTGGCCGCGATGGTCACCGGCGATTTCAGCGCGCTTGGCGAAGCAGCGCACGACCGCCTACATCAAGACGTGCGATTGGCGATGGTGCCCGACACCAAACGGGCAATGCGTGCCGCCGTCGATGCGGGGGCGTACGCCGCCTGGTTGTCGGGCTCGGGGCCGACGATGGCCTGCATCGTTGACCCACTGCGGGCACGCGAGGTGATGAGCGCCTTGCCGAGCGGTGGTGTCATTCATCGCCTGCACATTGACATGAACGGGCCAGTACTGAGTGAACGCGCTCGCTAGCACGCGCGACAGTACAGTCGGTCAGTGGCCAAACCCGTTCGTGTCGTAATTCTCGGTGGTCTCGGTGGTGTGGGTCGCAACTGCATGGCGATCGAACATGATGATCGAATTTTGCTCATCGATTGCGGGCAGATGTTTCCGAGTGGTGGTGGCGACATCACCAAGGTGTACCTGCCCGACTTCACATGGTTGCGCCAGAACCGTGAGCGACTCGACGGCATCGTGCTCACGCACGGCCACGAAGACCACCTCGGGGCGATCCCGTATCTGTTGCGCGACATGTCGCTCACTATCTATGGTTCAGAGTTCACCCTTGCACTGCTGAAGAACAAGGTCACCAACGCCAACATTGGCCAGCGGGCGACGTTGGTCAAGGTCAGTGACGGTGAGCGGAGACGAATCGGGCCGTTCGATGTTGAGTTCATTCCAGTGACGCACTCGATGCCCCAGACCTTTGCAGTTGCCTTGCATACCCCGCAAGGCGTGGTGTTGCACTCGGGTGATTTCAAGATCGACTTGAGCCCGGTGGACGAGCGGCGCACCGACTTGGCACGACTCGGCTCGCTGGCGTCGAACGAGGGCATTCGGTTGTTGATGCTCGACTCCACCAATGCCGAAGAACCCGGGTATTCACAATCGGAGAGCCACATCGGCAAGACATTGCGGTCGATGTTCGTCGAGCACCGCGGCCAGCGCATCACCGTGACGGCGTTTGCCAGCCACATTCACCGCATCCAACAGATAGCCGACGCAGCCGTCGGTGAGGGTCGGCTGGTCGTGCCACTCGGTCGAACCATGATGAACAACATCCGCATGGCACGCAACCTCGGTTTGCTGCGCATCAATGAGCAGGATCTGGCCGAGCAAGAGGCGATTGAGGATTGCCGACCCGACGAGGTGTGCATCATTGCCACCGGGTCGCAAGGCGAGTCACAATCGGTGCTCGCCCAACTGGCGCGGGGCAGTGATCGGTGGTTCAGGGTCGGGCCCGAGGACACGATCATCTATTCGTCGGACACGATTCCCGGCAATGAAACAAGCGTCAACGAGGTGGTCGAAGGTCTGCTTCGACAGGGTGCAAAAATCGTGCACAACGGCATCGCCGACGTGCACGCCACTGGCCATGCCCAAGAGGGCGAATTGCGAACCTATATCAGCCTCACCGAACCCGAATACCTGGTGCCGATCCATGGCGAGTATCGAATGCTGCACGCCAATGCCCGCAATGCGATGGCCATGGGCATGCCCGAGCACAAGGTGCTGCTCAGTAGAGACGGTGACATTCTCGAAATTTCTGATGACGGCATCGTGCGCGTGGGGGACGTGCCCAGCCAGATGGTGTCGATTCGCGTCGGCGGCTAGAACTCAGCCGAGGTAGTTGTTGCCTGCTGCTGCGATTCTGCGCAAACTGCTGCTACGTAATCCAAAGAATTCCTCGAGATGTTTCAGCACGAGCTGATTGGGGATGAATGCACGTTTTGCTGTAACCGCCTTGTGGTCGACCGCGATCCGCACGTTGCGATACTGCTCAACCGGATGATTTTGGTACAGCAGGTCGTAGGCATCTTGCGGGTCGAAGCCGTTGGCGATTGCGATACCCCACGCCGACGAAGTCGATCGAGACATTCCGGCATGACAGTGCACGAGCAGATTGCTGCGCCCTGCACCCCACTCGACGATATGTTTCACCTGCTCAAAGGTCGGAGCCTGGTATCTGCCGAACGATGAAGTGATGTCGTCGAACGTGACGATCTTGTGGTCGGGGTGCGCGAAGTCAGAAACTTCGCTACGCCGTGGCCCGACGGTGAGCACGCTGGAGAACTCGTGACAGATATTGCGCGCTTCGTCGAGGTTGCGTACGGTGGGGAGCAGGTTGCTATCTATTGAGGTGGTGGGTGTTGATGTGGTCATGCAATAGTTACGCACACCGCGCAGCCAAGTGTGATGTTTTGTTAAGCAATGGTGCTTGGCGGGTCGCCATAAAGGGTGCTTGGCGGGTCGCCAAGACCGTCGCCGGTGTAATCCATGTTCCAGAACTCGTTGCCGCAATCTGGGCAGAGAGCAAAGTCGTCGTCAAAGAACTGCACGGTTGCGCCGCAGTAGTCGCACGGCATCGATTCTTCATCGAGAATGTCGATAATGGGAATATCCACAATCGCAAGTGTGGCAAAGGGGTGTGCTATCTGCAATACACCCCTTGGTCACGGTGGAATTATGCAAGATGAGCCCACATCACCCCCGCAGCAGAGCAACGACATCTCGGTGAATGCCCATTCGGTCGTGAGCATCATGATTTCGTGCGACACCTGCATCATGCGCGACACCAATGCCTGCCACGACTGCATCGTGCCGATGTTGTGCGGTGAAATTGAGCCACAAGCAGTGATCTTCGATTATGAAGAGCTGCGTACCCTCGCGGCACTCGCCAAGGCGGGGCTCACACCTGGTTTGCGTCACCAACGCAGCGCCTAATGTTCCACAGCGCTACGGAGCCGTTGGCTACGTAGCATCTACCACGGTGCAGGACACATACACCGCCGAGTTGTTGCACATCGTGCGTGAAGCAGGGGCCGATCGGGTGGGCATCACGACGGCTGCGCCACTGACGCGGGCACGGGCTGCAATCGAAGCGCGTGTTGCGTCGGGAATGGCCGACGAGATGCAGTTCACGTTTCGCAACCCCCAACGCTCGACCACGCCAACCATGTCGGTGCCGGGGGCCCGCAGCATCATCGTGGCAGCACGGTCATATTTCGTTGATGACCAATCAGCGAACAGCGAAGGCCGCATCAGCGATTCGTCGGTTGTCGGCACCGTCGCGCGGTACGCCTGGCGGGATCACTACGCACCCTTGCGCGATGCGTTGCGAGTGGCAGCCAAACGCCTCAAGCATGATGGCCATCGCGCCACGGTGTTTGCCGACGACAACTCCATCGTCGACCGCGAAGTGGCATATCGGGCCGGCCTCGGTTGGTTCGGCAAGAACGCGAATTTGTTGGTTGAAGGATTGGGGAGTTGGTTCGTGCTGGGGTGCGTGGTGACCACTGCCGAGTTGCAACACACCGAACGTGTGGTGGCCGACGGGTGCGGGGCCTGTACGCGATGCATCGACGCCTGCCCGACAGGGGCAATCGTCGAACCTGGTGTGGTGGATGCACGGAAATGCCTGGCGTGGCTCATCCAGAAACCTGGCGTCTTTGACCCGCTCTACCGCGATGCCCTCGGCACACGTATATATGGATGCGATGAGTGCCAAGAAGTTTGCCCGCCCAGCCGTCGCGGTGCCATTGAGCGCACCGTCGGTGACGAACGCAGCGTGGTGGACGCACTCGAGTTGCTCACTGCCCCCGACAGCGAAGTGATGCGCATCGTCGGCACGTGGTACGTGGCGGATCGCAACCCGCGATGGGTGCGACGAAACGCGCTCATCGTCCTGGGCAATAGTGGGATGGCGGGCGGCAGTGCGACACAGGCGCACGGCGTCGCCTTGACGCTCACCCGGTATTTGCACGGCGACGACGACCTGCTGCGCGAACATGCAACATGGGCCGCCCAGAAACTTGGTCGCCATGACCTACTTATCGATTGAGGTCTCGTCGACTGAGGATGTCGTGGCAGCGTGCCACGATGGTGGGTGCAGATGAAGCACCTGTTGGTCACCAACGACTTTCCACCGAAAGTGGGCGGCATTCAGAACATGCTGTGGGAGTTGTGGCGTCGGCTCGACCCGTCATCGTTCGCCGTGCTCACGAGCCCGCATGCAGGTGCAGCAGAATTCGACGCACGCCAGGCATTTCGTATCGAGCGCACGCGTGAACCCGTGTTGTTGCCCCACCCGCTGATGGTGCGGCGCATCGAACGTTTGGCAAGCGAGTTCGGTGCTGAGCATGTGCTGCTCGACCCGGCGTTGCCGTTGGGGTTGGTCGGGCGATCGTTGTCGTTGCCCTACAGCGTGATCGTGCACGGGGCCGAGGTCACGGTGCCTGGTCGCCTGCCAGTCTCCAGACAGGCGTTGGCCCACGTGTTGCGCGGCGCCACGCACGTGCTGGCATCGGGGCGATACCCGGCGAGCGAAGCAGTGCGGGCTGCGGGTCGCGGGTTTGGCGGCGCGCAGGGTGTGCTGGATGTGGTGCAAATTCCACCGGGGGTCGACACGCAACGCTTCGTGCCGCTCGACGACGCCGCGCGACGCACCGCCCGGGAAAAGTTCGGTGTGTCGGCACATGCGCCGTTGGTGGTGGGGGTGAGCCGGTTGGTGCCCCGCAAAGGTTTTGATGTGGCGATTCGCGCCGTGGCGCAGGTGGCACGCGAAGTCGACGGCCTCACCATGTTGATCGGCGGCGCCGGACGCGACCGCAGCCGTTTGCAAAACATCATCGACGAGCTGCGCGCCCCCGTGCGGCTCCTCGGTCGGGTGGACGATGCCGACCTGCCGGGGCTCTATGGCTGTGCGGATGCATTCATGATGTTGTGCCGAAACCGCTGGGGTGGGCTCGAGCAGGAGGGCTTCGGCATCGTGTTCGCCGAAGCCGCTGCCTGTGCGATGCCGCAAATCGCCGGAGATAGTGGCGGCTCGGCCGAAGCCGTCGTGGATGGTCAGACGGGGTACGTCGTGCGGGACCCGCGCAATGTCGACGAGGTGGCCGAGCGGTTGTCGTCGTTGTTCGGCGACTCGCGACGACGCATCGCAATGGGTATGGCGGCACGGGAGCGCGCCGTTGCCGAATTCGACTACGCAGTGCTCGTCGCGCGGCTCACTGCCCTGTTGCAGATGCGCTGACCCCCCGAGCACTTGTGGGCGTCAACTAGCCTTGCCGTCGTGATTGACCAAGCCACCGAAACCGAACACGTCGCCGCCAGCCCGGCGCGCTGCTTTGAGATTGCGATCGACTTCGAGCGCTACCCCGAATGGGCACACGACATCAAAGAGGCCAATGTGCTCGAGCGTGACGCCAGTGGTCGCGCCATCAAGGTGGAATATCGCGCCAGCGCACTCGGCCGCAGCACGCACTACACCCTCGGCTACGACTATTCGCAGGCCCCCGAACGTATCTCGTGGTCGCTCGTGGAAGGTGACATCATGCGCGCGATCGACGGCGCCTACACGTTCGTGTCGGGGGGTAATGGAACCGACGTCACCTATTCGTTGAAGATCGAACTCATCGTGCCGCTCCCCGGCTTCGTGAAGCGGCGCGCCGAGGTGCGCATCCTGCACACCTTGAAAGAATTGAAGACTCGCGCCGAGTCGTGACCCGCGCAGCGGGAATCGACGTTGGCGGCACGAAGTGTCTCGGTGTCGTCATCGACCTCGATGCTGATGTGCAAAGCGGCCCCGTCGTACTCAAACAGGTACGCGAGGTCACGCCGCACGCCGCGCAATTGGTGGACGTACTCGCGCTGTTGGCTGGCGAATTGGGTGACACCGATTCGTTGGGCATCGGTGTGCCCGGTCTCATCACGTTGCACGGCGTGATGCGCGCCTCGCCGAATATCGCAGGTTCACTTGACGTGCCCGTGGCGCCTGACTTGGCCGCCCGACTCGGGCGCCGCGTCTCTGTAGACAACGATGGCAATGCCGCCGCACTCGCCGAATGGCGGTACGGCGCTGGTCGTGGTGCCAAGAACCTGTGGATGGTCACGCTCGGTACGGGCATCGGTGGTGGGCAGGTGCTCAACGGCGTGGTGCAACGTGGTGTCAATGGTTTCGCCGGCGAGATCGGCCACATGGTGGTGAACCCCGACGGCCCGCGCTGCACCTGCGGACGCAAAGGCTGTTGGGAGGTCTACGCCTCGGGCCGCGGTCTCGGCATGTTGGGTAGCGGTGAACCAGGCGAGAGCATCATCGAGCGGGCGCGACACGGTGATGCCGATGCTGTGACGGTGCTCGAGGCGTATGCACGATGGGTGGCCATCGGGTTGTCGAACATCACCAACTTCTCCGACCCTGATGTCATCGTGATCGGTGGGGGAGTTTCGCAGGCCGCCGACATTGTGCTGCCGATGGTGCAACGGTGGTTCGTCGAAACGTTGTACTCACCCGAGCAACGCACCCACCCCGAGTTGCGCGCCGCGCAGATGGGTGAAATCGCCGGGGCCATCGGTGCAGCGCTCCTGCCACACTTTTCGTCGTAGTGGACGGCTCGGCACATCACGGGTCTGCGTCTTAGGCTTGGAACATGGAATTTCGGCGCATCGGCAACCTGCCGCCGTACGTGTTCACGGTCATCAACAACCTGAAAATTGCCGCGCGTCGCGAAGGCGAGGACGTCATCGACCTCGGTTTTGGAAATCCCGATATCCCGTCACCCGACATAGCGGTAGAAAAACTGGTGGAGGCGGCGCACAATCCCAAGAACCACCGTTACTCGATGTCCCGTGGTTTACCGAATTTGCGGGAAGCCGTCGCCGGGATGTATCAACGGAAGTTCGGTGTCACGCTCGACCCTGAGCTGCAGATCACCAACACGATCGGCTCAAAAGAGGGTTTCAGCCACCTCATGTGGGTGTTGCTCGAGTCGGGCGATACAGCCATCGTGCCGAGCCCGAGTTACCCGATCCATATTTTTGGTCCGTTGTTCGCCGGTGCAGACTTGCGGCAGATTCCGATGCGCAGCCAGCGTCGTCTGCTGTCGGCCACCGACGTTGATGTCGAATATGAAGAGGAGTTCTTCGACGCACTCGACAAAGCGTGGGAAGCCGGCCAGCCCAAGCCGCGGGTGCTGGTGATTTCATTCCCGCACAATCCGACCGGGGCGACGGTCGGCTTGCCGTTCATGCAACGCGTCGTTGATTTCTGCCGCGCCCACGAAATGATCGTCGTGCACGACTTTGCCTACGCCGACATCGGGTTCAATGGTTACGAACCACCGTCAATCATGCAGGCCGAAGGTGCCCTCGAGTGCGCCGTGGAGTTGTATTCGATGACCAAGGGCTTTTCCATGGCTGGGTGGCGTTGTGCGTTCCTCGTCGGCAACACCCAAGTGGTGCAGGCACTCGTGAAATTGAAGTCGTATCTCGACTACGGCTCGTTCCAGCCGATTCAGATTGCCGCGACCGTGACGCTGAACGAAGCACCCGACTTTCCGGTCGAAGTATGCCGGACGTACCAGTCGCGCCGTGACGTGTTGATCGAAGGATTGGAGCGCATTGGCTGGTCGATTCCGTCGCCGCGCGGCTCGATGTTCGTGTGGGCGCCGATCCCCGAGCCGTACCAAGAAATGAACTCGGTGGAGTTTTGCTCGCACCTCGTGACTGAATGCAACGTCGCAATGTCGCCTGGTTCGGGTTTCGGTCCGGGTGGCGAGGGGTTTGCCCGCTTTGCGCTGATTGAAAACGAGCAGCGCATCCATCAGGCGGTGCGCAACCTCGACCACGGTTTGCCGAAACTGTAACTACCCCGGTAGCAAGCCGCGGGAGCGCTCGACGGCACGCAGCCATTGGGCGTGGGCAACGTTGCGGTCCGTGCCGCTCGGGACAAAGCGACGTTCGAGTGCCCAGCGTGACGCAATGTCGGCCGTCGAGCCCCACACACCTTCGGCGAGGCCGGCCAAATAGGCCGCACCGATAGCGGTGGTTTCCAATTCGGTGGGTCGCAACACGTCGACCCCGAGTTGGTCGGCTTGCATCTGCAACATCATGTTCATGACTGCAGCGCCACCGTCGACCCGTAGGTCGCGAATCGCCACACCAGAGGCCCGGGTCATCGCATCCACCACGTCACGAGTTTGAAAGACCATCGACTCGACGACCGCACGGGCGATGTGGGCGCGAGTGGTGCCCCGCGTAATGCCAAAGATTGCACCCCTGGCATACGCATCCCACCACGGGCTACCAAGCCCGGTGAAGGCCGGCACCATCACGACACCACCGGCGTCGGCCACACTCTCGGCGAGCGGCCCGATTTCGTGAGCGGCGCCGATGATGTTGAGGCCATCGCGCAACCACTGCACAGCGGCACCGGTGACGAAGATTGCCCCCTCCAGCGCGTAGGTGGCGGGCTCGTTACCGAGTTGCCACGCCACCGTGGTGAGCATGCCGTCGGTCGGTGCGGGGCAGGTGGGGCCGACGTTCAGCAAAACAAAACTGCCGGTGCCGTACGTGTTCTTGGCGCTGCCCGCGGTGAAACAGGCCTGACCGAACAAGGCTGCTTGCTGATCACCGGCAACGCCGCTGATCGGGATACCACCAGGAAGTGCGCCATCGCCGATCGTCATGCCGATGCGGGCACTCGACGGCACGACCTCGGGCAACGTTGCGACATCAACACCGAACATTGCGCACAGCTCGCTGCTCCAGCGCAGCGACGTGATGTCGAACAGCATCGTGCGTGATGCATTGGAGACGTCCGTGGCGAACGACGCACCACCCGTGAGGCGATGGATGAGGAATGCGTCAATCGTGGCAAACGCCAGGTTCTTGTGTTCGGCGACGTCGGTATTGCGCAGCAGCCACTCGATCTTCGAGCCCGAAAAGTACGGGTCAAGAACGAGCCCCGTCGTCGCGCGCACCGTGGGCAACTCATCGGCGAGGGCATCGCAACGTTGCGCGGTGCGACGGTCTTGCCACACGATCGCACGGTGCAGCGGGGCACCGGTACGACGATCGATCGCGACCACCGTTTCGCGCTGGTTGGTGATGCCGATGGCAGTGATCGGTTCGTTGATCCTTGTGCAGACCGCCTGCAGGGTGGCGCGCACCGCCTGCCAGATTTCTTCGGCGTCATGCTCGACCCACCCCGGCTGCGGATAGTGCTGTGTGAATTCGCGGTAGTCGGCGATGGACGCCCGACCGTCGGCGAACACGGCCCGCGTACGCACACCGGTCGTGCCCGCATCGATGGCCAAGACGATGCCGGCCGAGCGCAGCCGAGGTGTCATGACGCCTGTGCCTCGCAGGGCAACTCCACGACGAAGCGCGCGCCTGGGTTGCCGTCGCGGCGGGCCTCGACCCACACCCGGCCTCCATGCAGTCGCACGTGTTCGCGCACGAGCGAAAGCCCGAGCCCAGCACCTTCTGATGCACCGCGTTTGCTGGCTCCCGTCCCGCGGGAGAAGCGGTCAAAGATCCGATCAATATCGGCGTCGGTGACACCTTCGCCGGTGTCCTCCACTGCAATCCACACATGACCAGCAGAGTCGTCGGCGGGCGTCACGTGCACTGCTGCGCCACCACCACCGTGGGTGCGGGCATTGTCGATGAGGTTGGCAATCACGCGTGCCAGACGACGACGATCACCACTCAAATATGCGGTGGCACATCGCGGATCGATCTGGATCGTCGAACGGGGCAGCGTGCTGGCACGGATGGCCTGTTCGACGAACTCACCGACCCGCAGATCGTCGCGCGTGAGGCGCACCGCACCAGCGTCGTAGCGCGAGATTTCAAGCAGGTCCTCGACCAAACCACTGAAGCGTGCCACATCAGCGACGAGCAGATCGAGGGCAGCCTGCCCGCGCTCCGGCAGTTCGTCACGGCGCGACACCATCACCTCCACCGAGGCCGCCAGCGTCATGAGTGGTGAGCGCAACTCATGGCTCACATCTGATGCGAATCGGTTGTCACGCTCAACACGAGCCTGCAGTCGTGCCACCATGTCGTTGAATGAATCGGTCAATGCGTTGAGGTCGGGGTCGTCGGTTGGTTCGAGGCGGGTATCCAGCCGGCCGTCGGCGATCGCGCGCGCGGCATTGGCGGCACCGACGAGCGGCTGCACGACACGCTCGCTCGACACGATGCCGAGCATCAAGCCAACGAGCACCGTGATGACGGTGGCCAAAATCAGCGAGGTGCGCAGACTGCTGAGTGTTTCACCGATCGATTGATCGCCCAAACCAAGTTCAACCTCGCGTTGACGCAAATTGCTGCGCGTCAGCGTGAATGCGAAGAAAAATAGTACCCCCGACAACACCAACGACCCGACGACGAAGGTGGCAAGGATGCGTGAGCGCACGCCCATGCGTCGTGGACGATTGCGGCGGATGAATGCGCGTAGTCGCTCACCTTGCGGCGAACGTGACGGACGAATCGGGCTCGTCACGACTGCAGGCGATAACCGAGACCGCGCACCGTCACGAGATGGCATGGGTTGGCAGGATCGACCTCGATCTTCATGCGCAGGCGCCGCACGTGCACGTCGACGAGACGACCATCACCGAAATAGTCGTAGTCCCACACCTTTTCCAGGAGCTGCTCGCGACTGAACACACCGCTCGGATTTTCGGCGAGCACGCACAGCAATTTGAACTCGGTCTTTGTGATCGAGACGTCTTCACCCCGCAGGGTGATACGACCTTCTTCGGGAATGATCACGAGGTCGCCGAAGGTCAAAGTCGAGTGCACGTGATCAGCCGGACGGATGCGGCGCAACAACGCCCGGATACGGGCCGACAATTCCTTCGGCGCGAACGGTTTGGTGAGGTAGTCATCGGCACCTGCCTCGAGCCCCGCCACCACATCATGGGTGTCGTTGCGGGCGGTCACCATCACGATGGGCACGCTGCTCTTGGCCCGAATCTTGCGGCACAACTCGAAGCCGTCCATGCCCGGCAACATGATGTCGATCAACACCACGTCGGCAGGTTGTGCGGCGAAAAGAGCGACGGCGTCTTCACCGGTGGCGGCCTCGTCGACGGTCCAGCCCTCATCTTCGAGCGCGAGGCGCACCGAAGTGCGGATTCGTTCGTCGTCTTCGACCGTAAGAATGCGCGTGCCCACGACGCCCCAAGGTAGTGCCTGATCAGGCGTGGGGGTGCCGACGCATGGCATCCGTGAGCAGACCTGAGAGCGCATCGAATACCCCGGGTGCGGCCACCAGTACTTCGGCGGGGCGCAACGGGCCACCGGCAAAGTCGCCACTGCGTGCGCCGGCTTCGCGGGCAATCAATTCGGCGGCGAGGATGTCCCACGTGTGGAGGTTCTCTTCGAAATATGCGTCGAGACGACCACACGCGACGAAACAAAGATCGACGGCGGCGGCACCCATTCGTCGCACATCACGAATGCGATGGATGATCTCGGTGACCCGTCGCGACTGCACCGTGCGCTGGGCTGGGGTGTAACTGAAGCCCGTCGCCACCAACGCCTTGCTGACATCGGTGAGGGTTGAGCAACGTATTGGCGCATCGTTCAACGTGGCACCCGCACCGCGTTGTGCGGCAAACATCTCATCGAGGTCGGGCAGGTACACCGCCCCCACGAGCGGCCCCTTTGCATCGCGGGCACCAATCGATACGCACCAGGTGGGTAGGCCGTACATGAAACTCGTTGTGCCATCGATGGGGTCGACATGCCACTCGACATCGTTCGAGCCGCGGTGACCGCCACCCTCCTCTCCGATAATCGAGTCGTCGGGGCGCGCACTGCGTAGTCCGGCGATGATCATCGCTTCGGCTTCGCGATCGAATTTGGTGACCATGTCGGTATCGGTGAGTTTGGTTCCGACCTCGTGGATGCCGTCTCTGCGACCCGTGCGGGCCAGAACACCGGCCTGTCGCGCCAGATCTTGCGCGAGAGAAAGCATCGTGCCCGTCACGATTGCTCGGGGTAGGCCATGGTCATTGGTCGCCGCGTTCGCGCCATTCGCCCATCGCCCGCAAACCGAGCACCGCAACGACCGCCATACCGGCGGCAAAACTCACCGCGCCGATGAGCATCGCAATGCCCGATGACGTCGCACAATCAGCGTTGCATTGCACACCGACGAGTGCGTACCCGATCGTGCCGCCGGCAACACCCCCTGCCAGGATGCTGACGAAGGCCACGGTGCGCGCGCCGCGCGACGGCAAAGCAGAGAGCGGACGATCGGACATCGGTACCTTCACGGTATTACTAGCGTTGCGCGCATGCCGGCAATCAACCTGGGGTCAGCCGTCACGCCAGAATCGGCCGACGACAGTGTCGGCTCTGGGGTGCCGCGGCGCATCCTGCACGTCGATATGAACGCATTTTTCGTGGCGTGTGAATTGCTGCGTCGCCCCGAGCTTGCCGGCCAGCCAGTCGTCGTCGGTGGGTCGGCACAACGCGGCGTCGTCGCGGCGGCCTCGTATGAGGCTCGCCAATTCGGCGTGCACTCGGCGATGGCATCGGCACAAGCGAGCCGACTCTGCCCACACGCCATTTTTCTCGACGGCGACCACGACTTCTATGGCGAGATCAGCGGGAAGGTGTTCGATGTGTTCCGCGAGTTCACACCACTCGTCGAAGGGCTCTCACTCGACGAGGCATTCCTCGACGTCACCGGTGCCCAGCGAATCTTCGGGGATGCACGACATGTGGCCGTTCTGGTGCGCGACGCCGTGCGCGAGCAGGTTGGTTTGCCGTGCAGCGTGGGCATCGCCACGTCGAAGTTCATCGCCAAGTTGGCGACGGAGTTCGCCAAACCTCGCGCCGCCCGCGACCACATCGACCCAGGCCCCGGGGTGTTCGAAGTTCTGCCGGGAAATGAAATTGCCTTCTTGCATCCGCTGGCAGTCGGCATGTTGTGGGGTGTCGGGCCGGTGACGCTGCAAAAACTGCACGGCATCGGGATGAAGACCGTGGGCGATATCGCCGCCAGCGAGCTACGGGTGCTGAAATTGGCCCTCGGGGACGGGCTTGCCGCGCACCTCTACGACCTGAGCAATGCCCTCGATGATCGTGACGTCGAGCCCGAACGTGAGGCGAAGTCGATCGGTAGTGAAGAGACGTTCAGCGACGACGTGAGCGATGCGCGTGAGTTGCGTCGCCACCTACTGCGGATGGCCGACAATGTGGCACGGCGTTGTCGCGAACACGGGTTGGCGGCGCACACGATCACGCTGAAGATTCGCTACGGCGATTTCAGCAACATGTCTCGGGCCCGCACGGTCGAGCCACCCGTCAACACGAGCCAGGCGATCATTGCAGTGGTCGACGAATTGTTGGGTGATGTTGACGTGTCGGCAGGCGTGCGATTGGCGGGGGTGAGCCTGCGCAACTTCGGACAGCCCGAGTCACAGCTCAGCTTGTTCGACGAACCAGCCAAGGTCGCCAACGAGGACTGGCGGGTGGCCTCCGAGGCGATCGACCGAATTCGTGAAAAGTTCGGCAATGATGCAATCGGTACGGGTGCACTGGACGAGACCCAAAGCACACCGTGGGGCCCGCGTAGGGAGTGACAACCAGACACACGGCGCTACTACGCTCGCAGTCAATGGAAAACCTTCGATCCGCTGCCAAGGGTGCATGACATGCCGCTGTCTGACAACGAACAACAGATCTTGCGCCAAATTGAAGCGCAGTTGGAAAGCGACGAGCGTTTCGCCCAGGCCGTATCGCCATCGGGCTTGTACCGCCCGGCAGTAAAGAAGGTTCGCCTCGCAGCGATCGGTGCCGTGGCGTCCCTCGCCCTTGTGTTCGTTGGACTGCAATTTCATTTTGCAGCCGGGTTCGCCGGCTTCGTCTTCATGCTCGGCTGTGTGTTGGTCATCGAACGCGAGTTGCGCGCAGTGGGCAAGGTAGGGCTGAGCGACTTCGGCACCATGCTGAAAACGACCCGCGAGAACGCCAAACAGATGCGCGACAAGATGGGTCGCGACCAATAGCGGTCGCCCCAACACGAAGGTAACGGCGGTGAGCCGAGACCAGGCGTATCTTGCCGTGGATATCGGCGGCACGAAGTTGTCGTGTGGCATCGTGTCGCTCGGTGGCCAGGTGCTGAGCCACGAAATGTGCAGCACCCCAAGTATCGGTGTCTGGGATGCCTTAGCCGGGCTCGTTGGTCGGGTGCAGGCAGCGGCCAATACTCATGAGTTGCTCGCGTGTGGCGTTGGCTCAGGTGGCCCGATGTCGAATGAGGGCGACAAAGTGTCGGCACTCCACATTCCGTCATGGCGTGACTTTCCGCTGCGCTCGTCGCTGGCAGAACTTACGGGGCTCAAGACGTTCGTGGACAACGATGCCAAAGCCGTAGTGCTCGCAGAGACATGGTGTGGGGCAGCAGTGGGATGCCGCGATGTGATCGGCATGGTGGTGTCGACCGGTGTCGGCGGTGGCATCATCAGTGATGCAAGATTGCTCGACGGTCATTCTGGTAACGCCGGGCACATCGGCCACATCTGCGTGGTGCCGAACGGACGTCTCTGCAAATGTGGCGCGCGTGGTTGCCTCGAGGCAGTCGCCTCGGGCAGCGCCATCGCGGCGATGACGGGTCGCCCCGCCGCGCAGGCAACACCGCAGATCGTCGAACAAACGGGCACCTATGTCGGTCGGGCCGTCGCCGGTGTGGCGGTGTTGCTCGACCTGCGGCTCGCCGTCATCGGCGGGTCGGTGGCGCTTGGCTTTGGTGAACCGTTTTATCGCGCCGCGCAAGCCGAAGCCGATCGGCACACCACCATTTCGTTCGCCCGCGGTGTCGAAATTCGCCCGACGGGCCTGCGGGCTGATGCACCACTAGTCGGGGCAGCAGCAGTGGCACGGCGCCACATTTCATAGCGCCCGTGGTTACGCAGGGGTGCACACCCTGAACTAGCGTTCAACACATGCGTCCTACTTATACCCCAGAAGCCGAGGCCTACCGCGAAAAAGTGCAGGCGTTCCTCGCCGAGAAACTGCCCGCCAACTGGAAGGGCATCGGCACCCTCGAGGGTAAAGAACTCGACTCATTCGTCGCAGAGTGGCGCGCGCACCTTGCCCAGTCGGGGTATCTCGCCCCTGGTTGGCCGGCGGCTTACGGCGGTGGCGGGTTGTCAGCGCTCGAACAAGTGATCGTTGCCGAAGAATTCACCCGGGCCGGGGTACCGACCGGGGCGATGAACGATGTGTTCGGCATTCAGATGCTGGGTAACACGTTGCTGCTGTTCGGTAGCGAAGAGCAAAAGCGTCATTATCTGCCCCGCATCATTGCCGGTGACGACATCTGGTGCCAGGGCTACAGCGAACCGAATGCGGGCAGCGACCTCAGCAACATCGGTTTGAAGGCCGAACTCGACGGCGACGAATGGGTGCTCAACGGACAGAAAATCTGGACGTCAGCGGGTCATTTGGCCACGCACATCTTCACGCTCGCACGCACCGATCCGCATGCTGCCAAGCACAAGGGTATTTCGTTCCTGCTCGTCGACATGCGTCAACCTGGCATCGAGGTGCGCCCGATCAAGATGATCTCCGGGGACAGCGAATTCAACGAAGTGTTCTACACCGATGTACGCGTGCCGAAAGACAACGTGGTGGGTGGCGTGAACAATGGTTGGGCGATTGCAATGGCGCTGCTTGGTTTTGAACGAGGCGAAGCAGCAGCGACCGGCCCGATTCGTTATGAGGCCGAGTTCGATCGGCTCGTTGCACTCGCCAAAGAGCGGGGCATGGCGGATGATCCGCGTATTCGTCAACGCCTCGCCTGGTGCTATTCGAAGGTGCAGGTGATGAAGTATCTCGGTCGTCGCACACTCACCAAGTTCTTGGCTGGTCACCATCCGGGACCCGACGGTGCAATCTCCAAGTTGTACTGGAGCGAATATCACAAGAAGTCGACCGAGCTCGCAATCGACCTCCTGGGTATGGATGCGATGGTGCCGGTTGGTCGCAAACCGAGCAGCGCCTTTCAAACCGACGATCCGGGTGCGGCGAACTCGAGCATGAGTTGGGCGATGACCTTCATCAACGCACGCGCTGGCACGATTTACGCCGGTTCGTCACAGATTCAACGCAACATCATCGGTGAGATGGTGCTCGGGTTGCCGAAAGAACCGAAACCGAACTGACCCCGATGCCTGCTGCGAGACGACCAACGATTGGTGTGTCTGCGATAGTTACGGTGTTGCGCCAGCCACAATTGTGGCGCACGGCGATTCGCCAGGTTTTCCGTCTCGCCCCGAACGGTTGGTGGCGTCGTGCGCCATTCATGCCATTGCCCGACGCGCGGTACCTGCAATTTCGGATGGAGACGCAGTACGGTGACACCATGCATCGCGCCGAACAGCACGATCTTGTGACCTACTTGGTCTGGTGCCGGGCCTATCAACGCAACCTGCGAAGAACGAGAGCAAGGGTCTAGGAAGATGAGAAGCGCGCTCGTTCTCAACGCAACATTCGAGCCGCTGAGTGTGGTGTCGGCCCGGCGTGCAATCTGCCTCGTGCTGGGTGACAAGGCCGAAATCATCGAGGATGACGGCACCGAGGTGCGGGCTGAAACGCTCGTCATGCGCGGACCGCTCGTCATCAGGCTGAACTATGTGGTGCGGGTGCCCTTCCGTCGACGCACCGCGTTGTCGCGTCGGGCGGTCTTTGCCCGTGACGGATACAAGTGTCAGTACTGCGGTCGACCCGCCGACTCGATCGATCACGTGATGCCCAAATCACGCGGTGGTGAACACGCCTGGGAAAATGTGGCCGCTGCGTGTCGCACCTGCAACCTGCACAAGCGGGACCGCACCCCCAAGGAAGCCGGCATGATCTTGGCCAAGACTCCGCACCTGCCACGCGATTTGGCGTGGATCACCGTGGCGGTGCCGCGTGTGCCGGAAGTGTGGAAGCAGTACCTGTCCGTCGCCTCGTGAGGGGTGACCACGTAGCGGCCCGCATCCTGCGCGGCGACGCCGGCGCGTTGCACGACCGCCCCATCGTGCCCTCGGCCGGTGTCGAGGTGCTGCAGATCGAACAGGCCGCGGTGGTGCTCGGTAGCACGCAATCGTTCGAGGTGGTGAATGCACCGGCCGCCGATGGGTTGGGTTGTGCCGTCGTACGTCGCCGCAGCGGTGGCGGGGTCGTGGTGTTGCAGCCGAACGATCATGTGTGGATCGATGTGACGGTGCCACGCGGACATCGGTTGTGGAACGACGACGTTGAGCAGGCCACCTGGTGGGTGGGCGAGACGTGGTGCGAGGTGCTGCGCGACATCGACCCGACGTGCCGCTGGTCGGTACACCGCGAAAAACTCGTCGCCACGCCACCTGAACGCGTCGTGTGCTTTGCATCGGTCGGCCCGGGCGAAGTGGTTCGGCACGGCACAGGTGGTGGGCAACAAAAGGTGGTCGGCATCTCGCAACGTCGCACGAAAGACGCCGCCCGATTTCAGTGCACGCTGTTTCGCGCCATCGATATGGAGCTGTACGCCTCGGTCATGAGCGGCGGTGTGCCGGCATCCTTGGCCAATGCCGCTGGGGTGGGTGATCGCTTGGACGAAGCGGGTCGTCGCGGTGCTGCTGCGCTCGTCATCAGCCTCGGCTAGCGCCGAGCACACCCGTTAAGTAGCCGCGGTGAACACTTCGCCGGCCCGCACCTGACGTGCGTAGGCGCCGTTGAGTGCGAGCAACTCGTCATGCTTGCCCTGTTCGACGATGCGACCCGCTTCGACCACCACGATGCGATCGGCAGAAATGATGGTCGACAAACGATGGGCAATCACGATTGCGGTACGACCACGCATGGCTTCGTCGAGGGCGGCCTGCACGAGCGACTCGTTTTCGTTGTCGAGGTGACTCGTGGCCTCGTCCAAAATCATCAGCACCGGATTTTTCAGCAACAAACGGGCGATGGCCAGGCGCTGTTTCTCGCCGCCTGAGAAGCGGTAGCCGCGCTCACCAACGACGGTGCGATAGCCATCGGGTAGGGCGGCGATGGTGTCATGGATACGCGCACCCCTACAGGCCGCGACGATGTCGGCATCGGTCGCGCTCGGCCGGGCATAGCGCAGATTCGACTCGATGCTCTCGTGGAACAGGTGCGGGTCTTGCGAGACCACGCCGATTGCAGCGTGCAACGAGTCGGCAGTCAGGTCGCGAACATCGTGGCTGTCGACCCGCACGGTGCCGGCCGTGACGTCGTACAAACGGGGGATCAGCGAGGCCAGTGTCGATTTGCCCGAACCCGAAGGCCCGACGATGGCGACCGTTTCACCAGGTGCCACCGACAGGGTGATGTCGTGCAGCACATCACGGTCGGGGTCGCCGGTCGGTGCACCGGGTGCCTCGAGTGACGCGATGGATACCGCAGACGCAGGTGGGTAGCGGAACGTGACATGGTCGAACTCGATCTGTCCGCGGGGGTGTGCCAGGTCGAACGCGCCGGCCCGATCGACGATCGACACCGGTGCGTCGAGCACCTCGAACACCCGATCGAAACTCACGAACGAAGTGAGCAACTCCACCCGGGCGTTGCTGAGCGCGGTGAGCGGCATGTACACACGCGCAACGAGTGCCGCCAATGCGACCAAGGTGCCGGACGTGATGTCACCCGACACGACAAGTTGGGCACCGATGCCGTATACCGCAACTGCACCGAGGGCTCCAACCAGACCGAGGGCGACGAAAAATACCCGCCCGTACATCGCCGCCAAGACCCCCGAGTCGCGCACACCGGCGGCCCGACCGGAGAAGGCATCGACTTCTTGTCGATGGCGACCGAATAATTTGACGAGGAGCGCACCAGCCACGTTGAAGCGCTCCTGCATCTGGGTGTTCAGCTGGGCGTTGAGATCCATCTGTTTGGCGGCAATCGTTTGCAGACGCTTGCCGACACGTCGCGCCGGAATGATGAAAGCAGGCAACACCACGAGCGACAGCACGGTGAGTCGCCACTCGAGTGTGAGCATCGCAGCCACCGTGGTCACCAGGATGACCGTGTTGCTCACCGCCGTGCCGAGGGTGGAGGTGACCGCGCTCTGGGCACCGATCACGTCGTTGTTCAACCGGCTGATCAACGAACCCGTCTGGGTGCGCGTGAAGAATGCAATCGGCATGCGTTGCACCTTGTTGAAGAGCGCCACGCGCAGGTCATAGATGAGACCTTCACCGACTTGGGCAGAGCCCCAACGTTGCACGATGGCCAGGGCTGCTTCGCCGAGGGCGGCTGTGACGGCGAGTAGTGCCAGCCACCAGACCTGATTGCGGTTGCCCGCCGGAATTGCCGTGTCGATGATCGTGCGAAACACGAAGGGAGGCACCAGCGCGACGAGTGCCGAGGCGACGATGGCGATGAGGAAGATGGCGATCGTGCGGCGGTATGGGCGGGCGAACTCGCCAACTCGGCGGAGGGTGTCGCGCTCCAATGAGTGCCCGGAAACGGCCGCGGCGTTGCGGGGAATGAGCGCATGGGGATGCATCTGCACGCGGCGAACGATAGCGAGGCGGCGTCGCAGAAACTGGGCAGCAGCGCACCCCGTTCGGTGACATGGGCTGCGGGGTACGGGGGCTGCGGGGTAC
>JAEMQQ010000051.1 GCA_016463775.1 Ilumatobacteraceae bacterium | reverse complement strand
GCTTCGGGTGTGCCCGTTGTTGCCCCAGCCCAGGGCGGCCCGCTCGACTTGGTCACACCCCACATCAATGGCCTGCTATATCAACCTGGTGAAACTGCGGCCTTGCGACAGTGTGTCGATGCACTCGTCGACTCCGACGTTCGCAACGCAATGTCTGTTCACGCTCGCCCATCAGTCGAACATCGCACGTGGGCATCGGTCAACGAACAACTGCTCGGACACTTGGGTCGAGCTTGCGGCAAAACCGAGCCCGCAGTCGCGCCACATCATGACTTTGCAACCTCGGACGCGGCGTAACGGCACCATGCGCATCGCCCATGTCGCCAACTTCTATGGGCCACGTAGCGGTGGTTTGCGCACCACGATGCATCGACTCGGCCACGGCTACCTGGCGGCTGGTCACGAAGTTCTGCACATCGTTCCTGGCCGCGACTACGAACGCGAATGGACCGAATCGGGTCTGCGCATCACCATCCCAGGTCGGGTGCTGGCCGGTACGGGTGGCTATCGGGTCATTGTGAATGTTTCGCGAGTGCGACGCATTCTGGCCGAGTTTCGCCCCGACGCACTCGAGGTTTCGGATCGCTTCACGCTCACATCGCTCGGTGATTGGGCGCGTGAAAACTCGGTGCGCAGTGCAGTATTCAGCCACGAGACCCTCACCGGCCTGAGCGAAACATTCGTGCGTGCACCCATGCTCACCGCGCCACCCGTTGACTGGTGGAATGCCCGCCTGGCCCGCCGCTTTGACCACGTGGTTGCCACCACGGCATTTGCTGCGCGCGAATTTGAACGTATCGGTGCAGGCAACATCACCCGCATTCCACTCGGGGTTGACCTGACCGAATTTCATCCGGCAAAGTACGACCAAACATTGCGCACCAACCTGCTCGGCGACAACGACATCTTGCTGGTGCACTGTGGTCGCCTATCGCCAGAAAAGCGCGCCGAGCGCAGCATTGAAACCGCCATCGAACTCACTCGCCGGGGTCGCCGAGTGCGCCTCATCATCGCTGGTGACGGCCCCAGTCGCGACTCGCTCCAGCGTCTCGCCACAGGGCATGCGATTGAGTTCCTCGGGTTCGTCACGGAGCGAGACGTTTTGGCCCGCCTGCTTGCCTCTGCCGATGTGGTGCTCGCGCCGGGGCCACTTGAAACGTTCTGTCTTGCCGCACTCGAGGCTCTGGCATCTGGAACACCCGTGGTTGCCAGTGCCAGCAGTGCGGTTCGTGAGGTGCTTGGCACCGACGACACCGACAACAACAACGATCCGGTTGGCGCTGTGTCGGCCGACAACGCAACGGCCTTTGCCGATGCCGTCGAAGGTGTGTTGTCGACTTCGCCTGCTGCACGACGATTTGCAGCACGCCGCAGGGCCGAGCAGTTTCCATGGTCGCTCACGATTGATCGAATGCTCGCCTTGCACGGCGCGTCACCGCGCGAACCCAAGCAACAGGCCGCCTAACGATGCGAACCGTCGTGGTGCTTGGCGACTCGGTCGGGTTCGGGGTGGGCGACGAAGACCACGAGCACCCACACAAAGGCGTGGGTGGTTTTTTGCATCAGGCCTTGGTCGATTTCACCTCATATTTCAACTACTCGCGCCCAGGTGCCCGCATGCGCGAAGTTTTTGAAGTGCAGCTTCCTCAAGCGCTTGACCACCAACCAGATGTAGTGGTGCTCATTGCCGGGGGCAATGACGTGTTGCGCCAGAACTTTGACCCCACCGATATTTACTGGTCGATGTACGGCACGATCACCACTTTGCGTGGGCGGGGCATCGAAGTGCTCACCATGAAGTTGCACGACCCCAACAAAAAGATTCGACTCCCCAAGCGGCTCGCGCGATTGCTACATCAGCGAGTGGAGACACTCAACCTCATTATTGATGACGTTTCGGGCTTGCTTGGCGCCAAGTGCCTCGATGTTCGCGAAATCAACATCGCCTACGACAAAGCAATGTGGCATGTGGATCGCATGCATCCGAGCCGCTTCGGCTATCACGTGCTGGCCCAGCATTTCGCAGAGTTGCTTTCTGGTCATGGCCACCAAGTGCGCGATGTGACGGCCCCCATTGTGCGGCCACGCTCGCGCCGCGAGAATGTGCAATGGATGATGCGCATGGGCTTGCCTTGGTTTCTGAAGCGCTGTAAGGATTTGTTCCCAGGCGTGGGCTACTTGCTGGTGTTGGAGACATCCAAAGATGTCGCCCGCGCCGTTCGCAAGCGCCGCAATAAATCTGCGGCCCCCGACTTGAGCCGACAACCATGGCGGCGACCGATGTCTACATCACCCGACACACGTCCCGAAACACCGCTCGACATTGCCGCCTAGCGCGCGTCATTTACGCCACGCCTGTTCGCACTTCTACACGCGCGCCAATCACCGACGCGGCATCAAACCGAATTTCGCTTACGCGCGGTAGCGGGCTTGGGCGGGCAGCCACGAACGCAGCAGTCGCGCGACGCAGGCGTTGCATCTTCAGTGGGGTGATTGCCTCGAACGGGTGGCCGAAGTTGGTGGTGCGACGGGCCTTTACTTCACAGACCACGAGCACACCGTCATGCCAGGCGACAACGTCGAGTTCACCGCGTGGGCAGCGCCAATTGCGCACAATAATTTGGTAGCCGTTACGTACGTACCACGCGGCAACGAGATCTTCGGCAAATCGGGCGCGCGCCTGGCGGGCCGCGGCACGACCTTGTGCCTGTCGTACTAGATCGTGTTGTGAGGCAGCTCTTCGATGTTGAGGTCTTTGAAACTCAGCACGCGCACCTTGGGCACGAGGCGAGTCTTGCGGTACATGTCCCATACCCATGCGTCGGTGAGTGTGATCTCCAAAAGTGGGCGCGGGCCCTCGGAGAGCACTCGCACATCAACGGTGTTGGCCAGGTAGAACCGGCGATCAGTTTCGACGGCGTACTTGAACATCGCCACGACGTCTTGGTATTCGTTGGCCAATTGCAGTTCTCGTTCGGCCTCGAACTGCTCGAGGTCGTCGGTGTTCACTCGCAACCAACCAGTGACTGTGTGCAAAAAACGCGCAAGTCGGCGACGAACTTAGACTTCGCGCTTTTCGCGAATCTTGGCCGACTTACCGGCGCGGTCACGCAAATAGTTGAGCTTGGCGCGACGCACTTTGCCGTGACGCAGAACCTCGATTTTTTCTACCGATGGGGTGTGCATGGGGAACGTGCGCTCGACACCGACGCCGTAACTGACTTTTCGCACGGTGTAACTCTCAGAAATGCCCGAGCCATCAATGGCGATGATGTCACCTTGAAACACCTGCACGCGCTCTTTGTCGCCTTCTTTGATAAGCACGTGCACCTTGACCTCGTCGCCGGAGCGCAACTTGGGAAGGTCGGTGCGCAGGTGTTGCTGGTCGACGATGTCTGTGGGTTTCATAGGGAACTCTCAGGATACGGCACAGGGGGGAACTCTTCCACCAGTCGTTTTTCGGTGTCGTTGAGCCCGCCTCGTTGCGCAATCAGGTCGGGGCGCGCGCTGCGCGTGCGATGCAGGGCCTGGGCATGACGCCACCGTTCGATACGTGCATGGTCGCCACTGCGCAACACTTCGGGCACGCCGAGACCTTCAAATTCTGCTGGTCGCGTGTAGTGCGGTGCTTCGAGCAAACCACCTTCGAACGATTCACTGGCCGCCGACTCGTCGTTGCCCATGACCCCAGGGATGAGCCTCGTGACGGCTTCGACGATGGCACATGCGGCCACTTCGCCGCCGCCCAATACGAAATCGCCGATCGACACTTCGCCATCACACAGCTCGGCCACCACACGATGATCAACACCTTCGTAGCGGCCACACAGCAGCGAAAACCCGCCAAACGCTGCCAATGTTTTGGCCATCTGTTGATCGAATCGTTTGCCACCTGGCGACAGCAGCAACAGTGGCCGCGGTGGTTGGGCGGCGCGCACACTGGCAAAAATTGGTTCGGGTCGCATCACCATGCCGGCGCCACCACCGAATGGTGCATCGTCAATGGTGCGATGGGCATCGGTGGCATGGGCCCGCAGGTCGTGCACCCGCAGGTCGAGCAACGCTGTGGTGCGCGCCCGACCAAGCAGGCTTTCAGAACAAAATGCGTCAACGAGCGCTGGGAAAATGCTGAAGACGTCGATGCGCACGACGGGCACCGAGTTGATTGAAATCAGTCGTCGAGAAAATCGACGTCGACGTCAACGCCGTCTTTTTCGGCGGCGGCACGCACGAGCGCGCGAATGTTTTGGGCGGTACGACCGCGACGGCCGATGACCCGACCGAGGTCGCCTTCGCCGACTCGCACTTCAAGAATGATGACGCCGCCGTCTTCAACTGCTTCGACGCGAACTTTGTCGGGGTCGTCGACGATCGAGCGAACGATGTGGTCGAGCACCTTGGTGGCCACGGTTGCCTCTGCCATGGCGACTATTTCTTCTTCGTCGACTTGGTGGCCATGAACTCGCCCCAGATGCCGTTGATCACGAGCAACTTGCGCACACGCTCGGTGGGCAGGGCACCCTGGTTGAGCCACTGCATCACCTTGGCATTGTCGACGGCGAAACCCGACGGGTTTTCAAGTGGGCGGTAGGTGCCGACGATTTCCAAGAAGTCACCGTTGCGGGCTTTTTTGGTGTCAGCCGCGACGACGCGATAATGCGGATGCTTGGTCTTGCCGACGCGGGCCAGACGAAGTTTGACGGACATGATGCTCCTTGACTTGATTGCGATACCCCGAGCGAACCGCTGCGGGCTCTCTGCACGCTATCTGGGCGGCAGGCGACCACCAAACTGCTGCTTAATCATCTTCTGCATTTCGCCAAACTGCTTGACCAAACGGTTCACATCCTGCACCTGGGTGCCACTGCCCTTGGCGATGCGTGACCGCCTACTGCCGTTGATGATCTGGGGGTTTTCGCGCTCGCCAGGCGTCATCGACCGGATGATTGCCTCGGTGCGCTTCACCTGGTCGTCGCTGATTTCGGCCCCTTTTAACTGGGCCGCGGCACCCGGGATCATGCCGAGCACGTTCTGCAGCGGGCCCATCTTTTTGAGTTGTTGCAGTTGGTCGAGAAAATCATCGAGTGTGAACTTGCCGCCGACAAGTTTCTTGGCTGTTTTTTCGGCCTCTTCTTTTTCGAACACTTCCTCGGCTTGTTCGATGAGCGTGAGCATGTCGCCCATGCCCAGAATGCGGCTCGCCATGCGGTCGGGGTGGAACTGCTCGAACGCATCGAGCTTCTCCCCCGTTGCGGCGAACGCAATCGGCTTGCCGATGACTTCTTTTACCGACAGGGCCGCACCACCGCGCGCATCGCC
>JAEMQQ010000002.1:58209-76668 GCA_016463775.1 Ilumatobacteraceae bacterium | reverse complement strand
TTGCGGCGGAACAACATGTTGGACACTCCCGACATCGTGCGGGCCTTGACCAGCGAGTCATCGGGTAGTCGCACGAGCGTGCCGGCAGTGATGTACAGACCGGCCTCGATAATCGAGTCGTCACCAAGGCTGATGCCCAAACCACTGTTGGCGCCAAGCAGGCAACGATCACCAATCGTGATCATTTCTTTGCCGCCGCCCGAGAGGGTGCCCATGATCGATGCGCCACCGCCGATGTCGCTGCCGTTGCCGACGACGACACCCGCCGAGATGCGTCCTTCAACCATCGACGCACCAAGTGTGCCAGCGTTGAAATTACAAAACCCTTCGTGCATCACGGTGGTGCCCTCGGCAAGATGGGCACCAAGTCGCACACGACTTGCATCGGCGATGCGCACACCCGGGGGCACGACGTAATCGGTCATGCGCGGAAACTTGTCGACACCGTGCACGGTGAGGTGCTCGCCCTTGCGACGCAATGCCTCGCGCACTTCGTCGAGCACGTCAAGGGCCACCGGGCCGATACTCGTCCACGCCACATTCGCCAGCAAACCAAAAGCACCGTCAAGGTTGAGTGTGCGCGGTTTGGCGAGACGGTGCGAGAGCAGATGCAGTCGCAGATAGACATCGGATGCATCACGCGGGGCCGCCGCCGTGTCAATCTCGGTGATGACCGGCACGATGTCGACGCCACGTCGTGCATCGCTGCCGGCAGGTGCCACTGCCGCACGCGCATTCGCCGGGCAGGCATCGCCCCAGCCCAAGAGTCGGTAGTGGGTGTCAAGTACGACACCACTCGACGACACCGTCGCCGTGCCAACACCCCAGGCGTTCGTCACTCGCTGGCCTCTGGTCGCAGAGTGGGGAAGAGGATGACCTCACGAATCGTTGAGACGCCGGCCAACAACATCGTGAGTCGGTCGACACCGATACCCAGACCGCCCGTTGGTGGCATGCCGAATTCGAGTGCGCGCAAATAATCTTCATCGACAGTGCCAGCTGTGACGTCGCCTGCTTCTTTGGCGCGCTGTTCGGCCTCGAAGCGCGAGCGCTGTTCGACGGGGTCGTTCAACTCACTGAAGCCGTTGGCCAATTCGCGCGCCTGCACGTAGAGCTCGAATCGTTCGGTGAGATGCGGGTCGTGGCGATCGACCCGAGCGAGTGGCGAGATTTCCACCGGGTGGCCCGTGACGAACGTGGGCATGTGCAGTTCGGCCTCGGCTTTCTCGGCGAAAATGGCCTCGATGATGCGCCCCGAGCCCCAGTGATTTTCCCATTTGACACCGTTGTCATCAGCGACACGACGCACATCGGCAACCGCTTGTGATGGATGCAGTTCGCGACCGACTTTTCCACTTGCCAAATCGATCATGCGCAGACGCGGCCATGGTGCGGTGAGGTCGCAGGCAACACCACCGACATCCACCGTGGTGGTACCGAGCGCTTCACGGGCGGCGTTCACGATGATGGCCTGCGTGAGTTCCATGATGTCGTGGTAGTCGGCGAACGCTTCGTACGACTCGAGCATGGTGAATTCCGGATTGTGGCGGGTGGAAATACCTTCGTTGCGAAAGACGCGACCAATCTCATACACACGCTCCATGCCCCCGACGATCAAACGCTTGAGATGCAACTCGAGAGCGATACGCAGGAACAACTGCATGTCGAGTGCATTGTGCTGGGTGATGAATGGTCGCGCATGGGCACCGCCTGCCTCAACGTGCAGGACAGGTGTCTCTACTTCGACATAACCCCGCGCACCGAGGGTCTTGCGCATGCTCGAAATCACGGCGTGGCGCACCTCAAAGGTGCGCCGGGCGTCGGCATTGACGATGAGGTCGGCGTAGCGCTGGCGAAAGCGTGTGTCAACATCCGAAAGTCCGTGCCACTTGTCGGGCATCGGACGCAGAGCTTTGGCCAGTAACTGCACATCGTTCACCTTGATCGACAACTCGCCCTTGCGCGTTGTCATCACTACACCGTGCGCACCCACCCAATCACCAAGGTCGAGTGCAGTGACCGACTCAAACACGTCGTCGCCTACGACTGATTTGCTCACGAACAACTGAATCTCGTCGGCACGGTCACGCACCGTGATGAAGAGCAGTTTGCCCTGATCACGCTTCAACATGATCCGACCACACACGGCGACCGAATCGGTCGTTTCTGAACCTGCCACGAGCTCGCTGTGCTTGGCGCGAATCTCCCCGAGGGTGTGCGAGCGATCAAAGCGATAGGGGTAAGGGTTCACCCCACTTGCACGGAGGCGGGCTATTTCGCCGAGACGCTGCTGGCGGAAGGTCTCGAGGTTTGTGCCGTCCGACTCAGACGGCGGTGCCTCGTGCGGAACGGTCATGTCGTCATTCATGAGATGACGACGAGCACGTCGCCGGCACCAACCTTGTCACCAATCTTGGCATTGATCGCCTTGATCGTGCCCGCCTTGTCAGCCTGCAGTTGATTCTCCATTTTCATTGCTTCGAGCACGATGACCGCATCACCAGCATTCACTTCTTGGCCGACCGTCACCAGAATCTTCACGATCGTGCCCTGCATCGGCGCCACGACATCACCACTGGAGATCGAGCTTGAGGTGGCGGCGGAGGTGCGTGCCGTGCGACGTGCCATCGGCGCGGTGCCACCCGATTCGGGCACCCAGACACGCACCGCGAATCGTTTGCCATTGACCTCCACGGTCGTGGTCTTTTCGACGAGACCTTCGGTCGGCGGCACGCTGGCAGCAATGTGGGCAGCGATCCCGGAGAGATCGAGTTTTTCTTCGACCCATTTGGTGCTGTGCTGCACTGCCGCAAAATCGGGATGCCGAAGAATCGCCAGGTCGGCAGGAATCGTGGTGTGCACGCCCTCGACCCGCATTTCTTCCAGCGCGCGAATCGTGCGGGCGATGGCAGTCGGGCGGTCCTTGCCCCACACGATGAGTTTGCCGATGAGATTGTCGTAGTACTGGCTGATGGTGTCGCCCGATTCGTAACCGCCGTCAAAGCGCACCCCGAAACCATCGGGCACCTTGAGCGTGCTGATCGTGCCCGGGGAGGGCAGGAACTTGCCACCGGCGGGGTTCTCGGCGTTGATCCGCACCTCGATGCCGTGTCCATGTCGCAACGCATTGATCTGCTCCTGGGTCATCGGCAGTCGTTCACCGTCAGCGACACGAATTTGCCATTCGACAAGGTCGATCCCGGTAATCACCTCGGTCACCGGATGCTCGACCTGCAGACGTGTGTTCATTTCCAAGAAATAGAAGTCCCCGTTCTCATAGATGAACTCCACGGTGCCTGCGTTGTAGTAGCCAACGGCTCGGGCGGCCTTGACGGCTGCTTCACCCATTGCTTGTTCGACACCGTCGGGCAAACCAGGCGCTGGTGCTTCCTCGATCAATTTTTGGTGGCGTCGTTGGGCCGAACAGTCACGGGACGAGACCCACACCACGTTTCCGTGTTTGTCGCCGACGAGCTGCACCTCGATGTGACGTGGCCACGTGAGGTAACGCTCGACATAGATTTCGTCACGACCAAAGAATGCCTTCGATTCACGCTTGGCAGATTCCATCGCGTCGTGCACCGCAGTCGCATCCTTGACAACTTTCATGCCGCGACCGCCGCCACCGAAGGCCGCCTTGATGGCGATCGGCCAGCCGTTGCTGTTGCCGAAGTCGGTGATCTCTGCGGCACTGTGCACGAAATCGGTCGTGCCCGGCACGATCGGTGCGCCACCACGCAAGGCTGCGCGGCGGGACGAGACTTTGTCGCCCATCTCGACGATTGCTGCCGGCGGTGGCCCGATGAAGGCCACGCCCATGTCGGTGATTGCCTGTGCAAAGTCGGCATTCTCCGAGAAAAATCCGTACCCAGGGTGCACTGCATCGGCACCACTTTTACGAATCACATCAAGAATTGCCTCGGTGTTGAGGTAGCTCTGGGCCGCAGTTTCACCCCCGAGGGCGTAGGCCTCGTCGGCCAACCGCACATGCAGCGCATTGCGATCCAGCTCGGAATAGACCGCCACGGTGGCAATACCCATCTCGCGGGCGGTACGAATGACACGTACTGCAATTTCGCCGCGGTTGGCAATCAGGATTTTCTTGGGCACCAGGACCTATCTTCGTGTAGCAGTGACTTCCTATACGACTCCTTCAAATCCTAGTTCGCATCCGATTTGGCCGATCGGGTGGACGGTTCGCCACGTTGCCGAAACCGGGTCGACCAATGACGATCTCTTTGTAGCGGCGCGTGATGGTGCACCCCATCGCAGCGTGATTGTTGCCGATTTTCAGACGGCTGGAAGAGGCCGCCTCGATCGATCGTGGGAAGCAACCCGTGGAACGAATCTGCTGACGTCGTTGTTGTTCCGTTATGAACACGAAGACATGTTTCGTTTCTCGCAAGTGGTGGCACTCGCCGGTCGGGCAGCCTGTGGAGTGCTCACTGGTGTGACCCCGGCATTGAAGTGGCCGAATGATCTGGTGATCAACACCGAGAAACTCGGCGGTCTCCTCGCTGTTGGCTCCCCAAACGACCGCTTCGTTGTCGTCGGTATTGGTGTCAATGTTGCCTGGGCACCCGCGGGTGCGGCGTCGCTGCGCAGCGCTGTGTCGGTGGGTGGTACCCGTGATCTTGTGCCGTTGCAATTGTTGGCAGTGATGCTCGGCGAAATCGATCAGCGACTGGCATGGACCGATGAGCAACTGCTTGCCGAACACAAAGCGGCGCTGGCCACGCTTGGTCTGCGAGTGCGTGTCGATCTGCGAGCGGGCAACTCGGTCGTGGGTCTGGCCGAGGATCTTGACGCAGCCTCGCGTCTGCTGGTTCGTGACGACGATGGTTGTCTGCATGTCATCGATGTCGGTGATGTGATGCACCTGCGCACCCAGTAAGCGCACTACCTTCAAACAGGAATGAAACGAGTCATCAGCGCCCGCGGTCGACGGGAGCGTCAACAGCTCTGGTTGGTGGCCACGGCAATCGTGCTGGTGCTCGGTGTGGTCGGCTTTTCGGGTATCGGACGGGCGCTTGATCGTTCGCTGGTTGACGTGCGGCGCGAACTCTCGGTCACTTCCGTGCTCGCTGATCCCGACGATCGTTTCGTCAACTTTCTTGTGGTGGGTTCCGATTCACGGGCCGGCGCAGACGCCGATGATCCGGACTTTGCCAACGTCGGTGGTGAGGCCGAGGTGCAAGGTCGGCGTAGTGACACCTTGATCATCGTGAACGTGGAGAAATCTTCGGGGATCATCTCGCTACTTTCGGTGCCACGTGATTTGTGGGTATCGATCGGCGATTCGGAGAACACCGAGCGAATCAACGTGGCGTATCGCGAAGGTGCGGCAGTGCTGGTGCGCACGGTGAATCGCGCACTTGGCATACCCATCCACCACTACCTGGAAATTGATTTCCAAGGATTCAAAGATCTCGTGGATGCCGTCGGCGGTGTCACCGTGTGCGTCGAATATCCGACTCGCGACCGCAACACCGGTCTGTACATCCGCACGGGATGCGCAAACCTCGACGGCATCGAGTCTCTGGCGTACGCGCGCAGTCGCTTCTTTGAAGAAAAAAGAGACGGGCAATGGCAAGTCGACGGCTCCTCCGACATCGGTCGCGGCAAGCGGCAGCGACTATTCATGGCACTACTCATGCAGACTGCGGTGAACCGCACGCTCAACGACCCATTTCGTGCCGGTGCGGTGATGCGTGGTGCCACATCGGCGTTGTTGGTCGACGAACGACTAGACCTGCTTGATTTCGCGCGACTCATGCGACCAGCGGCAAGCGGTCAACTGCGCCGCTTTTCGCTGGACACCTATGGCGATACGGTGCGCGGTAACTCGGTGCTGCGTTTGGCAGAGTCAGTGGCGCCGGTGTTGGCGTTTTATTCCGGTAACGGGCCCGCACCCGTGCCACCCGAATGAGGCGTGCGAGTGCCACCCGAGGTTTCACGCACGAAGTCGCGGATTCCGCTTTCATCGGTTGGCTCACACAGATGATTCCCCTGGGCGTGATCGCAACCGAGTAGTCGCAATCGCTGCAGTTGTTCGGCTGATTGCACCCACTCGGCAACCACCGACATGTCGAGTGAGTGGGCCAGCTGCACGATCGAACGTACGATCGGATCGTCGGAGTTCTCCCGCCCGACATTGCGAATGAACGTGCCATCCAGTTTGAGTTGTGCGGCACGAAAGTCACGCAAGTGGGCGAGTGACGAGTAACCCGTGCCGAAGTCGTCGATTGACAGGCGCACGTCAAGGCGCGACAGCGCATTGAGGCTGCGGGTAATCGCAGGGTTGCTGGCCAGTGCCGTGGTTTCGGTGAATTCCAGAACCAGTTGACGCAAATCGACACCCGCCGCAGCGAGTGCGTTGGTGGTGCGCTCGACGAACCCGACATCGCTGAGTTGTCGTGGTGACACGTTCACGTGGATGGCCGCCGACCGCTCGAGCGTGTTGTCGTCGATCAATTCGCGCAAGGTTTTGGCAGCGTGACCAATCACCCAGTCGCCGATTGGACCGATGGCCCCGGTCTCTTCGGCGACTTCCAGAAAAGCAGGTGGGGTCAGCACACCACGCTGCGGATGATTCCAGCGCAGCAAGGCCTCGATCGCCACGCTGCGACCCGTATGGATCGAGACGATTGGTTGGTACACGAGTGCAAACTCCCCGGCGGCGAGTGCGCGCTCGAGTTGGGAGGCGAGTGCGAGTCGATCGCGTGCCTGGGTGCGCATCGCTTCGCTGTACATCTCACAACGACCCTTGCCTCGCTGTTTCGCGCGGTACATCGCCGTGTCGGCGTTCACCAACAGCGTGAGTGCAGCCTCGGTCGGTGACTGCTCGGCCAAGAGTGCCTGCGTGGCGATGGCGACACCCACGCTCGCCCCCGCCGTGACCTCCACACCATGGATGATGTGCTGGCCGGTGATGCTGGCCCGCACTCGCTCGGCAATCTCGAGTGCCAGTGATTCGTCGGCGACACCTTCGGCTAGCACGGCAAACTCGTCGCCACTCAGGCGCGCGACGACGTCCGCGGGTCGCGTGGCATTGACCAATCGCTTGCCGACGCTGACGATCAGTTGGTCACCGAAACGATGTCCGACCGTGTCGTTCACATTCTTCAGACCATCGAAGTCGAGGAACAAAACGGTGACCCCGCGACGCAATGTTCGGCTGCGATCAAGGGCCTCGGCGACCCGTCGCAAAAACAGTGTGCGATTCGGCAGGCCGGTCAACTCGTCATGGGTTGCCTGCCGCTGCAACTCAGCCTGCAGTTGTTTGTGTTCGGTCACGTCGCGAGCAATGACGGAGTAGTGCTCAACCGTTGCATCTGCACCGCGCACCACATGCAGGGTGAGTGCCAACGTGCGCATGAAGCCGTCGGGGCTGCGATGGCCGAGTTCTCCCGACCACGAGTTGTGGGTGCCACCCGTGAGCACATCGCGGGGAACCTGATTGCGAACTGCGTCAAAGAACGTGGCTGCTGCCTCGCTCGAGTTATCGGTCGTATCAAAAATCCCGAGCACATCGCCAGCCCCACGATTGGCAAAAGTCAGCCGCATGTTGGCGTCGTACACGACGATTGCGTCACTCGCGGCATCGAGTGCCCCGACCAGTTGGTCGTTGAGTCGGTCGTGTTCGGCGATGCCGGTGACGTCTTGGGCCGTGCCGACGTAGCGCACGACTGTATTGGTCGAGTCGCGCACCGGCGACGCCATGAATGCGATGACGATCTCGTTGCCGTCAAGGGTGCTCACGCGAAAATGTGCAGCAAACGGCAGCGCTGTGCGCCGGGCAGCGATCCATCGCGATTCCAGATCGGCACGCACCGCTGGCACGGCATGCGACCACGGGGCAACACCGAGCGTGAGCGCAGCACCACCCAAAGCGAGTGATCGAAATGCATCGTTGGCCGCCGTCAGACGGCCGTCAGGGTCAGTTTCGCAGAGTGCGACGGGAAGCGAAGCGAGGGCGCGATCGATACGCCAAGTCTTTCAGGTTGTCTGGCGGAAGTGCGGGAGCATGACTCGTTCAGGGTGCTTGCACATAGAACGTGCTCTCGGCGAGATCAAAGGTGCCCATCTCCACTTCGGTCAGGAGCAACTCCGCATCCACGGCACCATTTGCATCGGTCACCGCAGCAAGGTCAATGACCTTGTCCAAGGCAAATACGGTCAACAAGTACTGGCGTCGCTCGCCGTTGCTCGGGCAAGGTGGCGAGTAGCTGGCATTTCCGTCACTGTTCGTGGCAACGACCACATCAGGTGGTGTGGCACCCTCACCCAACGCCACCGTGCCACCGGCGATGTTCGCCATCGTCCACAGCAGCCGCTCGGGGGTTTCTACATCGTGGAGCAACAATGCCAGCGTCACGGTGCCCGTCGGCTGACCACTGATCTGGATCGGTGGCGACACGTTTCGACCAAAGCAGGTGAATGCAAGGTCGATGTCGGCACCTTCGATCCATGGGCCACCCACGATGAACGAATCACTCGGCTCGAGCGACAGCGTTGACTCGGTCGGCACGATTGCGATCGACTCATTTTGTTCGGGTGTCGCTGGTGCCAGCGTGCGACCGTCGCGTGAGCACGCGGCCAGCACCACGACGAATACCGATACGAGCGACAACCTGGCGATGCGTACAAGCGCACCATGTTGGTGTCGTATTCGCAACGTGTGCAACATCGGTTATGAGAGTACGAGACGAATCGCACTAGCGTGCGTCATCGCATGGACGAGCGACTCAGCATTTTGACGGTGCACGCCCACCCAGACGACGAGGCGTCAAAAGGTGCCCCGACGCTCGCCAAATACTCACGCGAAGGTGTGCACACGGTGTTGGTGTGTTGCACCGCTGGCGAAGAGGGTGATCTCAACAACCCATCGCTGAAAGAGCTGGGCCAGCCGTTTCATGGCCTTGACGAGCAGGCCACCAAGCAGTTGTTGGCGTCGATGCGTCCCTTCGAACTAGCCGCGGCGACGAAGGTAATCGGTTTCTCCGTGGTTGAAATGCTCGGCTATCGCGATTCAGGCATGCCCGAGTCACCGGCCAACTTGAATCCTGAATCGTTCCACATGGCCGACATTGACGAAGCGGTCGGCCGGTTGGTGCGTTTCATTCGAGTGCATCGGCCGCAAGTCGTCATTACATATGGTGACGACCAGCGTGGGTATCCGCATCCCGATCATCTGAAGGTGCACGACATCAGCGTGTTGGCATTTGACCGTGCCGGTGACGACGACTGGTATCCCGAGGCTGGGACTGCCTGGCAACCACTCAAGTTGTACTACTCGGTGTGGTCGCGTGCACGTCTCACGTTGGTGCACGAGGCACTTCTGCGTTTGCGTGGCTCCTCGCCCTACGACGAAAAGTGGTTCGACCGTCCGAATCTTGATGGTCGCATCACGACCCGACTGCACATCGGCGACTACCTGTGGGCTCGCTCGGGGGCGTTGCGTGCGCACAAGACGCAAGTTGACGAGACCGAACCGTTCTGGTTCGGTTTGAGTGACGAAGAATTGGCAACGGTGTATCCGTACGAAGATTGGATGTTGGCCCGTTCGCTTGTGCCGAGCAACCGACGGGCTGGAGAATTTGAAGATGACCTCTTCGCTGGCATCCGCACGGCGGCAAACCAGTGAATCGAGCAGCGACTCGATGAGTGCGGTGCAATACCGCGTGGTATTCGGCAAAAAAGACGAGGTGGTCGAGGGCCCGGACGATGCGGCGCTCGTGATCACGCTGGCGGCCACCGATGCACAGGGCGACCCGACGAGCCTCTACATGCAGGGAAAACTCAAGGCAGCAGGCAGCACCGGGGCACTGTTTGCGTTACTGCGTTCGGGTGAGATCAGCGCGGTCGTGCGGCGGCTCGCATCGCGTCCCTGATTTCGCGATAGCCGATCAAGATTGCACCCGCACTCGCGAGGGCAGCACGCAGTTCGGCACTCGTTGCGAGCACGAGGTCGTCGATCCAACCCGTGCACGTGTCACCAATCGCTTGAATCTCGGGCGAGTCGATGACGGGCTGCACATGGATCTCGGTAACACCCGGTTGCAACGTGTTGATCGTTTTGAGCACTCGGCTGCGACTGCCCGATGACCAATTGTGATCGAAATGGTCGGGGAAAAACACACCCTCGGCGCGGGCGAGACCACGGAAGTCAAAACCTGCTTCGTGCAACGAGATCGATGACGGTAGGCGAATCGGCAGTTGATAGTCGACTGCCAAATCGAGGTACACACCGAAGAACTCCGGTCGCAGTGTGATGGCGGTGAGATGGGGGGCCAGGTGCGTGACGTCGACGCCCCACAGCAGGGCACGCTCGACTTGGGCCCGACACTCGCGGCGCACTTCCTCGGGGTCGGCGTGTTCCCACAAGTCGTCGAGCGTCGCTGGAAAGCCACCGTCACCCGACTGCAGCGATGGCGAATAGGTGAGCGGACCCCAGCGATAATCCGCATGTTCCGACACGAGTGTGAGGTGCACCCCAATGTCGTCGGTCGGGCGCAGGTGTCGTACGGCGTGGCGTGCCCACGGGGCTGGCACCATCAACGAAGCGCAGGTGGCAGCGCCATCATGCATCGCGCGTAGGACCCCGGCGTTGGACGCATGAAAAGCCCCGAGATCATCACAACTCAGCACGACCAACTTCGCATCGTCGGGGTGGCCGAGTGCCTCGTTGAGCGAACGCTGTTGCATGGTGGGTACAAGGTGACGCTACTTGCACCGTTCCCATAGCCCGCGTGCGTCGTGTTGTGCAGCAAAGGCAGCGGCGACGAATTGAGCGTGGTACCGCGAGTTGGGTTCGATGTTGAGTGGCCGGGCAAAACCACGTAACACGATTTCATGGTTGACGAAGATTTCTTGGCCATTATTCGGGCGAAATACGTATAGCAGGAGACGACCGTACGAGTCGCGTGCTTCTGCATCACGCTCAATACGAACCGTGGTGCCGACGGGTAGCAGCCGGGTGACAAAAGCCGTCGCCTGCGGGCCGAAACACTGCACTCCCTTGGTGGGATGTTTCGTTTCTGGGGTATCAATGCCAACGAGGCGAATCGTTTCAATGGTGTCGGAGATGCGGGCGCGAATGGTGTCACCGTCGATCACCTCGACCACCTCGGCGTGAGCAACCCGGTCGACGCTGCCGTCGGTCGGTGCCGAGGCGCACGCAGATATGAGTACAACGGCAATACCTTGCCAACTTCGCTGCGCCATCGCCATGCTGTGTGCGAGCACACGCCGAGCGAGACATCCAACTACGGTTGGGTGATGACCACACCTGCGCGCGACACCCACGGCCTTGGTCGTGTCGGTATCTGGACCTTTGCCCTTGATTTGCAGCCCATGAGCAAGGCGAAAGAAGCAGCACGCGAGCTCGAGGAACTTGGCTTCGGGTGTATCTGGGTACCTGAGGCGGTCGGTCGCGAACCATTTGCATCCTGTGCGTTGTTGTTGGCGGGCACACAACGTATCGGTGTCGCCACGGGCATCGCTTCGATGTATGCGCGTTCAGCAATCACGATGCAGGCTGGTTGGCGAACGCTCACCGAAGCGTTCGGCGAGCGATTCACCCTCGGTATCGGTGCCAGCCACGAGCACATGGCAACCAAACTCCACAAGGGAAATTACGACAAGCCGTACACCGCGATGGTCGAATATCTCGATCAGATGGATCTTGGTCTGTTCGCCGCCGTCGCACCGACGACGACGCCACGCCGTGTGCTGGCTGCGCTCGGACCAAAGATGTTGGCGTTGAGCGCCCAGCGCGGGCTTGGCGCACACCCGTATTTTGTGCCGCCCGAACACACGAAGATGGCGCGCGAAGTGCTCGGCGAAGGCCCGGTCTTGGCACCCGAGCAAGCAGTGTTGCTTGAAACCGATCCGATCAAGGCGCGGGAAATCGCCCGCAAGTTCATGTCCACCTACATCCGTCTGCCGAACTACGCCAACAATCTGCGGCGTCTCGGCTACACCGACGAAGACCTCGGCGACAAGCAGCGACCACCGAGTGATCGGATGGTCGATGCCATCGTCGCGTGGGGCACGATGGACCAAGTCATCGCTCGGGTCAAGGACCACTTCGATGCTGGCGCTTCACATGTGAGTGTGCAGATGCTCGACGCCGACATTGCCGCATTGCCGATGCCGCAGTGGCGCGAATTGGCTGCCGCCACGAAACATTTGTAATACAGCCGGCTACCGCCCGACGTTCGTACCTCTAGACACCGAACACCCGTCGCTGTAATTTACGCATACCGCCGAGCCATCGTTCGTGTTCGGTGGCTTTCACCTTGACATAGTCGGCAACTTCTGCGTGCGGAAAGATGAAGAACCGCTCTTCAACGAGTGCATCATGCACGACATCGGCAACTTGGGCCGGCTCGAGCACTGCACCGGCAACGCGCACCACGTTGCCCGCGTTGGTATCGATACCTGCACGATCCCCCCCGCGCAACATCGCAGTGTTCACACCCTGCGGGCACAGACAGCTCACTTTGATGCCACGCGAGCCGTAGGTGATCGATAACCACTCGGCGAATGCAACCGCAGCGTGTTTGGTAACCGAATACGGCGCCGATCCGATTTGGGCCAGGACCCCCGCGGCACTGGCGGTGCTGGCGAAATAGCCCTGCCCAGCGGCGAGCCATTCGGGCATCAGATATTTCGCCGCCCAACGGTGGGCATGAACGTTGACATCAAACGACGTCGACCAGTCGGTTTCGGTGGCGCTCAGATCGGTGCCGAGTGCAACGCCGGCGTTGGCAAAAAACAAGTCGATACGCCCCGCCAAACGTCGTGCCTCAGTCACGAGTCGAGCATTTTCCTCTTCGTGTGCCACATCAGCGATCACAACATGTACCGAGCCAGGTCGACGGGCGTTGAGACGTTCGGCAACGGCCTCGGCACCAGCACCGGCGCGGTCGCTGAGCACCACGGTTGCACCGGCGTCGTGAAAACGTTCACCAAGTGCCGACCCAATCCCACCGCCTGCGCCGGTGACAAGAGCGACAGAACCGACGAACTTCACAGCACGATGTTATGGCGAGCGTGCGTATCCGTCATCATGGAAGACAGCGGCGATAACCTCTCAACACAAGCCTCACAGAAAGAAAATACACTGATGACCGAGACCATTCAGAAAAGTGCCTCACACGACTTCATCGTGATCGCTGAAGCAATCAGCGTCATCGACAAAGCGCTCTCTGAAATTGGTGGCCGTCAGTTGGTTTCAACGACCGAGGTGGCCGACCTGCTGCTGGATGTGCGTCAACTGCTCAGCGAAAAAGCCGAGCCCGCAAGCGCTGTCGCCAAGTAGCGCGCGAAGCAACAGAAGTAGACGCCGCCGGGCGCGGGGCTGCGTAAATCAGCCTGCCGAGCGCCCGATCAATATGGTCACGCAGCAATTCGGGATGCTCGACCGCTGCTGAGTCGATATGAATTCCGATGTCGAGTGAGTGGTTGTAGGACAACAACGTGGCGTTGAACGCCACCCCGCCGAGCGGCCCGATCGGGTAGTTTTCGGTGATCAATCCGCCCGCTATGAAGAGTGGTACGCCGCCACTGCGCACGTTGGAGGTCGCAAAGTCAATCGATTGACTTTGGCTGCGGGCGATTCGTGTGAGCACCGACGTGGGCAGGGTGGTGGAAAGTGACGCCAGCGTGTCGAGTGATGCGTTTTTTGTGCCTTCGCGGGCTTGAATCAGCGCTTCGTTCACCGCGGCGAAGCGCTCGGTAATCGGCATTTCGCTCGTGGGGACAAGCAACTTGGCAAGCGAGAAGGCATTGCTGCCCGATGACTCGGTGCGGGTACTTACTGCAATCGACGTTCGTAATGATTCGACTGGTGCACCAAGTTCGCGGTGATAAGCGCCGGCTGCATCGGCGATGGCGGTGACAAAGGCGGTGTTGAGTTTGCCACCGAGCGCACGACTGGCAGCCATGAGATCTGCGTACGGCACACGCACGGTCTCGAGGCGACGTTGCAACGAACGCTTCTTCCACAACGGTGACCGCGCCGCGTCGACCTCGCCCATTTGGGCGACGAGCCCGCGCAACGAATCACTCGCTTGTGTGGCGATGGATGGCAGGCTGGTGGGGTCGGCTAGCGCGTCGCGAACCTGCTTCAACAGTCCGATTGGAACGCGCAACGCGTCGCTCACCGATGAGCGAAACAAATCGACAGGCTCCTCGTTGGTAATCGACGGCTCTGCTTGCGGTGGGATGGGTAAGGGTGGTGGAAGTGGCGCATTGCGCTCAAGGTCGATGAATTGCAGGGTGAGCATCACGCTGCCTTCGCCGTCGGCGACCGTGTGATGCAACTTGATGATCAGCGCGCTGCGACCACCGGCGAGCCCATCGACGACCGTGAATTGCCATAGTGGGCGTGTGCGCTCGAATGGATCATTCACGATCAGCGTCGCAAGATCCAACAGTTGACGCACGGAGCCTGGTTCGGGCAACGAAAAACGCCGAACGTGATAGTCAATGTTGAAATCGGGATCTTCAACCCATTTCGGTGCACCAAGTGCCGAAGGCGTCGGTCGCACTTTTTGGCGCAAACGCGGCACGGCGATAGTGGCGCGCTCGAGCCGTTCCTTGAAGAGGGCGAAGTTGATCGGCCGATCAAGCAACGTGACGTTGCCAAACGTGGAGGCAAGGAACGGATCTTTTTCAAGCCGCCACATCAGGCCTTCGGCATCGCTCATGCGCGTGTCGAAACGCGGCAGTTGGGTGTCGGTGGTGGTCACGTGATTGATGTGGTGAACTGCAGGGCGATGGTGCCCAACAGTGCGCCAGCGACTGAGCCTACGACGATGTCGCTCACGTGATGAATTCGAACGACCACGCGACTCATGGCGATGATCACCGCAAACACGATGAAAGCGGTGGTCCAGCCGGCGTCAACCCAGCCACTCAACACGACCGTGGCAAAAAATGCCGAAGATGCATGCCCACTCGGGAAACTGCTCGTGGCTGGTCGACGCACGGTAAACCGATCATCGCCCGCCACGGTGGGCCGCCGACGTTGGAAGATTCGTTTGATGCCTTGATTGAGCAACAGACTCTCGGCCCCCATCAACAATGCGAGCGTGACCGCCTGGGGCCAGGTGAGGGTGCCGTTGACCGCCCCGACCACGCCGATGACATGCCAAATGGCTCCGAAGTCGCCGACGGCACTTGAGGTATTGAACACGTAGACGAGTGGTCGCGAGTTGCGCAACGGCTCGAAGTAGGTGTCGAGGCGCTCATCCAGCCGGTCGACGCGCGCGACGAATGCGCTCATGATGCGCTGGGAAGTCCGACTTCGCGCCGGCGCAGCTCGACTCGCGCGGTGCCCTCGATCGGAGCTTTCGTCGGGTCGCCACCATGGGCCGGGCACCACTGCTGATAGTCGCACCATCCGCACAGCTTGGTGACATTGGTGGCGAACTCACCGGAGGTTTTACCGGCCTCGATTTCACCGAATACCCGCCGTGCCGTCTCGCGCACGGCGGCGAGCGCATCGAGGGTGACGGTTTGTGTGACGACTCGTTCATCGCGCGAGTGGTCGTCTTTGCCGCCACCGAGGTAATAGATGCGCACTGAGTGCGGTGTTTCTTTCAGCTGTGTTTCGCACATGAGCGCGTAAAAGGTGAGCTGTCGCAGGTAGTCGGTAGAAAACCGCAGTGGTTTTGGCGCACCCGTTTTGTAGTCGCTGACCACAAGGCCGCCGTCGTCTCGTTCGAGACGATCGATGAAACCACCGATTTCAAATTCGCCGAGTGGGGCAGACACCCATTTCTCCAACTCGACGATGTTGGCAGTTTCGGGTTGTTCGATGCGGTAGTACGCACGCATGCACTCACGACAGGATTCCCAGAATTTCGCTTCGTCAGTGGTGTCAAGGGCGAGCAGTCGGAAGTCGTCACGCAGACGAAATTCGCCCTCGGCAGTCTCGAAGTCTTTGCGCACGGCATCGAGGGTGCGGTCTTGGGCCGGTCGTGCGTGCAAAAGTTCGAGTACTCGGTGCACGAATGAACCACGCACCATCGCCCCATTGGGCAGTGTCGGCACCGAGTCGATGTACTGAAATCGGTACTTCATCGGACAACTGATGAAGGTATTGATACGCGACGGCGAAAGACGTGGCAACTTGGATTGTGGCGGACGCATCTGCTCGCCAGCGTAGGCGCGCGGTGTGGTGCTGGTGGGCACTGCCGAGTTAGTCGGCTGCCAGCGCGGTGGTCACCTCACGGATGAATGAAGCAAAGCGGGCTGGGTCATCGAGGGGCCCGAAGTGGCCTTGGTCTACCCAGCGCACGAAGGTGCTACCAGGAATACGTTCGGCAATTTGTGGCGCGATTGCGGCGGGAGAAGATTCGGCATGGGCCCCGGCCATCACCCACGTGGGTGTGCGCAGCTCGCCGAGTTGCAGCCACGTGTCGTGCATCGCCCCCATTTCATAGGTTTGGGCTTCGAATTCGGGGTCGCACTTGATGTGCACGCCATCAGCTTGTTGAGTGAACCCGTGGCGCACATATGCCGCAAGCGCATCGGAATGCAACGATGACAACGGCGGCTTGGCGGCAAAGTTGGCGACGGCTTCGTCGTGTGAGGCGAACGTTCGGCGGCGACGCCTGGTGGCAGCAGGAAGTGGGCTGGGGCCAGAGCCCTGGGTGCGCGCGTCGGGCGGAAAAATAATCGGTTCAAATACGACGAGTGCTGCAAACAATTGCGGCTCGCGCAGTGCCGCCATCACCAGCCCGGCACCACCCATCGAATGCCCCGCACCAATCACGGGGCGTCCGCCATTGCGCGCCACCGTGTCGCGCGCCACCGCTAAAGCATCATCACCGAAACCATCCCAGGACAGTGGCCAGTTCGTCGGGGCAAGTGTGTCGCCATAACCGCGGTAGTCAAAGGTGGTGCGCGAGTGCCCGGCGAGATGGGCAGCGATTGGTGCGAATACCCGGCCGTGAAAACCGGTGGCGTGCGAAAACAGAATTGGTGCTCCGCCGCCGCGAGTTGGTGGCTCGTCGTAAACGACGACCTGCACCCCGTTTGATGAAGCAACGAAGCGGGGGGCGTGGCTAAACATCATCGTCAAACTAGGGGAGGCTCTGATTATGCTCGCAAGCGTGCGAGATATAGCAAGCCTGTTGCCCGGCGAGGATGATCCCTTTCGCCAACAAGTGCGCGAGTGGTGCACGGCGCATCACGATGCATCCGCCGAGGTGCTGGCCCGCTCGGGTTACGTTGCACCACATTGGCCGCGACCATGGGGAATTGATGCCACGCCGATTGAACAGTTGATGGTGGATGACGAATTACGGCGGGCAGCAATACGGCGCCCGAACAACCCGATCGGTATCGGTTGGGCGGGGCCGACACTCATCGCGGCAGGATCGCAGCAGCAAAGAGACGACTATCTCTTCGACATGCTCTCTGGTGCCCACTTTTGGTGTCAATTGTTTTCGGAGCCCGAAAGTGGCAGCGACTTGGCGAGTTTGCGCACCACCGCCGTGCGTGACGGTGACGAATGGATTATCAATGGCCAAAAAATCTGGACTTCGGGTGCCCAAATCGCGACCTACGGCATTCTGCTGGCCCGTACCGACCGGGATGCCGACAAACACCACGGCATCACTTACTTCGTATGTCCGATGGACGCCCCCGGTATTGATGTGCGGCCGATTCGCGAAATGACCGGTGGCGAAACGTTCAATGAGGTGTTCTTTACCAATGTGCGCATCCCGCACACAAACGTGGTGGGCGAGGTGAATGACGGTTGGCGGCTGGCGCGCGTCACGCTTGCCAACGAACGCGTGTCGCTGTCATCGGGTGGTGCCCTGTGGGGGATGGGGCCGACGGCAAACGACATGCTTGACGCGTGTCGGGCCCACCGCAATGCAGGACACACCTTGGACCCGATCACCCGTGAGTTGGTTACGCGGCTGTATATCGAGCATGCAATTTTGGAACTGGTGCGACTGCGCACCTTGGCGCAACGACTTGCGGGGCGAGAACCCGGCCCAGAGGCCAGCGTGCGAAAAATTCTGGCCGACGAACACGGCCAGCGGGTGATGGCGATGGGTAAGGCACTCGTTGGCGCCGGGGCGATGCTCGTGGATGCCCGAGATGTTGAGATGCCGATGGCCTTCGCCGAGTTTGGTTCGGCTGGCTTCACGCACGGGTATCTCTTCGCCTGTGCGCTCACGATTGGGGGCGGCACCGGGGAAGTGCAACGCAACATTCTTGCTGAACGGGTGCTGGGGTTGCCTCGTGACCCACCACCGACTACCTTTGTCGCCCATGGCAACCAAACGACGTAAAGCACCCAAGAAGAAGGCTGTGAAGAAGAAGTCGGTCAAGAAGAAGTCGGTCAAGAAGAAGTCGGTCAAGAAGAAGAAGGCCGTGAAGAAGCCAGCCAAGAAGAAGGTCGTAAAGAAGAAGGTCGTAAAGAAGAAG
>JAEMQQ010000002.1:52257-58109 GCA_016463775.1 Ilumatobacteraceae bacterium | reverse complement strand
AAGAAGAAGGTCGTAAAGAAGAAGGTCGTAAAGAAGAAGCCGGTCAAGAAAAAAGCCGTGCAGCGTGCTAGCGCACCAATCATCGCCAACGTCGCGGGCATCCTGCGCGCTCACGCCAAAAGTCTCTCGGGCAAAGTAGCGCTCGTCCAAGGCGATCGCGTGCAGACATGGCAAGAGTCGTACGCACGCTCTTGCCAAGTGGCCCAGGCGCTCAAAGCCTCGGGCGTTGGCAACCAGGATCGCGTCGCATTCCTCGATAAAAATTCCATCGAGCACTTTGAGGTGTTTTATGGCTGTGCACTACTCAACGCCGTGAGCGTCGACATCAATTTCAGGCTGGCGGCCCCCGAGGTTGCTTTCATCGTCAACGATTCGCGGGCGACAGTGTTTGTCGTCAACGCCGAATTCGTGCCGGTGCTTGATGCAATCGTGGGTGAACTCACGCACGTGAAAAAGATTCTGGTGATCGGTGAGCATGCCAAGCATGAGTCGTATGAAAAGTGGGTGAACCGCTACCAGCCAATCGACCCAGGTGTTCAAGCCAAGACGGGTGACGTTGCATTCCAGTTGTACTCCAGCGGCACAACCGGTCGTCCGAAGGGTGTGATGCTCACCAACGAAAACTTCTTCGGAATCTTGCCCACATCACGCGACTTGTGGATGATGAATGCCAACGCCATCAACTTGGTTGCCATGCCGCTGTTCCACATTGGCGGCAGCGGATGGGCAATGGCCGGTCAGTGGAACGGCTGCAAGTCAATCATCGTTCGCGAAGCAACCGATGTCGGTGCCTTGGTGAAGTTGATTGGCCAGCATCGCATCACCCATGCGTTCATGGTGCCGGCACTGTTGGCATTCACCCTGATGGTTCCCGACATCGACAAGGCCGACTTCTCGAGCCTCAAGTTGATTGCCTACGGTGCGTCACCGATCTCCGAGCAGGTGCTCGCAGCGTCGCTGAAGACCTTCAAGTGCAACTTCGTGCAGGTGTATGGTCTGACCGAAACCACCGGCGTGGTCACGATGCTCACGCATCAAGATCACGACGTTGACGGCCCCAAGAAGCACTTGTTGCGCTCGTGCGGTAAGCCGTCAATGGGTATCGAATTGAAAATCGTCAACGAGGCCGGTAAACAGCTGCCAGCCGGTGAGGTTGGTGAAATCATCATTCGTTCCAAGCAGGTCATGAAGGGCTATTGGAACATGCCCGAAGAGACCGCAAAATCGATTCGTAAGGGTTGGTTTTACACCGGCGATGCCGGCTACACCGACAAAGCCGGATACGTCTATATCCACGACCGCGTGAAGGACATGATCGTGTCGGGTGGCGAGAACATCTACCCGGCCGAGGTGGAAAATGCGATGATGAAACACCCTGCAGTTGCCGACGTTGCCGTCATCGGTATCCCCGATGATCGTTGGGGTGAAGTGCCGTTGGCGATCGTGGTGCGTAAACCCGGCGTTGGGGTCACCGAAGATGACATCATCGCCTTCGGTCGCACGCAATTGGCGGGTTTCAAGACACCCAAGAAAGTGGCGTGGGCCGATGCTCTGCCTCGCAACCCGAGCGGCAAGATCTTGAAGAAAGACCTGCGCGCCCCGTACTGGGTCGGTCGCACGCGTCAAGTCAACTAACCGACTAAGTTTCGATCACCATGAAAATTTCCATGATGATGAGTTACGCCGGTGGTTTCGTCGAGGGTGCGCGTCGCGTTGCCGAACTGGAAAAAGTTGGGCTGGATGTGGTGTGGATTCCCGAGGCCTACAGCTTTGATGCAATCTCCCAGGTTGGGTATTTGTCGGCCATCACATCGCGGGTAGAAATCGGCACGGGCATCATCAACGTGTATTCGCGCACGGCATCGCTTACGGCAATGACTGCCGCTGGTTGTGATTATGTTTCGAATGGTCGATTCATCCTCGGGCTGGGCGCCTCGGGGCCACAAGTTGTCGAGGGATTCCATGGTGTGGCATACGAAAAGCCCATGCAGCGCATCAAGGAATACATCGAGGTGTGTCGCGAAGTGTGGAAGCGCGAAAAGGGTTTGTCGTACGCCGGTCAGACCGTGCAGGTGCCGCTTCCTGCCGGCCAAGGCACCGGTATGGGCAAACCACTGAAGCTCATCAATCATCCGGTGCGCGCTGATATCCCCGTGTGGTGGGCATCGCTGAAAGATTTGAGTGTGGAGGCAACGGCAGAACTCGCCGACGGTTGGCTGCCAGTGTTTTTTATGCCTGACAAGTTCGAGCAAGTCTGGGGCACGGCACTCAAGAAGGGTCTGGCCAAACGGTCACCGTCGTTGAAGCCGCTGGAGATTTCGGCCGGTGGATTGTTGGCCATCGACGAGTCGTTGGTGGGCGAAGCCAAAGACAAGGTGCTCGACATGGCGCGCCCGAACGTGGCGCTGTACGTGGGTGGCATGGGTGCGCGCGGCAAGAACTTCTACAACGACATCTGCCGTGACTACGGCTATGAGCAAGAGGCAACAGAGATTCAAGACCTGTATCTATCCGGCAAGAAAGATGAAGCAGCCCGCGCAGTGCCTCGCGAAATGTTGGAGCTCACCAACTTGGTTGGCCCCGCCAGCTATGTGCGCGAGCGTGTTGCGGCGTTCCGACAGGCGGGTGTCACGATGTTGTCGGTCAGCCCGGTCGGCAATGACCACGTTGGTGCACTCAGCGCATTGCGCGCACTTATCTAGCGCGAATATTTCCGACGCGGGTCAACACGGCTGCTGCTTCGGCAACGATGCGTCGTACCAACTCGCCGGCTGGCACCAAATCGTTGATCGAGCCGACACCCTGCCCGGCGGGGTAGAACTCGCGCGAAGTGTCGACCTCGGTGCCTGATGGATATCCGAGATGGTTGACACCGGCTTGCATCGACGCCACGGCCTGTTGTGGGAAGGGCTGCAGTTCGGTGGGGCTTTTGTCGTAGTGGCGGGTCCAGTCGTTGGCCACCACGCGACATGTCTTGCCGGTGTATGCGCGACTGATGGTCGTGCCATCCTCGCCGGTGGCGAGGAGCATGTCTTTGTAGCCGTTCACAGCGCGAGCCTCGGGCGTGGCGATGAATCGTGTGCCGATCCACACGCCGTCAGCGCCGAGTGCAAGTGAGGCGGCCAGACCGCGACCGTCGAACAATCCACCGGCTGCAACGACCGGCACCTTGTCGCCGACTGCATCCACCACCTGCGGCACCAAGGCAATCGTGGCAACGAGACCCGTGTGACCGCCCGCCTCGGTTCCTTGGGCAACGACGAAGTCGCATCCACTCGCCACGGCCGCAACCGCATGCTTTACTTTCCCGCACATTGAGCCGACCAGCACATTGTTTTGATGCAGGAGGTCGATGACCTCGCGCGGCACACCGAGACCAGCAACGAAGATCGAGGCACCGCCTTCGATCACTGCCTTGATGCCTGAATCCACCTGGTTGGGTAGCGCGGTGAGCAGGTCGACACCAAACGGTTTTTTGGTGAGTTCGCGCACCTTGCGCATCTCTTCGGGTAATTCGTGGTCACGCATGGTCGACGCCCCGAGCGTGCCGATACCACCGGCCTCGCTGACGGCAGCGACGAGTTCGTGGTACGAAACCCCGCCCATGCCCGCGAGCATCACCGGAAATTCGATCCCGAACATTTCTGTCAGTCGTGTGCGCATGTGGCGAGATTACTTGGTGTAGGCACCGGGCGACGAGAGGTAGCCACGGTGCCAACGGCGGGGTGTGAGGGCACTGGCGCGTGGTTCGTCTTCGAACATCCAGCGCACGAATTTTTGTTTGCGCCAGGTGCCGCCGTCGATGATTCGCAGTGCGGCACGTGCCATGCGCTCGTTAGCAAGCACCCGGCCGAGCAGGTTCGACATTCGATGGTCGGCAAAAAAGTGTCGGCGCATCGCCCGCCGGTAGGCGCGACCTGGTTGTTGTTCGGCTGCTGCTGCGCCGGCGAGCATGCCCGAAAGCAATGCCTGGCCGATGCCCTCACCGGTGAGCACGTCAGTGACACAGGCGGCATCACCAACGAACAACACGTTGTCAACGTGCAGCGTCGTTGAAGTGATGCGGGCCGGAATCGGCCAGGCGCTCAACTTGTCATCCAGCACGGCCGTGCTGCCGAGGGCTTGGCGCACATGGTCGCGCGACAACAAGTCGGCCCATACGGCTTTCATGTCGCCGGGCTTGAGTGATGCACCGCGCAAAATACCGAAGCCGATGTTGACGCGACCGTCAGCGAGTGGAAACGACCACGCATAGCCAGGCAGCAGGTCGGGTTCGAACCACACGTACAACTTTTCGCTCGCCGGGCCGGTCACGTTGTGGGCATATTGACGCAGGGCATGCCACTCGCCGAGGTACGGCGCACGATCGGGTTGCACCACTTTGCGCACGGGCGACCACATGCCGTCGGCGGCAATTACCACGCGGGTGGTCACCACGCCATCGCTGGTGGTCACGTGGTAGTCGCCGTCGCGAGTGATGTCGACAAAACCGACCCCCTCGCGGATATCGACGCCACATGCACGGGCGTGGTTGACGAGTGCGGCATCGAGGTCGAAGCGGGTTGCGATGGCAGCAAACTGGCCGTCGTCGGGCAACTGCAAATCAATCATGCGTCCGGATGGTGAACGCAGGCTCACGTCGCGACACACCTTCCAGCTGGCCACGGTGTCGGGGCGCAAGCCCAACTGGTCGAGCAAGCGCAACGCCCCCGTCGTGAGGCCGTCGCCGCAACATTTGTCGCGGGGAAACGTGGCTTTGTCAATCAGTTGCACACTCAACCCGAGTCGCTTGGCAGTCAATGCAGCAGCAACGCCCGCCGGCCCAGCGCCGACAACCAGTACGTCAAGGTGTCTTGTCACGCGTGGAGAGACTAGATTGCGACGGCGTCAAACATCTGACGAAAACGCCAGGAAAGGATCAGTCATGGCCAAATTGTGTGCAGGTCGAGTGGTGGTTGTCACCGGAGCCGGTCGTGGAATTGGGCGTGAACATGCGCTGAGCCTCGCGCGCCATGGTGCGCATGTCGTGGTGAACGATTTGGGTGCCGGTGTAGACGGCAGTGGTGGCGACGTTTCGCCAGCCAACCAAGTGGTGGCCGAAATCGAGGCGATGGGTGGCAAGGCAATTTCCAATGGTGACGACATCTCGTCGTTTGAGGGCGCCGAGCGTTTGATCAAAGCGGCAGTCGACACGTTCGGTGATCTGCACGGTGTCGTCAACAACGCCGGCATTCTGCGTGACCGCATGATGGCGAACATGAGTGAGGCTGAGTGGGATTCGGTCATCAAGGTGCACCTCAAGGGCACGTTTGCGCCGGCGCATTTTGCCGCCGCGTATTGGCGTGACCAATCCAAGGCCGGCAAGCCGGTCGATGGTCGCATCATCAACACCACTTCGGTGTCGGGTATCTACGGCAACATCGGTCAGGCCAACTACGGCGCTGCCAAGGCTGGCATCGCGGCCTTCACCGTGATCACCGCACTCGAGTTGGCGCGTTATGGCGTGACCGTCAATGCGGTGGCGCCGGTTGCACTCACGCGCATGACCGAGAACCTGCAACCCACACCGCCCACCGACGAAGAGCGTGAAGCCCAGTCACCGCGCTGGATTGCACCAATCGTTACGTGGTTGGCCTCGGCCGAGAGCAAAGATGTCACCGGTCGGGTATTTGAAGCAAGCGGCCGCTCGTTCGCCGTTGCCGAAGGTTGGGTGCGCGGCCCGTCGCATGACCCTGTTGACGACCCGACTCGCCTCGGGCCGATCGTCGAAGAGCTACTTGCCAAGACTCGCGCCAATTCCGGAATGGACGGCCGACCTGGGTCGTGGCCACAACCACAAAAAAAGTAACGCG
>JAEMQQ010000002.1:32615-52157 GCA_016463775.1 Ilumatobacteraceae bacterium | reverse complement strand
GAGGCGTTTGGCGAGCATCGCCACGATGAGCCCGGGCTTTGACTCCTGTTCGCCAACTTGCTCGAACCCTAAACGGGCGTGAAAACGCAATGAGCCTTCGTTGCGGGGCTGCAAGTTGACTTCGCAGACGAACAAGTCGGTGGTGCCTGTGGCGCGAATACGTCGCTCGACCTCGGTGTACAACAGTTCGCCCCGGCCTTGTGACTGAAATGGCGTATCGATGACCACACGGTCGAGATACACAAAAGCCGGGTAGCGATCAGCGAACCAGGCATAGTTCACGCCGAGATCTTCGCTGATACCACTGGCAAAAGTCGTGCAAAAGCCGTGGGGTGCACTGGTGGCGGTATCGGTAATAACAAGGGCGTGTTCGGCTAGCCGCACGTCTTTTCGCAGTTCGTCAAGATCGATGAGCGACACGGCTGGCACGTTGTCGTTGTTCAGCCGCATCACAGCCGAAAAGTCGTGTGTCTGCATCTCTCGGATCATGGTCAGAACAATTTCAATTCATCCACGCGGCGACCGCGCAGTTCGTCGTAGTCGACTTCTTTCCACGCCAGCCCACGGGTTTCGGCCAACGTGCGAGCCTGCGGCTTGATCGACTGTGCCACGAAGACGCCACGCAACACGCCAAGTGACGAGTCGACACGCAGATACTCCAGATAGCGACCGAGTTGTTCGACGCCGTCAATTTCGCCGCGCCGTTTGATTTCGATTGCCACCGTCGTGCCGTCGCTGGCACGACACAGCAAGTCGACCGGGCCGATTGCAGTCGGGTATTCGCGCGCAATGAGAATGAGCCCCTCTTCGATCACCGTTGGGTCGGCAGCCAACAACTCCTGCAGGTGTGCTTCGACACCGTCCTTCGATAAACCCGGGTCGTCACCGAGTTCGTGGCTCACGTCGCTCAAGACCTGAAGCAGATTGATGATGAGTCGTTCGTCTTTGGGGTTCGTGATTTCCCAGCGGTCGGGAAATTCACGAATCTCGTTCGGTGCGTTCATCCAGTTGAGTGGCTTGTAGGCGCCACCATCGGCATGAATGGCAACACAGCCATCGGCTTTGACCATGATGAGGCGTGTGGCTTCGGGCAACGAAGCCTCGAGCCGACCGATGTAGTTGACCGTGCAACGGGCGATGACGAGACGCACGCGCTAATACTGACAAATCGAGCGGTTAGCGCGCGACGTGGTCGCGCATCCGCTTTTGGATGATTTCGCGGCGCTTTTGCAGGTCGCGATACGTCATGGTGTTCACATCGCTACCGACACCGAGCCCGGCTTTGACGCTGTCGAGGTTGATTTCCACCTGGGTGGGGTCGATGCCCAGTTCGCGGCCGAGTTGTTCGCCGTGGCGCTGGGCAAACAACATCGAAATGTTGGCGATTTCGCCGAGCAAATCCAGGTCGGGGGCCAAACGAGCGATTGCGCCGTCCAAGAACACCATGTTCTTCACGTACAGCATGAGTTCTTTGGGCATCCGCGCGCCGTAGGCGAGCAGTGCCTTGACGATGCGCTGAACCTCTTGCACGAGTTGCTCACCCGACAATGTCGTGGGGTCGATCGCAACCTGGTCAAGGCGCAGGTCTTTGATGACTGCATCAATGTCGGTGTCCATCGGTAGCGCACCGAGGTCGCGCAAGGCGGTGATTTGGCCCTTCACATCGTTGGTCGTTGCGCTCAGCATCAGCCGCAAAAATGCCATACGGCGAATACCGGTCAGACGACCGACGATGCCGAAGTCGAGTAGTGCGGTGCGACCATCGCGCATCACGAAAAGGTTGCCACCATGCAGGTCGCCGTGGAACACCCCATAAAGCAGCGCACCTTCCATGAACGCCACCATGCCTGTGCGAATCACTGCTTCGGTGTCGATGCCGGCATCTTTCATGCCGGCAACATCGTCGAACTTGAAACCCTCGAGGCGCTCCATCACGATCACGCGGCGGGTAACCAACTCGGCATGCGGGCGGGGAATCACATAACCGTCTTGCTTCAAGTCCGCGAGGATGCCGGCGATGTCGAGCATGTTCGACGCCTCGAGTCGGAAGTCGAGTTCTTCGACGATGGTCTCGGCGAATAGTTCAACAAGGGCCGGCGGGTTGGCCAGGGCTGCAATTTTGATGCGACCCACCAAGAATGGCGCCATCCAGGCCATGACCTTTAAGTCTTTCCGCACGAGGACACCAACCTGGGGTCGCTGCACCTTTACTACGACGGATTCACCGGTGCGCAACACTGCGGCGTGCACCTGAGCAATCGATGCAGCAGCAATGGGCGTGGTCGAAAAACTTGTAAACACGTCTTCGATTCGCGCGCCGAGGTCGCCCTCGACAACGAGCCGCACATCGTCGAACGTTTCGGCCGGCACTTGGTCGCGGCAACGCTTGAACTCTTCGACGAGTTCGGCCGGAAAGAGCCCCTCGCCACTGGAAATAATTTGGGCCAACTTGATGTACGTCGAGCCGAGACGCTCGATGGCTTGACGCATGCGTAGCGACAGGTCGGCACGTGACGCCTCGGGTGATGCATATTTGTTGCGCCGCCGCTTCCACCACCATGGCGCTAGTGCCTTGCCTACGGTGAAGACCACGACGACAAGACGACGAACTGGTGGGATGCGCGGAGCCGTCAAGAGTGCCGGCAGTTGACTGCGGGCTTCGGCGCGCAAACCTTCGACCAGGCCGCGCCAAATCACGGTGTCACGGTCGAGAATCCAGGGCGGATTGTCGCTGAAGGCACCCCACGCGCGATCGTCGGGGGTCACCGCATTTTCCACCCCTGCAGTCTGCCCACGGCACGAGTGGGTGCGTCGGGCGTAGCGGGTTAGTTGTCTGTGAAGTTGCGCACTGCCCGCAGGATGTCATCGGCAAGATGTGGCGGACAAATCAACAAATCAGGTAGCCACGTGTCGCGTTCGTTGTACATAAGCTCGCTGCCGTCGATGCGACTGGTGTGCAGTCCGGCGGCACGGGCCACGGCGATGGGGGCTGCGGAATCCCACTGGTGTTGACCACCGGCATGCAGATAGATGTCCACATGACCGAGCACCACCGCCATTGCCTTGGCACCGGCCGAGCCGAGCCGCACGCCGTCGTAGCCCAATTGCTGGGCCACCGATGCGGCAACTGCCGGGGTTCGCGAACGTGACACGACCATGAGCGGAGTGCGGGTCATCACCGCCCGCGGTGCTGGTGCGGGCGAGGTGGACAAGGTGATGTCGATACCCGGCAGGCCGACTGCAGCTGCGGTGAGTGCGCCTCGTGGACCGGCATTGCGTTCCCACAATGCGATGTGCACGGCCCAGTCGTCACGATCGCCTTCACCGAATTCTGCGGTGCCATCGAGCGGGTCGACGATCCACACCCGGTCTGCCGACAGTCGTCGTGTGTCATCGGTGCCTTCCTCGGACAGCACGGCATCGGTGGGGCGAACACGGTGCAGGGTGTCGACGATGAAGCGGTGGGCGAGTGCGTCACCGGCGTCCATCATGTACCACGGTGACGCATCGTCACGGATCATCTGCGTGCGCAATTCCACGAGCAGCGCGCCGGTTTCACGGGCGAGACGAGTGGCAAGTTCGGCGTCGGTCAACGACGCAGGTATCTGCTGGGTGTGTTCACCGCTCACCGTGTTGTCATTCATCATGTTGTCGCTCACCGGTGCGCTTATGACCGGTTACGGCGCCCGAGCTCGATGGCTCGGCGCACCAGATCACGCACACTGGTTTCGTTGGCACCTGCATCCACGATGCGGCGAATACCAGTTTCGACGATTTCGGCGTCCGCCTCGTCGAACTCGACGGCGCGGCGGGTGGTTACCACCGTGCTGACCGCCAGCAACACGATTGCTGCGATCGTGCTGATGCTGCCCGCAGTGAGCACGGCACCGATGTTGTTGTCGGCGATCGATGCCACGATCATGCTGGCGATACCACCGACAAAACACAGGATGCACACGATGCGAATGATGCGAACCGCGCGCGTGTTGCTCATGTGCGGGTCAGCGGCTTGTAACGCAGGCGCCTCGGTTGTTCGGCATCGACACCGAGTTCCTTACGACGCCACGCTTCGTAGTCCTGAAAATTGCCCTCGAAAAAGCGCACCTGGCTGTTGCCTTCGAACGCAAGCACGTGGGTGGCGATGCGGTCGAGGAACCAACGGTCGTGGCTGATGACCACCGCACAACCGGGGAACGCCTCGAGCGCCGCTTCGAGCGAGCGCAACGTGTCGACGTCAAGGTCGTTGGTTGGTTCGTCGAGTAGCAGCACGTTGCCGCCAGTCTTCAATAATTTGGCAAGATGCACACGGTTGCGCTCGCCACCCGACAGTTCACCGACCTTCTTTTGTTGGTCGCTGCCCTTGAAGTTGAAACTGGCGACATAGGCACGACCATGAACTTCGCGACCACCAATCTTCAACGTGTCGGTGTTGTCGGTGATTTCTTCGTACACGCTGTTTTCGGCGTTCAATGAGTCTCGGCTTTGATCGACGTAACTTAATTGCACCGTTTCACCGATGCTGACGCTGCCCGAGTCGGGTTGTTCTTGACCAGTGAGCATGCGAAAGAGGGTGGTCTTGCCCGCGCCGTTGGCGCCGATGATGCCGACGATGCCGGCCGGGGGCAGGGAAAAACTCAAATCTTCGATGAGTAGCCGGTCGCCGTACCCCTTCGACATGTTCTCCACTTTGATGACCGTGTCACCCAGCCGCTTGCCGGCCGGAATCGTGATCTCCAAACGGTCAGGCCCGCGTTCGGCGTCCTGTGCTTCTGCGTGCAGTTTTTCGTAGGCAGCGAGACGCGCCTTGCCCTTGGCCTGGCGGGCCTTGGGTGCGAGGCGTACCCACTCCAATTCGCGTTGCAAGGTGCGCCGTCGCACGTCATTCGATTTTTCTTCCTTGGCGAGCCGCTCCTGTTTTTGTTCGAGCCAACTCGAGTAGTTGCCCGAAAAGGGGATACCACGACCGCGATCGAGTTCGAGAATCCATTTGGCGACGTTGTCCAGGAAGTATCGGTCGTGGGTGATGGCGATGACGGTGCCGCCATATTCCTGCAAAAATCGCTCGAGCCAGTCGACACTTTCTGCGTCGAGATGGTTGGTGGGTTCGTCGAGCAGCAACAAGTCGGGACGCGACAACAGCAATCGACAGAGGGCCACGCGGCGGCGCTCGCCACCTGACAACTTGGTGACGTCGGCATCATTCGCCGGGCAGCGCAGGGCGTCCATTGCAATCTCCACGTTGCGCTCGAGGCTCCACGCATCGACCGCATTGATCTTGGCTTCGAGCTCTGCTTGTCGTGCGCCGATTTTGTCGAAGTCGGCATCCGGCTCACCCCACATGGCGGTAACTTTTTCGTATTCGGCAAGCAGGTCGCGAATCGGTGCGACGCCCTCCATCACATTGCCGAGCACGTCCTTTGCGGCATCAAGTTGTGGTTCTTGCGCCAGCAGACCGACGCTGAAGCCAGGGGTGAGTCGCGCCACGCCCCCGTACCCATCGTCGAGGCCCGCCATGATTTTCAGCAAACTCGACTTGCCGCTGCCGTTGGAACCGAGCACGCCGATCTTTGCGCCAGGATAGAACGACAGGGAGATGTCGGCCAAGACCTGCCGATCAGGTGGGTAGAAGCGCCCCAGTTTGTGGCAGGTATAAATGAATTCGGCGGTCACTGCCGTACAACCTAGTTTCCGCTACCTTCTAAGAGCGAGCGACGTCAGTTGCCCGCCCAACCGTCATATTCGAAAGGTCACACCGTGGAACTCTTCTCTGGCGATTACTTCCTCAACTTCTTCATGCGCTACGCGCACACGCTCGTGGGTATCGCCTGGATTGGCTTGCTGTACTACTTCAATTTGGTGCAGGTGCCGGCCCTTGCGTCGTATGGCGACGAGGCCAGAGCCCGCAGTATCACCCTCGACAAGGTTGCGCGCCGTGCCTTGTGGTGGTTTCGTTGGGCGGCAATCGCCACGCTGGGCACCGGCATTTTGATCACGGGACAGCCGACCTACTGGAAGAACTTTTTCGGTGCAGGGTCGACTGCCGGCATCGGTCACGATGCTGCAATCTCGATCGGCATGATCTATGCCATCACCATGGCGGCCAACGTATGGATGATCATCTGGAAGCACCAACGGGTCGTCTTGGCGAATGCCGTGAACGTGCTCGGCGGGGGACAGCCCGACCCGAACGCTGCCACCGCTGGTCGCCGGGCATTGCTGGCATCGCGACAGAACATGATCTTCTCGGCATCGATGTTGTGGTTCATGGTGGGGTCGGCCCACTTCTACGGAACGGCCTACCAGACCAACACCACCGACGCCGTCAGGTACCTGATCGTCGCGGTGGTCATCGGCACCATCCTGCAGCTGAACGCTCTCGGAAAATTGGGTGGCATCACGGCAACCAACAAGTTGCTGTGGCCGTACGAGTCGCATAAAAATGCCCTCATCTCCAGCGGCGTGCTCTTGGTCGTGCTCTGGTTGCTCTCTGAGTTCATGCTCGGCTAGCCGCTCGCACGCCAATAAGTACGCTTAGGGCGTGAGTTCGCCAGTGCAGACACCAACCGGAGCATCGTCAGGCGACGACTTCGGCGCCAACTCGTGGCTCGTCGAAGAGATGTACGAGCGCTACCGCGAGAATCCGGCGGCAGTCAGCGAGCAATGGCAGGAATTCTTCAGTGACTACAAGCCGCTCGGTGCCCCACGTGCCGACGTGACCGCAGAAATCGTGCGCCCGACGGCACCTGCGGCAAACAAGAAGGCATCAGCAAAGAAATCGGTCGAACCGTCGATCACGCCGATACAAACGGCGCCGGCGCCGGCCCCTGTGGTGCTGACCCCGGCGGGCGAACCAGAAGCCATTCGTGGTGCAGGTGCGGCAATCGCCGCCAATATGGAGCGCAGCTTGTCGGTGCCGACCGCAACCAGCATGCGACAGATTCCAGCCAAGTTGTTGGAAGTCAATCGACGCGTCATGAACGGATATCGCTCCCGCACCGGTCAAGCCAAGATCAGCTTCACGCACCTCATCGGCTTTGCGGTCGTGCGGGCAATAGTCGACGCCGTGCCGAACATGAAGAACAGCTTCGCCACAGACGCCGACGGCAAACCACAGTTGCAGCGGCACACCAACGTGAACATTGGTTTGGCGGTCGATGTGGACAAGGGCAAGGGTCAGCGCACGCTGGTGGTACCTGTGTTGAAGGGTGCCGACACGCTCGACTTCCTCGGTTTCGTCCTCGCGTACGACGAGATCATTCGTAAGGTACGCGCCAACAAGTTGACCGTCGATGACTTCCAAGGTGCGAACGTGAGCCTCACCAACCCGGGCACAATCGGCACCAACCAGTCGGTACCGCGACTGATGGTCGGTCAAGGTGTGATTGTGGGCGTCGGTTCGATCGATTACCCCGCCGAGTTTCAGGGCAGCGACGAACGGGCGCTCAACCAACTTGGTGTTTCGAAGGTCGTCACGATCACGAGCACCTACGACCATCGCATCATCCAAGGTGCCGAGAGCGGCCTCTTCCTCAAATACATGAATGAGTTGTTGCTCGGAGAACACGGGTTCTACGAGGCCATTTTCCGCAGCCTGGGTGTGCCGTACGAGGCAGTCAAATGGCGCACCGATACCAACGACCTCGATCGTCTGGATCTACAGGCACAAAAGCAGATGCAGGTCGCGACGCTCATTCGCGTGCATCGAGTGCGCGGTCACCTCATTGCCGATCTTGACCCACTGCGCTGGAAAGCGCCACACATGCCCCGCGAACTCGACCCGCTCACCTACGGCCTCACGATCTGGGACCTCGACCGTGAATTTGCGACCGGTGGCGTGGGCGGTGTGCCACGATCGACGCTCGGTGCGTTGCTCGGCGTGTTGCGCGACGCATACTGCCGCACGATCGGGATCGAATACATGCACATTCAGCACACCGACGAGCAGCGCTGGGTGCAGGCGCATGTCGAAGAACACGGCGACGAATTCGTTGCTGAGCCACTGGTGATTCTCGAACGCCTGAACGCCGCCGAAGCCTTCGAGCGGTTCCTCGCCACCAAATATGTGGGCACGAAGCGCTTCGGTCTCGAGGGTGCCGAATCGGTCGTACCGATTCTTGACATGATTCTCAACTTGGCGGCCGACAACGCGCTCGACGGTGCCGTGCTGGGCATGGCCCATCGCGGCAGACTCAATGTGTTGGCCAACGTGGTCGGCAAGAACCTCGAACAACTCTTCAGCGAATTCGAGGGCCATGTTGACCCACATGCAGTGCAGGGTTCCGGTGACGTGAAATACCACCTCGGCGCAACCGGCAAGTTTCAGGCCCGCAGCGGTGCGCTCTTGCCGATCGAGCTGGCGTCGAACCCGAGCCATCTCGAAACTGTCGACCCGATCGTGCTCGGCACGGTGCGAGCAATGCAAGACCAGATCGACCCACCGGGTGCCTTCAGCGTGTTGCCGCTGCTCGTGCACGGCGACGCGGCTTTTGCCGGGCAAGGTGTGGTGTCTGAGTGTCTGGCAATGAGCGACACGAGCGGTTACCGCGTCGGCGGCACCATCCACCTCATCATCAACAATCAAATCGGTTTCACGACATCGCCCGAGTATGCGCACTCGTCCCAATACTGCAGCGACATCGCCAAGTCGGTGGGTGCGCCGATCTTCCACGTGAATGGCGATGACCCAGAAGCATGCGTGCGTGTCGCCAAGCTGGCTTTCGATTATCGTCAGCAGTTCCATAAAGACGTCGTCATCGACATGGTCTGCTATCGCCGTCATGGTCACAACGAGGGTGATGATCCGAGTTACACGCAGCCGCTCATGTACAAGGCCATTGCCGAGCGCCGGAGCGTGCGCAAGTTGTATCTCGAAAGCCTCGTCAAGCGCGGGGATGTCACCATCGAAGATGCCGAACGGGTGTTGACCGACTACCAAGCCAAGTTGCAGTCGGCCCTCGAAGACACGCGCGCGCACGCCCCTGAAGTAACCAAGGTGCCACCACCACCCAAACCGCTCGGGGTGCTGCCGCATGTGCCGACAGGTGTGGAGCGGGCTGCACTCGATCGTGTCTTTGCAGCACTCAACCGCTACCCGGAAGATTTCACCGTGCATCCAAAGTTGTTGCGCCAGTTTGAGGGCCGTCGAGAAATGTACGAGCGCGATGGGCAGGTCGACTGGGCAACTGCCGAGGCGCTTGCCTTTGGTTCACTGACAGTCGAGGGTTCGCCAGTGCGATTGGCTGGCGAAGATTGTCGTCGTGGCACGTTCAGCCAGCGTCATGCCGTGCTGGTCGATTACATCAACGAAACCAAGTATGCACCGATGGCCAATGTTTCTGCGGGTGCTGCAAAGTTTTGGATATACGACTCGCTGCTGTCGGAATATGCAGCACTTGGTTTCGAATATGGTTACGCGCACGCCAACCCTGCTGCACTCGTGATGTGGGAGGCACAATTCGGTGACTTCGTCAACGGGGCACAGGTCATCATCGACCAGTACCTGGTTGCCGCCGAAGATAAATGGGGTCAGTACAACGGGTTGGTGTTGTTACTGCCGCACGGCATGGAAGGCCAGGGCCCCGAGCACTCTTCGGCACGACTAGAGCGGTTCTTGCAGCAGTGCGCCGAAGACAACATCCAGGTTGCCTATCCGACGACGGCACGGCAGTACTTCCACTTGTTGCGTCGACAAGTGCGCCGCGATGTTCGCAAGCCCTTAGTGGTAATGGCCCCCAAGCAACCACTGCGCATGAAAGAAAGTCGTTCGGCGGTGGACGAGTTGACCACCGGTTCGTTCAGCGAAGTGCTTGACGACCCATTCGTGGTGGATCGTGCGGCGGTGCGCCGCGTGGTGTTGTGCTCGGGCAAAGTTGCATGGGACGCCATCGCCGCACGCGAGAAGCGTGGCGCCCCGGTCGCAGTCGTGCGCGTCGAACAGCTGTATCCGTTTCCGGAAGCGCAGATCAGCGATGTGCTGAATGGTTATCCGAATGCCAAGGAAGTGGTGTGGCTGCAAGAAGAACCAGAGAACATGGGCGCCTGGCATTTCGTGGAAAACATTATTTGGCGCCTGAAAGACCGGGGCTACGACCTGCGCCATGTGTCGCGTGTCGAGTCGGGCAGCCCCGCTACCGGCAGCAAAGCCGTGCACGACCAGGAACTCACCGAACTCATGGACTCGACCTTCGTTTCGTGGTAACCACGAAGGCCAAAATTGGCGCTCGCTCGATCCCTAATCATGTCGTCGTTGACGGCAGCAATCTGGCGACTGAGGGTCGCAGTGCCCCGAGTCTGAAGCAACTCAACGAAGCCGTACTCGCTTTCATGCACGAGTTTCCTAAGACACAGGTAACGGTCGTCGTCGATGCCAGTTTCGGCCATCGCATCGAAAAAAAGGAAGCCTCGGAGTTTTCAGAAGCGATTGCTAACGGTGAACTGGTAACACCACCTGCGGGTGCGGTTGGTCGTGGAGACGGTTTCGTGTTGATGATTGCCGACAAGGTGAACGCAACCATCGTTTCCAACGACAGCTATCAGGAGTTTCACGACCAGTACACCTGGCTGTTCGATCAGGGTCGTCTCATCGGTGGCAAGCCCGTGCCGCACGTTGGCTGGGTCTTCGTTGATCGACTTCCCGTACGGGCCAAGAACGACGCATCGCCACAACGTGGTGTGCCGAACAAAACGGCACCGATGCCGCGACCGATTCCACGGACACTGCCGCGAGCGATGGCACGGCCAGCACCGCGACCGGCACCACGGCCGACCTCGCGGGCACCGACACGCCCCATCCCACGGCCGCCCAGCCGACAATTGCCCCGAACACCAGCGGGCCGGGCGATTGCCACGCCGTCGGCGGTCAACACCTCGGAGCAGTACGACGCATTCGTCGTCAAGTTCCCGATCGGAACGAAGGTCAAAGGTGTGGTCGAGTCGTTCGCTTCGCACGGCGCCTACGTTCGAATCGGTGACGTCGCTGGTTATCTGCCGATTCGGTTGATGAAGTCGCCGGCACCGCGCACGCCACGCGAACATGTAAAAATCAGCGAGCAACTTTCGCTGGTGGTGAGTGGTTTCACGCAATCGCGCCGCAGCATCGAGGTAAGTCTCTTGCCCGTCGACAAGTTGGCTGCGAAGTCTGTGGCTAAGTCAGCCGGCAAGTCAGGTGAGCTGTCAAAGCGGGCGCCGGTATCGCGGGGGCTCAAGCGCCGTCGACGTCGGGGCTAATTTCTTCGAGTTCTCGGTGCGCGGTCTCGGGGAAAGTGACGAACACGATCACCGCCACCACGAGTGGTGCAGTGGCCAAAAGCCCCATGACTCGCGCATAACTCCAACCGGCGTCCAGCAGTTGTCCGGCAATCACGAGCCCGAGGCTGCCACCAATCAGGCCGGTCGCCGTCACGGTGGCGGCACCCGTGCTGCGATGGGCAGTGGGAAACATCTCGCCGCGGTACACACCGAGTGCCGGGAATGAAATACCAAGCGAGATGCCGCCGATAATTTCAGCGACCCACATGGTCGGGCCGCTCGTGGCGTAGGCAACAACGACAAGCAGCACGCCGACGGCCAACGAGATGGCCCCAGCGATGCGGCGACCTCGTTGATCGGCAATTCGACCACCGATGATGAGCCCGAGTGCGGCGGGAATCGTGGTGACGACGGTAAAGACGGTGACCATCAGAGCGTCATAGTTGCGCACGTCCCGCAAATAGTTGACGAAGTAGACGCTCGCTGCGGCAACGAACACGCTGGTGAGGAATGCGGCACTGATCTGGGCGGCAAGTCGTGACCGCGACATGCGCGCAACCGGTATGCCGTCGGCAATCGAGTGAACCTGCACGAATCTGGATGTTTCGCGCAGCTGGCGTTGCAATACGAATGCCACGGGTAGCCAGACAAGTGACAGCGCGTAGAGCCAGCGCCAACCCGATGTGGTGATGTCAGCCAGTGGCAGGAAGGCGACCGCCAAACCCGCCCCGACGCTGCTGGCAATCGCCACGAAGCCGACCGAGCGGGCCCGCGTCTCGCGCGACATTTCCTCGGTGAGCATCACCAGGATCATCACGTTGATGACGAGGGCAACAGGTCGGGCGGCCACCTGGGTTGCAACGAGCCACTCATACGTCGGCGCCAGCGCACCGCCAGCGGCAAGCACCGGCGCAGCCCATGCAGCTGCCACGAGAATGTTACGACGCCCGATCCGGTCGGCGAACAATGCAATGGGCGGCACGACCAGCACACCCCAGCGCACGATGGCGGCAGCAAACCCGATGTCGGCATCGGAACGGCCGAATTCGTCGGCGGCGAACGACACCGTCTGGGTGAACAGCGTGTTGACGTACGCAAACGGCATGGAGGCGAGCGCCAGCAACGACAGCACCCGCAGTTCACCCTTCATCGGCACGGCGCGAGCATACTGAGAGTGGTGAAAGTTGAGTCTCCACGCATCGTCGTGCGTCGTAGCGGCCCACTCTCGGGCTCGGTGCAGGTACCAGGTGCGAAGAACTCGGTGCTGAAGTTGATGGCCGCCACGCTGCTTGCCGAAGGTGACTACGTGTTCACCAACGTGCCGGCGATTACCGACGTGCACACGATGGCCGAGACGCTGGGTGCCTTGGGTGTGTCATCCAAGTGGCTCGGAACGCACGAGTTGCAACTGACGAACACGGGCAACATCACCCCGGAAGTGCCATTCGAGAAGTTCGACAAAATGCGCGCGAGTCTCAACGTGCTCGGTCCGCTGGTTTCGCATTACGGCTCGGCCCGCATCAACTGGCCGGGCGGCGACGACTTCGGCGGTCGCCCGATCAACCTGCACGTCGCTGGCCTGCAAAAAATGGGGGCAACGGTGGAGGAGGGCCTCTACGACATTTTTGCGTACGCCGATCGCCTGAAAGGCACCAACATCGAACTTGATATCCCGAGTGTCGGTGCGACCGAGAACCTGTTGACTGCCGCAATCTTTGCCCGCGGCGTGACCGTCATCGACAATGCGGCCCGCGAACCCGAGGTGCAGGATCTCTGCAACATGATCGTGGCGATGGGCGCTGACATCGAGGGCATCGGCACATCGCGCCTGATCATTCACGGCTGCGAGCGCGGCTCGCTCAGGAGCACGCGACACACCGTGATTCCCGACCGCGTGCAGGCCGCCACCTACATGGCTGCCGTCGCAGTCGCTGGTGGGGACATCGTCGTTCGTTCGGCGCGCACCGAACACATGGAGGATCTGCTCAATTGCTACGCGCGGATGGGCGTGGCGGTAACACCGCAGCGCGACGGTGTGCGGGTGACATCCCACGAACGCCTTCGGGCGATCGACTTCATCACCGAGCCGTATCCCGGCATCGCAACCGACTACAAGCCGTTGCTCGTGGCGATGTTGTGCGTGGGCCGCGGTGAGGGTTCAGTGACCGAAACCCTGTTCCCGGGTCGGTTCCGCTATATCGAAGAGATCCGCAAGCTCGGCGCCTCAATTGCCATCTACGGCAACAAAGCCACCGTGCGCGGCGTGTACGAACTCATCGGTAGCGAAGTACGGGTGCCCGATATTCGCGCCGGTGCCGCACTCGTCGTGGCCGGTCTTGTTGCCCATGGCGAAACGATCGTGCATGATATTCATCACATCGACCGCGGTTACGACGACCTCGTCGGACGTCTCAGCGGTCTTGGTGCGGATGTGACTCGCGTTTAACTCGTTTCGTTGCCCGCCAGAGCACGAACACAATGACCACAATCGGCCCCGCCACCAGCAGGATTTCATCCCAACCACCTTGGTGTGCGATCACGCTCCTATCGTAGAAGGAGTTCGGCGCATAATCTTGCGCTGAAGTATCCGAGGTAACGCGTGTCAATGAGAACCCAAGTTGAAGAGACGATCGAGGTGATTCGTCCGGCCCTGCAAGCCGACGGTGGCGACATCGTGTTGCGTGACGTCGACGAGTCAACGGGCATCGTGTCGGTCACCTTGGTAGGCGCCTGTGGCACTTGCCCGGCGAGTGGTCAAACGCTGAAGGCCGGAATCGAGCGCATCATGCGTGACCGTGTCGACGGCGTCACCGAAGTTGTCGCGATCGCATAGCAATGGCGATTCGCACGAATGATCCGACCCAACTGTTTGCTGCGGCGACAGGCGGTGATCGTGGAGCGTTGGCACGACTGTTGTCGCTCGTTGAGCGTGGGGGAAACGATGCCCGTGAAGTGGCTCGTCTGGCCAGCCCGCATACTGGGCGGGGATATGTCGTCGGCATCACTGGTGCCCCGGGTGCCGGCAAAAGCACTCTCACGTCGGCGGTAATCGCTGATGTGCGCGCCCGTGGCGCGCGCGTTGGCGTGCTGGCAATCGATCCATCATCGCCGTACACCGGTGGGGCGATACTCGGCGATCGCGTGCGGATGCAAGACCATGCGCACGACGAAAAGGTCTACATCCGTTCGATGGCCACCCGCGGTCACCTTGGTGGTTTGTCGTTGGCCACCAGTGAGGCGATTCGATTGCTCGATGCCACAGGGCATGACTGGGTCATTGTCGAGACGGTGGGGGTTGGTCAAGTCGAGGTAGAGATTGCCGGAAAAGCCGACAGCACCGTCGTCGTCGTGAACCCTGGATGGGGTGACGCCGTGCAAGCCAACAAGGCAGGCCTGCTCGAAATCGCCGACGTGTTCGCCATCAACAAAGCCGATCGTGACGGTGTCGATGCGACACGCCGCGACCTTCAGGCAATGCTCGACCTCACCGAGTTTGCCGAAGGTGAATGGCAACCCACCATCACGACGACCGTTGCAACAACTGGTCAGGGTGTCACCGAGTTGGTGGATGCGGTGCTCGTGCATCGAACAAGTGCCGAAACTTCGGGTGATCTCACCCGGCGACGCGAGTTGCGCCGGCGTGAGGAGTTGCGGGAGATCGTCGAACGACGCCTCGAATTACGGGCGCGGGAACTCTGCCAAGGTGCACAGTGGGATGCACTGGAGGCCCAAGTGATGTCGGGGGCGCGCGACCCGTGGTCGGCCGCCGACGAAATGCTGCGCGGGATTACTGCGTGAGCGACGCGCCGTCGCCTGCAGCCGATTCCACGGACAGTAACGCTGCAGATGCCGAGCGCAAACGTGTCATCACAGCCAGCCTGACCCTGGGTGGTGCGGTCGGTATCACGGCCTTGTCGTTTGGTTTGGCGGCAGTCTCGGCCGGCGCCAATGTGTGGCAAGCCTGTGCGCTTTCGTTCTTTACCTTCACCGGTGCTTCACAATTTTCGGCAATGAGTGTGGTCGGTGCTGGCGGGTCGGTCGGTGCAGCATTCGGTGGGGCCGCACTACTGGCGGTACGAAATTTCGTCTATGGCCTGGCACTTGCGGGTCGCCTGACGAACGACGAGCGTGGCAGAAAGTTGCCGTTGCTGCATCGTTTGGTTGCGGCACAGTTCGTGATCGACGAAACCACTGCGATGTCCACCGCGCAGCCTCAGCTGCGCCTGGCCCGCACCGCATTTTGGGTGACTGCACTTTCGCTCTTCGTTACATGGAATCTTGGAACGCTCATCGGTGCATTAGCGGGCTCGTTCTTGGACACCCAAGCGCTCGGCTTTGACGCTGCGTTTCCTGCCGCATTTGCTGCCATGTTGCCGCCACATCTGCGCACCCGCCGTGGACGACTGGCAGCCGTCACGGGTGCCATCGTGGTGGTGGCGCTCACGCCGTTCATGCCGATCGGTATCCCGATCCTGGTCGCGGTCGTTGGTGTGCTGTTCGGGGTGAGGCCATGACCGAGATGTCGATGAGCAGCGGTCAGTTGTGGTTGCTCGTCATCGTGCTGTCGGTGACTGCCTATGCGTTGAAGGTGCTGGGGTTCGTGATCGTCGGCAGTCGAACGCCGCCACCACTCGTCGAGCGTTGTTTGGCGCTCATCCCCGCGAGTTTGCTCGCTGCACTGGTGGCCAAGGACACATTCACCAGCGCTCAGGATTTCGTCGTCGACGCCCGTGCTGCGGGTCTTGTCGTTGCGCTCATCGCCGTGTGGCGACGCGCACCATTCATCGTCGTGGTGGTCGCAGCGATGGCGGCGACTGCGTTAGTGCGAAGGTTCGCATAGGGCCGCGAGGCGCCGCAGGTTGCCGCGCCAGATTGCGGCCAAAACGAGTTTTCCACCGATGAGTGCGCCAAGTGGCCCGCCAAGCCACCAGGGGAAGCGCAATGTCTCTTCCCATATGAAGCGAGTTGAGTTTGCGCCGAGTGATTCGAGGGTGAACACCCCACTGCCGGTGACAATGCCGACGTGTTCGACGCCCATTGCGCGTTGTGGTTCCCACTGTGTGATGCGCATGGTGTCGGTGAGGCGAATCGGGCCGACCTTGGTCAGGCACAAAAACTTGGTACCGACACCACGCTGCTGGTCACCGACGAAGGTGATCGACTCGGCGTCGGCCATCCAATCAATGTGTCGCTCGACGGGTTCCACTACCTGCCACACGCGTTCGACGGATGCAGCGATATCACGAGAAACCTTGATGCCACCCATGCTTGTCAGCGTAGGTTGCGGTAGATACTCACGTGGCGCACCGCGTCATCGCTGAAGGGTGTTTTGTGCCACGAGGCATACCGCTCGACGAGTCGCAAACCAGATGCGGCACATGCGCCATCGAGTGCAAGGGGGGACTGGTAGACGATTCGCCACGGCCGTTCTACGCGTCGGGTGTCGTCGTGGGTGCTGATCGTCAGACCCGAGACGATGCCCGTGGCTACTGCGAAGTTGCTGGTCGTGTGCACCTGCCACGCACCGCGCCGTTCTTCGGTGACGCCACTCGATGGTGCGCCGGGGTCGATGATGCAGGCGTCAATCACCAACCGGCCCGTCGGCGACAGGCGTGTCGCGGCGTTCGCCAAACATCGCGCCTGTTTGTCACGGTCGGCCACGTTGAACAGGGTGTTGTAGGAAATGAAGATGAGGTCAAAGGCCTCGTTGGGTTGGTCGTCCACCATGTCACCGAGCACCGCAGTTACACGGCGCTGAGGGTCTTTGTCGGCCAGACAGGCGAGCATCTCCGGCGACTCATCCACACCAACGACACGACCGCCCGCCGGTACGACGAGGTTCGCGAGGGCGAGTGCCACGCGCCCAGTACCGACGCCCAGTTCAAGCACACTGTTTGGTTCGTGCGCACAGAGCAGAGCCGCAACCGCGGTGAGGTCGTCGGAGTTGCCGTACCAGTCGTCATACACATCGGCAAATGCCGCACCGTAGGTAGGTGTCAAAGCCATCACACTCAGTAGACCACGAAGTTTGCGGCACGAACGCGAAGTAGCCTCGGCGACATGAACAGCGAGCGTGGGCGCCTCGCCTACCTCGACCATGCGGCCACCACGCCGATGTGCAGGGAAGCGATCACCGCGATGGCGCCGTTCCTGAGTGACGAATTTGCCAACCCCTCCGGGAGCCATCGGTTTTCGCGTTCGGCTCGAACGGCAATCGACGAGGCCCGCGACGACATTGCCGATGTGCTCGGTTGTGCCCCTGGCGAGGTGGTGTTCACGAGCGGTGGTACCGAGGGTGACAATGCCGCAATTTTTGGTGCGGTGCGTCGTCACGGGGGTGTTGCGGTGTGCAGCGCTGCCGAGCATCACGCTGTCTTGCATTGTGTCGAGCACTTGGGTGGAGAAGTGGTGGCAGTCGATCGTGGAGGTGTCATCGACATCGTCGCGTTGCAACAGACACTCGATAATGTCGCAGCCCGCGGTGAACGCGTCGCGGTCGTTTCGGTGATGGCGGTCAACAATGAGGTCGGCACCATCACTGCCATGCGCGACGTCGCGCGGGTGGTACGGGCATCGGCAAAGGGTGCGGTGTTGCACACTGATGCCGTGCAGGCCGTCTGTTGGCTGGATGTGCGCGACATCGTGATGGTGACCGATGTGGCGTCGTTCTCCGCGCATAAATTCGGTGGACCAAAGGGCATGGGCATCATGGTCGTGAAGGCGGGCACGACGCTTGAGCCACTGATCATGGGTGGTGGACAAGAACGTGATCGTCGCAGTGGTACTTCAAACGTGGCGGGCATCGTGGCGAGCGCGGCAGCACTGCGCGCCACCGCCGATGCGCGGGCCGCGCAAGTCGTGCGCGTGGGCCACCTCAAACAGTCGTTGGTAACGGGCATCATGAGTCAACTTGCCGATGTGATGGAAACCGTGCCCTCTGCTACAAGCGTGCCGGGCGTTGCCCACCTATGCATTGCCGACGTGGAAAGTGAGGCACTCTTGTTTTTGTTGGACGAAGCAGGTGTCTGTGCATCGGCAGCATCAGCGTGTGCGAGTGGTGCAATGGAGCCTTCACACGTGCTGGGGGCAATGGGCGTTGACCGGCGTTTCGTCAAGGGTGCCCTGCGTTTGAGTCTCGGGCATACGACCACCGAACAAGATGTCGAGACCGCCGTGGTTGCCGTGGTGCGCAGCGTCAAGCGTCTGCGCCGCCAGCAATAGCCTGCACGTATATGAAAGTGCTCGTCGCGATGTCTGGTGGTGTCGACTCGTCGGTCGCTGCGGCCGAGTTGCGCCGCGAGGGTCACGATGTCGTCGGCGTCACGATGCGCCTCTGGGGCGGCGAAAGTGACACCGGCTGCTGCTCGGTGAGTGATGTCGACGATGCGCGTCGTGTGGCCCAGCAGTTGCGTATCGATCACCTCGTGTTCAATTTTTCTGACGACTTCGACGCGCACGTGGTGAATCCATACGTGGATGCACACCGCACCGGCACCACACCCAACCCATGTATCGAGTGCAATCGTCATCTCAAGTTTGATCGACTTTCGCAGCGCGCACGCCTGCTTGGTTTTGACGCTGTTGCAACCGGTCACCATGCCCGTATCGAGCGCCAGCCGTCGGGTGTGTGGCGCGTGATTCGCGGGGCGGACACCGCCAAAGATCAGAGTTACGTCGTGCACATGCTCGATCAAAAAGAACTGGCATACACCTTGTTTCCCGTTGGGCATTTGACGAAGGCACAGGTGCGGGAGCGGGCGAGCGAACTGGGTTTGCGTACCGCCACCAAGCCCGACAGCCAGGACGTGTGCTTCATCAGCAAAACTGGTGGCCGTGAAACATTCCTTGGTCACCGCATTCCGTTCCGTGCCGCACGCGTCGTCGATGAAACGGGTACCGAACTTGGTTCGGTTGACGCCGTGGAGTTGGTGACCGTCGGTCAGCGCCGCGGTTTGCGACTGCCGGGTGGCGCGCCGAAGCAATTCGTGCTCGATGTCGACGTTGCCACAGCCACGATCGTGGTTGGTGACGAGGCACGTTTGGAGCGCGCCGAGTTGCATGCCGACCGCGTGATGTGGAGCCACGAACCACTGCCATTGGGTAGCGAGGTCATGGTGCAAACCAGTGCCCACGGCGCAACCCAGCCAGCCCTGCTGGATGAGGTGGGTGCTGATTCGGTGTTGTTGCGCTGGCGAACACCCCAACGTCGCACCGCCCCAGGGCAAAGTGTGGTGTTGTACGACCCGTCAGACCGTGCGGTGCTCGCCGGCGGCATCGTTCGCTAAGGCGCGACCC
>JAEMQQ010000002.1:5639-32515 GCA_016463775.1 Ilumatobacteraceae bacterium | reverse complement strand
GACCCGTCAGACCGTGCGGTGCTCGCCGGCGGCATCGTTCGCTAAGGCGCGACCCGGGCGCGACGGTGCCACCAACAGCGCAGTGACATGCACGCGATCAAGGGTGCGACCGATGCGTGCGCCAAACTCCGACAACGACACATCGTGCGGGTGACTCAGCACCAGCTCGATGGCCACACCCCATGTGGTGCCCGTGGTGTCAAACGCCTCCGTACCGGGTGGGGCAACGTGCAGCGCACGCACGAACTGGCTGCGCACCATGAAAGTGTCGCGCAACATCAACGGGTCGTGCACGGCGATGCCCGCCGGTACGAAGACGAGCCAGCGGCGCGCCAGCACCATCGCCCGCCGCAGGGCAAATGCAGTGAGCGCGGCAAAGATGGCGGTGGCGATTGCGGCAACGACCAGCGATGTTGCATGAACGGCAACTGCACCACTGGTTGCGACTGCCAACCACACCACGACGAGCGGCAAGATCACAGAAATGGGTGGACGCAGGAGGTGTCGACGCTCGTGGCCGTACGCAGCAGCCTGGGCGTGTGCCGCGCCGTACGTTGCGGCGTAGGTCGCAATGGCAACGGTGAGCATCACGAAAAAACCACCGACTGATCCCCAGCGCTCTGCGTCGGTGATGCCACTACTGCGGGGCTCGATGATGATCAACCAGCCACCGTGTATGACGAGGAGGGGGGCAACGAAACGAACCGTCGACAGCGAGAGCGGATGCGGCACGAGAACCGCCACAGCTACGAAAGCCCATGCGGCCCACACCAAGAAAGGCGAGAGCACCGATGCACCACCCGATTGCAGGGCACTGGGAAGCGCCGCAACTGCCAGCCAGGCTGCCCGTACCACGTTGGTCACTCGCTTATTCTACGAATCATGCGACCGACAAATCATGCGACGCCCAAACGGTAAAGTTCAGGCGTGGCAACCTCGAAACGCATCGTTGCCCGCGCCACTGAATTGCGCGAGCTGATCGGCCATCACAACGACCGCTACTTCGGCGACGATGACCCCGAGATCTCCGACGTTGAATTCGACGAACTCGTGCGTGAACTACATGCTCTCGAAGCCGAGCATCCCGAATTGGTGCCCGAACAATCGCTGCTCAGTGTGCCTGGGGCCCCGGCCGCGACCACGTTTGCGCCAGTCACGCATCGCCTGCCGATGACGAGCCTCGACAACGCGATGGACCATGACGAGCTGCGGGCGTGGGGTGAACGCCTTGCGAAAGGTCTCGGTGGTGCAGCGTCGCGGTTCGTGTGCGAACTGAAGATCGACGGCTTGGCACTCAGTATTCGCTTTGAAAATGGTGTCCTTGCACAAGCAGCCACCCGTGGTGATGGGAAAGTCGGTGAAGACGTCACGGCAAATGTGCGCACGATCAGTGAGCTGCCGGCACGGCTGAAAACATCCTCGGCACCGAACGTGCTGGAGGTGCGGGGTGAGGTGTACATGTCGAAGCCCGTATTCGAGCGACTGCGTGCTCAGAAGTTGCGTGATAACGAAGCACGGGTCGCTGCCGGAAAAAAACCGCAACCCGTGCCGGCCAACCCACGCAACGCAGGGGCCGGGAGTCTGCGTCAGAAGGATGCGGCCGTCACCGCGACGCGCGAATTGTCGTTCTGGGCATATCAACTCGGCGACGTCGAGGGTGTTCCGCCATTTTCGTCGCATCACGACACACTCGACTACCTGCGTGGTCTCGGCTTTCCGATCAACCCGGAGGTGCGCATCGTCGACTCGCTGGCAGAAGTCATCACGTTCTGTGCGCACTGGCAAGAGCATCGCAATGAGTTGCCGTACAGCATCGACGGTGTCGTCGTGAAGGTCGACGACTTGGCCCAGCGTGAGCAACTGGGCTTCACTTCCAAAGCACCGCGGTGGGCGATTGCGGTGAAGTTTCCACCCGAAGAACGCACCACGTTGTTGCGCGACATCAAGGTGTCGATCGGGCGTACCGGTCGCGCCACACCCTTCGCCCAGCTCGACCCGGTGGTGGTCGCTGGCAGCACGGTTTCGATGGCCACCTTGCACAACCGCGAACAAGTGCAACTCAAGGATGTGCGCCCTGGTGACACCGTCATCGTGCGCAAAGCCGGCGACGTCATCCCGGAAGTGGTCGGGCCAGTGTTGGCGAAACGGCCGAAAGACTCCAAGCCCTGGAAGTTTCCCACCAAGTGTCCGTGCGATCTTCGTTCGACGTTGGTTCAGGCAGACAACGAAGCCGACACCCGTTGTGTCGAACCAGAGTGTCCGAATCAGCGTGATCAGAAAATCATCCACTTCACCGCCCGCGGTGGGATGGACATCGAGGGCTTCGGTGAAAAGACGGTCTACAAATTGAGTGATGCCGGCATCATCGAAGACGCTGGCGACATCTATGCACTCACCCCCGAGGTGCTGCTGGCACAGGGTTTTGGCGAAGTGCAGTCGGCCAACTTGCTGAAAGCCATCGACGTTTCACGTCATCGTGCCCTCGAGAAATTGCTCGTGGCACTGGGCATCAAACATCTCGGTCCGGCAGCCGCCGAATCATTGGCACGACGCTTCGGCTCGCTGGACGCAGTTGCCGGTGCCTCAACCGACGAATTGGCGGCCATCGACGGTGTTGGTGCAGTGATCGCCGAGTCGGTCACCGGCTGGTTCGTCGACAAGCGCCACCGGCTGCTCGTCACGAAGTTGCGTGGTGGTGGGGTTCGCTTTGACAATGTCACGATTGTCGATGCACCCCAAACATTGACCGGCAAGACGCTCGTGGTCACTGGCACACTCGCCAAATTCGGCCGGGAGGAAGCCGAGCGGGCAATCAAAAATTGCGGTGGCAAGAGTGCGGGCAGTGTCAGTAAAAAAACGTTCGCGGTGGTCGTTGGTGCCGAAGCGGGTGTGGCAAAGATCAAAAAGGCGGTCGAACTCGGCGTGCCGCAGATCGACGAGGCGGCATTCGAGCACGTGCTCGCCACCGGCGAGTTGCCGTAACCGCCTGTCGGCACATTTAGTCGGTCAGGAACCGCCACGTGTAGGTGCGAGCCTTGTCCGGCCCATCCAAGATTTTCCAGTAGGTCACGATTGCCACATGCTCACCTTGGGTGAATGACGTGATGAGCGCACTGGCCTGGGGCTGAAAACTGAGCACGTTGTTGCCCGGGTCAAACACCGCAGTTGCAGGCAGTTCGACTTGTGCACCGGGTGCAGGTTGGCCGGTGGCGGCCGACAATTCATCAAGGCGGGTGACTGGGAGGTCGATGCCATCAATGTTGAGCGTCGCGGTGTAGCCGCTCGCAAAGTCGATGATGATTTGTGCCTGTCGCAGCACGCGATCACCATCGGCTGGCGACATGCGCTCGATGGCTTGTGGTGTCAGTCGTGCATCCTCACCCGTGATGCCGCTGCGGAAACCAAAAATGATGAGTACGAGACCAAACGCCAAACCAAAACTGATGAACAGGCGAGTGCGGTCGATACGGCGGGCCATCCCTCCATTCTCGCTGGTGAGCGCACTGATGCATGGCATCGCGATGTGACGCACGTGGCGGCAATACGACCAGCAAGGCGGGTGGCGGGAACACGGGTAGTTTGGAGCGGTCAATGAGTGAACGTGATGAGCTCACCGGAGCGATTGTTGCCGCCCGCTATCGACTCACAGATCTGCTGCCGGGTGGGGCCGAGTCAACCAGTGTTTTTGCAGCGGTTGATGTGCAAGGTGACCGCCCCGTCATCGTGCGACTGCTCACGGTTGAATCCATCGCCGTAGTCGGTGAGTCGAATTCGCCTGATGACGTCGTCGAGGCATTCCAGCGTCATCTGCTGTCGGTGGCGGGTATCAGCCATCCAGTCCTCGTAGCCCCGGTCGATTGGGGCGAGACCACGCTCGGCGGTGAACGTTTCATTTTTGTTGTCACCGAACGCATCACCGATGTGTCGTTGCGCGAGCTGCTTGATCGTGGTCGACATCTCAGCCCATCACAAACACTGGTCATCGGTCTCGACCTTTGTCGGGCATTGCATTATCTGCATCAGCTCGGAATCGTGCACGGGGACGTGCGACCAGCCCACGTCTTTGTCTCGGGTGACTCCCGCGCCCGGCTGGCGGGTTTCGGTGTCAAGCGCGGCATCGCCGAAACCGCGACTTTGAGTATCGAGCAGGCACGCTATGCAGCACCGGAATTCAGCATCGAATTGGTGTCGACCCCTGCCAGCGACATGTATGCGCTTGCCCTCACACTTTTGGAAACCATCACGGGTGACGTGCCATTCGCCGCCGACTCGCTCGCCGTCACCTTGGCCAACCGTGCCGGAAAACTGCTGCCCGTCTCTGCCGATATCGGGCCCATTGCAGTGCCGATCGAAAAAGTGGGGCGGCCCGAACCCGGCGATCGTTCGTCGGCACTTGAACTCGGCCAGGCACTCGCCCAACTTGCGGCGAAACTTCCCGCCCCCGAGCAGATCGCACCGCTCGTCACCGAGTCGTTCCGCGAGACGATCACCCGACAACTCGAAGCAGTGGTGGCTGAACCAGGGTCACGACTCACCGAACCCGTCGTGGAAGTAGCCACCCCAAAGACAGCCGATGTTGCCATCGTGGTGCCCTCGTCTGAACGCAGGCGATACCGCCGACTGTGGTCGGTGGCTGGCGTCGTTGCTGTCGTCATCAGTGGGCTACTCGTATGGCAAACATTGACCGTCGACTCGTATCCCGTACCTGCACTCGTCGGTGTCGCCGAAGGTGAAGCCCGCAACAGCATTTCCCAACTTGGTTGGAACGTGCTGATTACCGCCGAACGTTCCGACGAGGTGGCCATCGGTGGAATCATTCGCACGTTGCCGCCAGCAGGCACGGTGTTGCGCGAAGGGCGCGACCTCACGCTCGTGGTCTCAGAAGGCCCGACACTGGCGGTGGTACCTGACGTGACGGGCTTGACGCTTGGCGAAGCAGTGGCGGCGCTCGAGGCGCAGGGTCTGGTGGTGGCCGAAACCGTGCGTGATGACGACGTTGTTCCGGCAGGTCGCGTGGTGTCGTGGATCGTCACCGAACAGCCGAACCTGTTGGCGGGAAGCGAAGTACTAAAGGGCACACAGGTGGCGATCGCAGTATCGGGCGGCCCGGTTTTACGCACGGTGCCGAATCTGATCGGTCGTAACGAGGCTGATGCGTTGAACGAACTGGCGGTCGTACAACTTGTTGCCCAACGTAACGACGATGTGTTCAGTAGCGAGATTGCGGTAGGTCTTATCGCCTCACAAGAACCACAAATCGCTGCGCAGTTGGCCCGCAATGGCGTGGTTGCCTATTCGCTTTCCAAAGGGCCCGAGACGCTCAAGCTTCCATCGGTCGTCGGGTTGTACTTGGCTGATGCACAAAAGAAATTGACCGCGGCTGGCCTGGTCGTCGGCACCACGAGTGGCCGCACTTCGAGTCGCGTTCGTTCGGTCACCCAAGACGGCAAGACACTCAAGGCTGACGATGTGCTCGTGAAGGGCAGTGCGGTGAATCTGGTGTTTCCGTAGTGGGGTGGCGATGACGGCAGGCGTCGATGAGGTCGGTCTCGTACCGCTCCTGGCGCGGGTGCGTGTTGCGCTCGTTGAACGTGCCGGCGTATCGCGGCGCAAGGCAACGATGCTGGTGTTGTTGAGTGGCGTCTTCACCGTAAGTTTCACGATCACACTGCTCGTCGTCGTTCTCGATACGGTCGCCAAAGACCTCGACTCATCGGTCAGCGTGGTGAGTTGGTCGATTACCGCACCGATGCTGGCCTTCGCCGTCATTGGGCCGGCGTTCGGTAAGTTCGGCGACCTCATTGGACACAAACGGGTCTTTGTCGGGGGGCTGCTCGGCGCGGGAGTTTTCGCTGGCTTGACCGCCTTGGCACCCAGCGCTGCGGTGTTGATCGTGTTGCGCACACTTTCGGCTGCCTGCGGGTCGGCGACCGGGCCATCGGCAATGGCGTTCATCAATCGCCTGTACGAGCCGCATGATCGAGTTCGACCACTCGGCATGTGGAGCTTTGTCACGGCCGGTGCACCCGTCATTGGGGTGGTGGCCGGTGTGCCACTCGTGGATTTGGTCGGCTGGCGGGTCATTTTTTTCGTGCAGGCGCCACTCTGTCTGATTGGCGCGTTGACATCGTGGTGGCTGTTGCGTGACACCGAACCACAACCTGGTGCGCGCTTCGATGCTGCAGGTGCCCTGACGCTCGGTGGTGGCGCAACCCTGTTACTGGTGGGGATCAACCGTGGTGGTGCATGGGGATGGGACTCGCCGCTCATCGTCGCGGCCGTGGCACTTGGTTTGGCATTGCTGTACGCATTCGTCAAGGTGGAACGCCGTGTCGCCTCACCGATGGTTCCACCGCAGTGGTTTCGTACCCGCAATATCGCGTTCCCTGTATTGAGTCAGTCATTCACCAACTTTGCCTACATGGGTGGATTCATGATCGTGCCGCAAATGCTGAAGGACGGTATCGGCTTGCCACTCGCCACGATCGGCTGGCTGATCATTGCCCGACCGCTCACATTCGCCATCGCTGCGCCAATCGGTGCACGTGTCACCATGCGCACGGGCGAACGGTTCGCAGGCATGTTCGGATCGATGACGGTCTTTACTTCGATGATCGTGCTCTCCACGGTGCGTGACTCGACACCGCTGTGGCTCATCGCGTTCGGTTTGGGGCTCTCGGGGTTGGGTTTGGGTGTTGCCTCGCCGGCGTTGTCGTCGCTGTTGGCGAATGCCGTGCCCGATGAGGAGTTGGGAATCGCCAGTGCCATGCAGCAACTCGTTTCGCAGATGGGTGCATTACTCGGCGCCACCGTGATGATCTCGGTGCACGAGGCCACGATCGAACAGGGCACCCTGACGAGCTACGGCTACGCGCTCATCGTTGGTGCTGGTCTATGCGTCGTCGCCGGATTGTTGGCCGGCGAAGTGCGCTCTACCGACCGTTCAAGCAGCAGCTTGCCCGAACGCGGTGTTACTCCGTAATCGTTCGAATCTCTGCGGCGACCACCAAGCTCAATTCGGTCTGCGGAATGGCAGTTTGCATCGCCATGAGTTTCAACATGTCGCCGTCCACCTTTACCTTGCCCATCAAGAACGCCTCCATGGCTTTCTGTGGATCCTGGTCGACAAAAATTGCGCGTGCCGTGGCGTAGTCGGTGGTGAGCGTGGCATCCACTTTGTCGAGATGACCGAGGTCCATAACGAGTTCGCCGCTGGACGTGTCCATGTGGCTGTGCACGACACCCTCGCCGAACGGCACGTTGGTGACGATCTGGTTGAAACGCACCACCATCGTTACCTTCGGGGTCTGGTCGCGGTACTTCTCACGGATCGCCCGCGCAGCGTCCATCCATTGAGGGGAGAGAAAGAGATGGGTCATGACGATTCCTTTGCTTACGAAAAGTAAACCACGAACGAAGTACCTGTCACGATAACGGCGCTCTTGGCCATGAAATGTGTCAGCGAGTTGGTGATGACGTGGTTGACACGCCACGATGGAGGAGTGGCACGAGTGTTGGTAACCGAAGAAATCGCTGAGGCGGGCCTCGACCGTCTGCGCGCGGCAGGTCACGAGGTCGACGTGCAACTCGGTGTGAATGGTGCCGAGCTGATTACGGCACTGCGCGGTGCACAGGCGCTGATCGTGCGGAGCGCCACGAACGTCGACGCTGCGGTGCTCGCTGCGGTGAGCGGCCTCATCGTGGTCGGTCGGGCCGGGGTCGGTTTGGACAATGTCGACGTTGACGCCGCCACCAAGGCAGGCGTGATGGTCACCAACGCGCCCGAATCCAACATCGTCTCGGCTGCCGAGCACACCATTGCCTTGCTGTTGTCGATGGCACGCAACGTGCCTCAGGCCCACGCCGCATTGACGAGTGGTCGCTGGGAGCGCACGAAGTGGGAGGGCGTCGAACTTGCCGGCAAGACGCTCGGTGTCGTGGGTTTGGGCCGTATCGGCAAATTGGTGGCACAGCGTGCACTCGGCCTCAGTATGAAGGTCGTCGCTTTCGATCCGTACATCTCGCCCGAGCGTGGTCGCCAGATGAACGTCGATATGTTGTCGCTCGATCAACTCGTTGCAACGAGCGACTTCCTCACGGTGCATTTGCCGAAGAACAAAGAAACCGTCGGCCTCATCAATCGCGATCTGCTGTTGAAGGCCAAGCCCTCGTTGCGGGTCATCAACGTCGCACGCGGCGGCATCGTGGTGGAGCACGACCTCGTCGAGGCGTTGCGCGACGGCATCATCGCTGGCGCGGCGCTCGATGTGTTCGAGCGAGAACCCGTGACCGATTCGCCATTGTTCGCCCTCCCCAACGTCGTGGTGACGCCACACCTCGGTGCCAGCACACGAGAGGCGCAAGACAAGGCCGGCGAGGTCATCGCCGACATGGTGCAACTGGCGCTGGCTGGCGACTTCGTGCCGTTCGCCGTCAACGTCGATGCCGCCGAGGCCAACGAGACACTCAAGCCGTTCATTCCGCTTGCCGAACGACTCGGTGCACTGTTTGCCGACGTGGTTGGTGCTGGTGTCGGTGAACTTGAGATTGAGGCGAGTGGTGAAATCGGTGCGTATGACACGCGCATCCTCACGCTGGCGGCGCTGAAGGGGTTCCTCGGTCGTCTCACGGGCGAAGTGATCACCTACGTGAATGCGCCGAACGTCGCCGAACAACGCCAGCTGGTCGTGCGCGAACAGCGTCGCGACGATGTCGCCCATCAGGACTACGTCAACCTCATCACGCTGCGTTCGGGCAACCACAACATCTCCGGCACTTTGGCTGGTCGACGCCGTGAGGCGCGGATCGTCCTGATCGACGACCATTTGAGTGACATTCCACCTGCACGTTGCATGTTGATCGTGCGCAACGACGACCGACCAGGCGTCATTGGCCGAGTCGGCACGGTGCTGGGTGATGCCGGTGTCAACATCGACAACATGGACGTGGGCAAGACCCCGCAAGCCGGTAGCGCGATGATGGTGATTGCGACAGCGACACCAACCCCGGCCGAAGTTGTGGATCAGTTACGGCAAGTGCCCGGCATCGTCGAAGTGCTCACTATCGGCGGCTGACACTTTCGTTCAACGTGTCGCGTAACGACATCGCCGCAGCACGCGCCGCAGCCGCATAATCATCACCTGACGATGCATAAATCACGGCCCGTGAACTATTGATGATGAGCCCGGTGCCGTCGGCGGTTGCCCCATTGGCAACGACGCTTGCCGGGTCGCCACCTTGGGCACCGACCCCTGGTACGAGCAACGGAAGATCGCCAACGATCTCGCGCACGCGACGCAGTTCTGCTGGATGTGTCGCGCCAACCACGAGACCCACGTCGGCCCGTCGCGACCAGTCGTCGGCTGCTTGTCGCGCGATCGTTTCGAACAGTGGTTCGGCGCCATCGGTGACCCGCAACGACTGCACCTCTCGCGACCCGGGGTTTGACGTGCGGCAGAGCACGATCGTGCCACGGTCACGACGCGCAAAAAACGGCTCCAACGAGTCGGTGCCCAGCCACGGGTTGACCGTCACTGCATCGGCACCGTAGCGATCAAAGGCCTCGCGCGCGTACATCTCAGCGGTGTCGCCGATATCGCCCCGCTTGGCATCGAGAATCAGCACGGCGCGGGGGTGTTCGCGACGAATGTGGTCGCACACCCGTTCGAGGGCGGTTTCCGCGGAATGGGCGGCGAAGTAGGCGATTTGTGGCTTGAAGGCACACACCAGATCGCCCGTGGCATCAATGATGTTGCGACAGAACTCCTCGATTGCGCCGGCGTCATTGCGCAGTGATGCCGGGAATCGTGCCGGATCGGGATCAAGCCCGACGCAGACCAGTGACGCAGATGTGCGCCACGATTCGGCAAGGCGCTGTGAAAACCCCACGCGTCAGTCTTCGAGCAGTATCGCGCCGGTGGGGCAGAGGTCGGCGGCTTGCTGCACGACGTCGTACAGCTCCGGCCCTGGTTGCTCCTTGCGGATATGCAAGTAGCCGTCGTTGCGTACTTCGAACACTTCCGGTGCGACCTGCGCACAAGCACCCGTCGATGCGCAGACATCAAAATTGACTGTGACTTTCACGACAACCTCCGAGTTTCACGCTAGTTGAGCGACACTCGGCATCTAGCCTGACGAAGTCCAATGTTGAAGAAACTCGGCTCCTTCGTGCACGCCAAGCGGCGCCTCGTCGTTGCAGTGTGGATTGCGCTCATCGTCACGCTGGCTGGCCTCGTGGGTGTTTTTGGTGACAGTTTTTCCACTCAGTTCAGCCTGCCCAACGTCGAGAGCGCCCAAGGCTTTGATTTGCTGGCTGAGCGGTTCGGGGCTGAAAAAAGTGGTCGCGAGGGCACCATCGTCGTACAGGCCGAGGGTGGTTTCAGCAGCGCCCAGCGTGGTGCGCTGAACGAATACTTTGACCGTCTCGATGAGCGTGACGATCTCAGTGTGGCGAGCCCATTCGCATCGCTGGGGGCTCGTCAGATTGCGCCGAGTGGTAACACCGCCTTTGCCGTGGTCTCATTCGTCGCCGATATCGACTCGGCAGAAGAATTCGAACAAATTTATGCGGAAATCAAGCTGATCGAGCCCGTCGTGGCAGGTGTGCAAATTGAGTACGGCGGTGAGGTGTTCGCCACATTTGCCACACCAACATCAGAAGTGCTCGGTCTCGCTTTTGCGATCGTGATCCTGATTTTTGCATTCGGTTCGGTATTAGCGATGGGCCTACCGATTGGTACCGCCTTCGGTGGCATCGGTGCAGGTGTTCTGGTGGCGACACTGGTCTCCAACGTCGTCACGATGCCTGATTTCTCTACGACGCTGGGGATCATGATTGGCCTTGGTGTCGGCATCGACTATGCACTCTTCATCGTGACTCGTTATCGCGAGGCTCGCCACCGCGGTTCTGACTGCGCTGCGGCGACTGTCGAGGCGGTTGACACTGCTGGTCGCGCGGTGTTGTTCGCCGGCACCACGGTGATCATCTCCTTGCTCGGCATGTTGATCATGGGTGTGAGTTTCATGAACGGCATGGCAATCGGTGCATCAATCACCGTGCTGTTCACGATGGTTGCATCGATCACCCTGCTGCCGGCATTCTTGGGTTTCGTTGGTGAACGGGTTGAGGTCACCCGTTGGCGGGGCGTGATTGCAGCCGGGCTCGTTGCGCTGGCACTCGTCGGAGTCGGTTTGCGGCGTGACCCGTTGCTTCTTGCTGCGCCACTGGCCGGCGGTGTGCTCATCCTCGGAAGTTTCGTGCCATTTCTGCGGCGCCCACTGCCAACACGACAGGTAAAACCGATGTCGCAGACCGTGCCGTACCGCTGGAGCCGTGCAGTGCAGCGTCGCCCATGGCTGATGCTGATCGCTGCCGTGCTGTCGCTTGGTGTGGTTGCTTTTCCGATGTTCGATTTGCGTCTCGGCTTTGCCGATGACGGAAATTATCCGGCTGATACCACGACGCGTCGCGCCTACGATCTGCTCGCCGCTGGCTTCGGTGCCGGCTTCAACGGGCCACTCACATTGGTAGCCGCAATCGATTCTCCGGCGCAACTTGCCACCGCCCAACGTCTGGGCGACGTCCTGGCCACGACGCCCGGTGTAGTTGGCGTCAGCCCCGCCATCCCGAATGATGCCACCGCACCCACCGCCGTGTTGTGGACGTTGTATCCCGCTGGTGCCCCACAGTCAGAACAAGCAAGCGATCTCGTCGGTCGGTTGCGCAACGAGGTGGTGCCGGCAGCAGTGGGCGACTCGGGTCTTGCAGTCAAGGTGACCGGGAACGTCGCAGTCAACGTTGATTTCAGTAGCTACCTGGCCAAGCGACTCCCGGTGTTTTTCGGCGTCGTACTCACCTTGTCGTTCCTTTTGCTGATGGCCGTGTTCCGTTCGCTGCTCGTGCCGCTAAAGGCGGTGCTGATGAACCTGTTGTCGATCGGCTCGGCCTACGGCGCCGTTGTCGCCGTCTTCCAATGGGGATGGGGTGCTTCACTCATCGGGTTGGGTGGCAGCGCGCCGATCGATCCGTGGCTGCCGGTCATGTTGTTTGCCATCGTGTTCGGCTTGTCGATGGATTACGAGGTGTTCTTGCTCTCGCGTGTCAAGGAAGAATATGACCGCACCGGCAACAATCAATTGGCCGTGGCCGATGGCTTGGCCAAGACCGCGCGGGTTATCACCGCGGCTGCCGCCATCATGGTGGTGGTGTTCGGCAGCTTCGTGCTCGACCCTGCGCGCAGCATCAAGATGTTCGGCTTTGGTCTCGCCGTCGCGGTGTTTCTCGACGCCACACTCGTGCGCCTGGTGCTGGTGCCCGCCACGATGGAACTACTCGGTGACCGCAACTGGTGGCTGCCGGCGTGGCTCGATCGTCTGCTGCCCAAGATCGATGTTGAGGGCACGGCAAAGACTCAACTTACGGATGATCTCGACTTCGAACTCGAAGTAGAAGAGATCAGCGGCGTTGCTGACGTTCAAACGCACTGAGTACGGCGCGCAGCGAGGCGGTGATCGTGCTCGGATGCACGCCGACACCCCAACACACATCACCTGACTCATTTGCACTCTCGATGTAGGCCACGGCTGTTGCTTCAGAGCCTTGGCTCAGCGCATGCTCGACGTAATCTTTCACGTCGATTTTTACCCCGAACTCGGCGCGCAATGCATTGACGAAGGCATTGATCGGGCCGTTGCCATCGCCCTGCAAGGTGACCCGCTTGCCGTGCGCATCGACCTGGGCAGTGATGCTCGTGACACTGTCGCTCGAGCTGCGCAACTCGTGACCAGCCAGGGCGAATTGCGGGGTGCTCGACAGATACTCGGTTTCGAATGCCTGCCACATGATGTCTGGTGCAATTTCGGTGCCTGAGTCTTCCGTGATGTGCTGAATCGTGCGCGAGAACTCGATTTGCAGACGTCGCGGCAGATCGAAGCCGTGCTCGCTCTTCATCACATACGCAACGCCACCCTTGCCAGATTGGCTGTTCACGCGGATGACGGCCTCGTAGGTGCGGCCGACGTGCTTGGGGTCGAGCGGCAAGTACGGCACCTGCCATTTCTCGTAGTCCTTCGGCAATGCATCAAGACCTTTTTTGATTGCATCCTGATGGCTGCCGGAAAATGCGGTGTACACGAGGTCACCCGCATATGGCTGGCGTTCGGGCACGGGCAGACGGTTGCAATACTCGGCGTCACGACGCAGGGCGTCGATGTCGCTCAAGTCGAGCAGCGGGTCGACGCCATTGACGAACAGGTTCATCGCCAGTGTGATGATGTCGACGTTGCCCGTGCGCTCGCCATTGCCGAACAAGGTGCCTTCGACACGGTCGGCACCGGCCATAACGCCAAACTCGGCGGCAGCCACGGCACAACCACGATCGTTGTGCGGGTGCAACGACAGCACGATGCTGTCGCGTTGCTTGATGGTGCGACCAAACCACTCGATTACATCGCCGTACACGTTCGGTGAATAGCACTCGACCGTGGCGGGCAGGTTCAAAATCAATGGATTCGCAGGTGTCGGCTCAATGACATCCATGACGGCTTCACAGATTGCCACCGCAAACTCCGGCTCGGCCAGGGTGAAACTCTCCGGCGAGTACTCAAAGCGCACCGTCGTGTCGGACACCGTCGACTGCAGTGAACGACACAATCTGGCGGCATCGACGGCAATTTTGGTGACGCCCGCCTGGTCAAGACCGAACACCACGCGACGCTGCAGCGGATTCATCGAGTTGTAGAAGTGCACGATTGCCTGTCTGGCACCGCGGATACTTTCGTAGGTGCGGTGGATGAGTTCGGCGCGCGACTGCACGAGCACCTGAATGGTCACGTCGTCGGGTATGAGGTCACGCTCGATGATGTAGCGCACGAAGTCGAAGTCAGGTTGGCTGGCCGAGGGAAAACCGACCTCGATTTCTTTGAAGCCCATCTTCACCAAAGTTTTGAACATGCGGAGTTTGCGTTCCGGGTCCATTGGGTCGATCAGGGCTTGGTTGCCGTCGCGCAAATCGACCGAGCACCACAGTGGTGCTTTCGATGTAACACGGTTCGGCCAGGTGCGGTCGGTGAGCACGAGCGGCACATACGCGGCGTATTTCTCGAACGGCATTTTTTTCGGGTTACTTGGTTGCGGTGCCATGATGTTGTCTTTTCGTGTTGATACTCGTTGAAGTGGATTGGTGAAAAAGAAAAACTCCCGGCCGTTGGGCTCGGGAGTGGTGGCGACGTCGACAACAAACGGCCGACGCCGCTATGTAAGTAGGAGGACCGCGCCGCCAAACGTCACATTGTGAGCGTATCGGTGGTGGTGTTGCCCGCCGATTCGGCGGTGATCTGACCCGCCTAGACGGCGCGCGGGGTGGGCACGATGAAGTTGGCGAATTGCCACGGGTCGGCGGGGTCGAGTCGTGTCGGCCCATTGCCAAAGCCTGGAAAGAGATCGTTGCGATTCATGAGCGGGTCCCAGTCAACGGGGCCGGATTGGAAGGTGCCGAGGTACGGGTAGGCGACCTTCAACACTTCGTCGTAGGGCAGGTCATCGGGTACCCGCACACCTCCATTGGGATTGTTGAACATCCAACAGGTGGCAGCGACCACGGAGGCCGCTACCTGCAGTGTGGTGGCACTTTGATGCGGGAGAATCGCGCGTGCCTCGCCGATGCTGAGCACCGAACCCGTCCACCACGACTTGTAATCGTGGCCCATGAGCAGCACCCCGAGTTCGTCGCGACCAGATTCGATTTCGTCGTTCAAGATGCGTTGTTGTGATTGCATCTTCCAGTTGTTCATTCGCAGTTCCTGCACGCTCATGATGGCTGCATCAGTGGGGCAGTAGGAGTAGTGCACCGTCGGGCGATATTTGGCAGTGCCGTCGTCGTTCCACACCGTGAGGTGGTCGCTCATCGTGTAGGCCTCACCATGGCGGATGATCATGCCGAGAATTTCACCGCATGGCACCCACGATCGCACCCAGGTTTCCATGCCTGGTTGCGCGAGCGCGATCTGGTTGCACGGGCCGTCATCGTCGTGCACGTGGGCGTTGTGCGGTAGCCAGCGTTCGTGGGTACCCCAACCCATCTCGGCAGGCGCAACACCTTCTTCATAAAAACCTTCGATCGACCAGGTATTGACGAACTCATCAACACGCTTTGGTGTGCTGGTGATCTGTGTATCGCGTTCGCTGATGTGGATTACCTTCGTGCCGGTGAGCATTGCAAGGGTGTTGAAGCGCCCTTCGGCCAGGGCACCTTCGATGAATTTGGCGCGCTCGCCGGCCTTTTTGTCCTTCAGCAGTGCGGTGGCGATTTCGGTGAGTGCTCGCTTGGCAAAGTGGCTCACCAAGCCTGGGTTGGCACCGTGTTCGAGCACTGCTGATGGCCCGTCGTTGTCGGGCCACGATTCGATCAGGCGGCGCAGATTCTGGTGACGCACGTAGAGCGTGCGCTCGAGTGGCGGTGTGTTGTGCATGTCGTAGTACGGGTCCCACAACTCGACGCTGGTATTGAGATATCGCACGCCATGCTCACGACACCAGGTGAGGATGGTGGGGCAGTCGATATTCCAGGCGAGATCCAAGATGAGGTCACCCGCGCCGACCCGCGCCGACAAGAACTCGTCGAGATTTTCCTGGGTGACACGACCCTGCTCGTAGTGCACGCCCGCAGCAATGGCGTCAGCGATGCGATGTCGGTTATCGATGAAGTCAACGACGGTGATGCTCGACGGCAACAACTTGACATCACGCACCAAGATCGGCACGACGGCCTGGGCAACCGAGCCGCAGCCCAAGATGAGCACCCGGGCGGGGCGGTGGGTGCCGACCCGTGCAAGGTCGATGGTCACGAGCGGCGGCGCGATTTGCGGGAGCGAGTCGTGGCAACCGGGGTGGCCAGCAGCATTTGCAGTGACGCTTCAAACACCGTCGCTGACGGAATGAGCATGGCCTGCCAGTCGTACGACATACCTTTGCGTCCGGTGCGCACATCGTGCAGCACAACGCTGCGCTCGCCAGATGGTTGTGGTGTGGTCGTTACTGCTGACATCAATGCACCTCCTGTTATAAACAACGAAGTAGCACCATAGCGATAAACACCGATTTTGGCTACTGTCTGACGTGTCAGGCGATACTGACTCATGAGTCAGTATTCTGTGACAACCATCGCCCACGTGCTCGTTCACCTCGCAAGTAGCGTGAAATAACGAACATGACCAATACCACCGAATTTGCTGCACTCGGTGTGCCACCGAACATTGACGCCGCTCTCTTCACTGCCGGATTCACCACGCCCTTTGCAATTCAAACCGAGGCGATCCCAGTCGCACTGACGGGAGCCGACCTGTGTGGTCGTGCCCGCACGGGCTCGGGCAAGACGTTGGCGTTCGGTGTGCCGATGCTTGCGCGGATTGAGGCCGCTGGGCGAACTCGGGCACCCCGTGGGCTTGTGCTCGTGCCCACCCGCGAATTGGCGCTGCAGGTGGCCGAGGTGCTCGAGCCGATCGGTCGGCCGTGCGCGCGACGTGTGCTGGCGGTGTATGGCGGTGCGTCGCGTGACGACCAGATTGCCAGCCTGGCGGCCGGCATCGAAATAGTGGTCGCCACACCACTGCGTTTGATCGACCTCATGAAAGCTGACGAATTGACACTCTCTGACATTCAGGTCGTCGTCATTGATGAAGCCGACCGTATGGCTGACGAAGGCTTCATGCCACAAGTGGAGTGGGTGCTGCGACACGTCACGGGTGTGCACCAGACGATGCTGTTTTCGGCCACGCTCGACGGGCAGGTGGGCAACTTGGTGCGCCGCTACATGAACGACCCGCGCGAAGTGTCGATTGATACACCAACTGCCACCGTTGGCACCATGAGTCATCTATTTTTGGCCGTGCATCGCATGGACAAAGACCGCGTGATCACCGCGATTGCAGCTGGTGCCGGCAAGACGGTGGTGTTTTGTGACACCAAACGGCTGTGCGACAAGGTGGCCGAGTCGTTGCAGGGTCTCAAAGTCAAATCTGCAGCGCTGCACGGCGACATGTCGCAGGCTGCCCGTGAGCGGTCACTCGCCAGTTTTGCGGAGGGCAACCTCAACGTGCTGGTTGCCACGGATGTAGCAGCGCGCGGAATCGATATCGACGACGTTGCGGCAGTCGTGCACTACGAACCACCGATCGACGTGAAGACCTATCTGCATCGCTCGGGTCGCACCGCACGTGCTGGTCGCGACGGGTGGGCAGTCACGCTCGCCGAATACAACCAGCACACGACATGTCGCATCATCCAGCGTGGACTGCGGCTTGAGCCGCAACCACCAATCGACGTATTTTCCAACGACAAGCGTCTCGCCAATCTGGCGTCGTTCCTTTCGCCGGCCAGCGCCTAACGCGCCGAGAGCCAGCTCGGCCGGCGACGTTCATAGTCGCCGATTGCTGCGTCGCGGCCGAGTGTGATGCTGATGTCATCGAGACCTTCAATGAAGCGTTGTTGTGTCGCTGCATCAAGCACGAACGGGTGGCGTGCACCGGTCGATGGCACTTCGACGACGAGTCGTTCGACATCAACCGTGATTTCAGTAAGTGGGTCGGCTTCGACCGTCGCCCAAAGCGACTGAACGACGCTCGCCTCGAGCACGACGGGTACGAGACCGTTCTTCGTGCAGTTATTGCGAAAGATGTCGCTGAAGCTCGGTGCAATGACCGCGTCGAAACCCGACTGTTGCAGCGCCCACACCGCATGTTCACGCGATGAACCCACACCAAAACTCGGGCCGGCGATCAGGATGCTGGCGCCTGCGTAGCGCTCGTCGTTGAGCACGAAATTGCGGTCGTCGCGCCACGCCGAGAACAGACCCTTTTCGAAGCCTGTGCGCTCGACGCGCTTCAACCATTCGGCAGGAATGATTTGGTCGGTGTCCACATCGCTGCGCTTCAGCGGTACTGCTCGACCCGAAACGATGCGCACTTGTTTCACCGGAGTACCGCGTTTACTGCAGATCGCTTGGGGTGGCGAAGTGTCCGAGCAATGCAGTGGCTGCTGCCACGGCGGGTGATACGAGATGGGTGCGTCCACCACGACCTTGACGGCCCTCAAAGTTGCGGTTGCTGGTGCTCGCGGCACGCTCTTGGGGTGCCAATTTGTCGGGGTTCATCGCCAGGCACATCGAGCAACCAGGTTCGCGCCAGTCGAATCCGGCGTCGATAAAGATGCGATCAAGGCCTTCTCGTTCGGCCTGCAGTTTCACGGCATGGCTGCCAGGCACCACCATCGCCCGTTTGACTTTGACCTGGCGACCCTTGGCGACGCCAGCAGCGGCACGGAGGTCTTCGATGCGACTGTTGGTGCACGAGCCAATGAACACGGTGTCGACGGCGATGTCGCGAATGCGGGTGCCCGATACCAGACCCATGTAGTCGAGCGCACGGGTGGCCGTATCGCGGGCGGTGGCGTCGGTGAGTTCATCGGGTGATGGCACCGTGCCGTCGATCGACACGACTTGTGCGGGGTTGGTGCCCCATGTGACATGCGGGGTGAGCGTTGATGCGTCAATTTCGACGCTCTTGTCGAACTGTGCACCGTCGTCGGTGCGCAGTGTGCGCCAATCGGCGAGTGCGGCGTCCCAGGCTTCGTCGTGGGGCGCGTGCGCACGACCCTTGAGGTAGGCAAATGTCGTGTCGTCAGGGGCGATGAGCCCAGCGCGTGCACCTGCCTCGATCGACATGTTGCAAATGGTCATGCGACCCTCCATCGACAGCGCACGAATCACCGAACCGCGATATTCAATGACGTGGCCGATACCACCACCAGTACCGATGCGCCCGATGATGGCCAAAATGATGTCTTTTGCGGTGACACCAAGGGGCAGATCACCCTCGACGGCAACGCTCATCCACTTCGGGCGCGACTGCGGAAGCGTTTGGGTGGCGAGCACATGCTCGACCTCCGAGGTACCGATGCCGAAGGCCAGCGCGCCAAACGCACCGTGCGTCGCGGTGTGGCTGTCACCGCACACGATGGTCATGCCCGGCAGCGTGCGACCCTGCTCGGGGCCGATCACATGCACGATGCCTTGCCCGGCATCACCCATTTTGTAGAGCGTGATATCGAACTCGGCGGCGTTCTTGCGCATGACATCGAGTTGCTTGGCAGAAATCGGGTCGGCAACCGGTAGATGAATGTCTTTGGTCGGCACGTTGTGGTCTTCGGTGGCAACGGTGAGGTCGGGGCGCCGCACGCGACGACCATTGATACGTAAACCGTCGAAAGCCTGCGGGCTGGTCACTTCGTGCACGAGGTGTAGATCGATGTAGAGCAATTCGTTGCCGTTGTCGTCGCGATGCACGACGTGGCGGTCCCACACTTTTTGCGGCAGGGTAAGTGGTGTCACCGCTCTATTCTACCTGCGTATTGGCGCAGAGCGAACCAGGCCGATATGTGTGCCAAAGTCACGATCGTCAACGTGGCGGGCATACCGAGCGGTGGGGCCCAGACGGCATCACCGATGAAGCCGAAGAAGTCGTTGTCGCGGGCGCCGAACGAGTACCGACGCAGTGCCACCATGACGCTCGACATGTGCAGGACGAGCACGATGGTGATGACGGAAATGTCTGATCGATGTGGCGTCCGGCGCATCACCGCGGCGAGTGGCAGCCCAACCAACAGGGGTGTGAGATGCCGACCCTGAGCCCCGAATGTTCCGAGCAGATGTTGGTAGTTCTGATTGAGTGCAATCAACCACACCGGCCCGCTGAGTGCGACAACGGCAATCGCGAGACGCGCACGCAACGTTGCCCCACTGAGCGCCGACCAAAGGAGTGCGACGGTGAGGGCCACGAATACCCAGACGACCCACGCTGGGCTCGGTGTGTCGAGCCAACCAAAGTTGCCGACCGATTCGGCGACGAGGCGTGGCACGCTCTCGAATGAGTGCGAGACGATGCTGGCGAATTTCATGACGCGAGACTCGACGTCAAGCCGCACGCCGAAGTTGTCGTCGTAGACCGCCAAATACCACGCCCCACTCAAGGCCAGGCTTGCGAGAAGCCACAGCAAGCGTCGCCATTGACGCATCAACACGGAACGCACGGCTGTGTGATCGGAGATGACTGCAGCAAGCACCATTACCCCGACGGTGACGACACCGGCGGCACGCGAGAGAACGAGCAGCGCAGCAGCAGCGACGAATATGGTGACGGTCGACGGGCGGGTCCAGCGTTCGTCAATCGCACACCATGTGGCAGTCCATGCCGTGATTGCCGCAACGATTTCCACCCCACTCGGACTCGACACCGATGACAAAAACAGCACGCCAGGTGTGGTGGCAACGAGTAGTGGAGTGATCGATCGGTTGCGCCGGCGCAACAGTTCGGCGGCAATCGTCAAGAGGGCCGCACAGGTAAAAGCCGCAGTCAAACGCGCTGCTCGCACACCTGCATCGGTTGGGCCAACGAGTGTGCCGACCCCCGCCGGGAAAAAACCGACGGGTGGATAGCGACCCATGTCGGTGCGTGAATTTTCCACCGGGGTGAGCGATTGCAGCGGCTTGTTGCAGGCAGCGACCAGGGGCTGCCCGACGAAACACCAGGGCACTTGTTGTGCGGTGCCGAAGCGTGCATCGATGTCGACATACGTCGACCAGAACGAGGTGCTCACACTTGCTGCGATCGGCTCGCCGACCAACTCACCACGAATGATGGCGGCTGACTTGATGAAATTAGCGGGCTCGTCGGGGCCGGCAAATAGCGGAAGGGTCACCATCCAGGCCACGCTGAGCGCGAGAAATCCGCCGAAACCGGCGACTGCCACTCGCGGGGAAGGTCTCGACATGGCTGCACTGACTGTAGAGCGTGCAGCGTGCCAAATTCTTTGCCTGCGGCGGTGGCGGTGTGCACACAACAGGGCATGAACACACCCACCATTACTCCAGTTGCCCTAGCCACCTGCGTCGAGCACAGCCTCAACCTTTCACTCTCGGGTTTCGACCTGAAGCGAGCCCGTCTTTACGGCATCAACATCGTCGATGCAGCCGGCATCGACGAGAACTCCGACGGTGCACTGCGCATTTCGTTTCTTGCCGAGCACGGCGACGTGTACGAACTGCTCGAGTCGCGGGGCAGTGCAATCGCCCGAATGTTCGATGCCGCAGCGGTGCTTACCTGTGGTTGGGCGGCACCCGTCGACGATGGTGGTGACGACGACGTGCCACCGAGTGTGCACCCGCGCCGTCGCCGGGTGCGGCTCGTCGTGGTTGTTGGCGATGCAGGTGTTGGTTCGGTGCTGCGTTTTGCCGACTCGGCCGACGAGATCATCACCGACCCGGGCAATGCCAAAGGGTCGCTCGCCGATGCCGTCGAGCGGTTGTGGCGCGACACGATCAACGCCACTGACGACGGAACCGAACCAGATCAATCGTCCAGCGACGCGCAATGACGCTGCTACGCAGCAGCGGCGTGATCGACGACGCGATGGCAAGCGTCGAGCAAGAGCGGCACGAAGCGATCGTGCGCAACGAAAACTGCATCGTGACCAGCATCGATACGGTGCGTCACCGTCGGTGCGCCAAATGTCGCTGCAAGTTCCTCTTGGCGTTGCAACGGTACGACCTGATCCTTTGTCGTCATGATCATGGCGGCGGGCACGGCGATGTCGCGCAACCATGGTCGCGAGTCGAACGAGCCAATTTCGCTCCCGGCTTCGAGCACATGGCGCCAGTCGTGGCTGGCAATCTGGCGGGCAGCCCAGTCGGCCAGCGTGTGAGTTTTGCGCTGCAGGTACAGCTGTTCGGTGATCCACGATCGTGCCTGTGCGGTGGTCAGCCGCGAGAGACGTGCCAAACCCGTCAAGCCGAGGAAGTTGAGGCGCTCGTCGCGTGACGATGCAAAGTAACCGGCGGTGGCTGCGAGCACGAGCCCACGTGTTCGCTGCTCGTGGCGCAAAGCGACGAGTTGCGCGATCGCGCCACCCATCGAATACCCGACGGGGATGAACGTGCTCACGCCGAATACGTCGGCAATCGCAGCAACGTCGTCGGCACAGTCGATGAGGCGAAACCCACCACGGGGGCGAATCCCGCGTCCGTGACCGCGATGATCGGGGGCCAGCACACGAAAGTGTTCACCGAGTGGCGCAAAGCACGTGAACCAATTGAGATCGGCAGTGGCGGTCCAGCCGTGGAGCAGGATCAGCGTCGGTGCACCCCGGGGGCCGGGCACTTCCCGCACAAAGGTGCGGCCGCGGCCAGTCAGGTCCACCTCGTGGCCGATGGGGAAACCGCCGCGCGCGGCGTGCGTATGGCGAATCATGTCAGAGGCTTGCCGTAACGCCCAACACACTGACGGTCAATGTGCCGTTGGGTGCCTCGTAGGTGACGGCGTCACCTGCTTTGGCGCCCATGAGTGCTGCCCCCAGCGGCGAGGTTGGGCTCATCACGCTGACGGATGGGTCGTCGGGTTGTTCTTCCATGTGTCCGATGAGGTAGCGCTCGGCTTGATCGGGTGAGTCACCTTTGTACAGCACGGTGACGGTGCAGCCGAGGGCAACTTTGCCGTCGTCGACCACTTCGATGATTTCGTGGTTCTCGAGGATCGCTTCAATTTGACGAATGCGACCTTCCATATGACCCTGGTCGTCTTTGGCGGCGTGGTAATCGCCATTTTCTTTGAGGTCACCCATTTCGCGGGCCCGCCCGATGCGCTTGGCAACCTCAATTCGACCGCGTGTGGTGAGATCGAGGTGCTCTGCTTGCAGGCGCACGAGGGTCATGTGCGAGAGGCGGTGCATCACCATGTCGTCAGGTTATCCATAGCCTGAATGAGGTGAAGAGCGCAGCGTCTCGCACAACACACCGTGTGGCCGTAATCGGCGGCGATGGAATCGGCCCCGAAGTCGTAGCCGAAGCGCTCAAGGTGGTGCGGGCGAGCGGTGTGGAACTTGATACCACGTTCTTTGATCTCGGTGGTGCGCGTTATCTGCGCGACGGCGAAGTGCTGGGCGATGACACACTCGAATCGTTGCGCGGGTATGACGCGATTTTGCTCGGTGCAGTCGGTACGCCGGGCGTTCCGCCAGGCGTCATCGAACGCGGACTATTGCTCAAGCTGCGCTTCAGTTTGGATTTGTACATCAACCAGCGACCATTCGTCGGCACGGCGCCCGGTCATGCGCAACCGCACAACTTCGTGGTGATTCGTGAGAACACCGAAGGTTCGTATAGCGGTGAAGGCGGCGTGTTGCGCAAGGGAACCGTGCACGAAGTAGCGACACAGGGAAGCGTGAACACACGTTTCGGTGTGGAGCGCTGCATACGTTTTGCCTTCGAACTTGCTTCAGGGCGCGAACGCAAACACGTCACGCTGGTGCACAAGACCAACGTGCTCACGTTTGCCGGCGACCTGTGGCAACGCACCTTTGATGCGGTGGCGACCGAGTATCCCAAGGTTGGCACCGCATACAACCACGTCGATGCTGCATGTATTTATTTCGTGCAAGACCCGCATCGCTACGACGTAATCGTTACCGACAACTTGTTCGGTGACATCCTCACCGACCTTGCTGGGGCAGTGAGCGGCGGTATCGGTCTCGCATCATCGGCCAACCTCAACCCGGCGCGCACCGGCCCGTCGTTGTTCGAACCAGTGCACGGCTCGGCCCCCGACATCGCTGGCAAAGGTGTGGCTAACCCAATTGCCGCAATCTTGTCAGCCGCGCTGATGCTCGACCATTTCGGCGCGTCGGCGAGTGCCGATGCCATTCGAGCAGCGTGCATTGCGCCAGTGAGTGGCTCGACGATTGCAGTCGGTGACGAAATCTGTCGCCGGTTGCAGGGCGACAGATAGCGTTATTGCTCACCAATAAGGAGTCAGAATGCCGATAACGACGACACCAAAAATCTGGATGAACGGTGCCCTCGTTGATTGGGCTGACGCCAAGGTGCATGTGCTCACCCATACGTTGCACTACGGCACGGGCGTGTTCGAAGGTATTCGGGCCTATGAAACCGACAAGGGCCCGGCTGTCTTTCGCCTCACCGATCACATGGTTCGTCTGCACAACAGCGCAAAAATCATGGGCATGCCGATGCCGTACTCGGTTGAAGAATTGGTTGAAGCCACCAAGGCCACGGTGCGTTCCACCGGGTTGCCGGCGTGTTACGTGCGACCATTGGCGTACTACGGCTACGGCGAGATGGGTTTGAACACATTGCCGTGCAAAGTTGATGTCGCCATCGCTTGCTGGCCGTGGGGTGCGTACCTCGGTGACGATGCGGTGGAAAAAGGTGTGCGCATGAAGATTTCTTCATGGACACGCCACGACCACAACACGATGCCCCCGGCCGCCAAGACCGTCGGCAACTATGTGAACTCGTCACTCGCCAAAGTTGAAGCATTGAAGGCCGGCTACGACGAAGCCATCATGTTGGCGCCCAACGGCCTCGTTGCCGAGTGCACGGGTGAAAACATCTTTGCCGTGCGCAACGGTGTGATTCTCACCCCGCCGTTGTCGGCTGGTGCGCTGGAAGGTATCACCCAGAACAGCGTGATGACCATTGCCCGCGATCTGGGCTATGACATTCGCGTCGACAACATTGCGCGCAGCGATCTGTACATCGCCGAAGAAATCTTTGCCTGTGGCACCGCTGCCGAAGTGGGTTCGGTGCGTTCAGTGGATGAGCGCGAGATTCCCTGCCCAGGGCCAAAGACGCGAGCCATTGCGGCAATGTATGCCCGTGCCGTACGTGGTCAAGAAAAGCAGTACCTCCACTGGTGCGAGTTCGTCAACTAGCAACATGTCGGTTCGCCTCGTGCTTCCTGCCAATCAAGTTGAGGTGTTCGATACCACCTTGCGCGACGGCATGCAGGTTGAAGGCGTGTCGGCCAGTGTCATCGACAAACTGCGTATCGCCGAGCAGCTCGACCATCTGGGCGTGCACTACATCGAAGGCGGCTGGCCGGGTGCCAACCCGAAGGACGAAGAGTTCTTTGCCCGCGCCAAGACCGAACTGAAATTGACCACATCGATGTTGGTGGCCTTTGGTAGTACGCGTCGCCCGGCTGGCAAAGTCGACGACGACGCCACGCTGCGCAACTTGATCAACGCCGAAACCCAGGCGGTGTGCATCGTGGCCAAGAGCTGGGATTACCACGTCGAAACCGCGCTACAAACCACGCTCGTTGAAGGCGTGGCGATGGTGGCCGACTCGGTGAAATTTCTCGACGGCCATGGTCGCATGGTGATGGTCGACCTCGAACATTTCTTTGACGGCTTCAAACACAACAAAGAGTTCACACTGCGGGTGCTGGAAGCAGCGGTGGTGAATGGTGCGACGCATCTGGTGTTGTGCGACACCAACGGCGGCTCGCTGCCCCACGAGATTGAAGCGACCGTCGCCGAAGTGGTGCGTCATGTCGGCAACGACGCCATCATCGGTATCCACTGTCACGACGACACGGGTTGTGCGGTCGCCAACTCGCTCGCTGCGGTGCGGGCAGGTGCGCGCCACGTGCAAGGCACGCTCAACGGTTTGGGTGAGCGCACCGGCAACACCAACCTCACCACCATCATCCCGAACCTGCAACTCAAGATGGGCTTCACCTGCCTGCCCGAGGGTCGCCTCGAGCGGTTGACGGCAGTGAGCAATCACGTGGCCGAGGTATTGAATCGTCCGCTCAACCCGCAGGCGCCGTACGTGGGCATGTCGGCATTCGCCCACAAAGCGGGTTTGCACGTGTCGGCGATCGTGCGCGCCAAGGATGCCTACGAACACATTTCGCCCGACCTGGTTGGTAACGGCACGCGTTTTTTGGTGTCAGAAATGGCGGGGCGCGCCACCATCGCAATGAAGGCGCAAGAGCTCGGCTTGCAGGCCGACGGGGCAGTGCTGAGCACCATCCTGGATGAATTGAAGCGATTGGAGTTCGAGGGTTACCACTTCGAAGCCGCTGATGCCTCGCTCGAACTACTCATGCGTCGCGCCATCGGGTGGCAGCAAGAGTTCTTCAATGTGGAGTCGATGCGTGTGATCACCGACGAGTCAACGAGCGGTGCATTCACCACCGAGGCCACCGTCAAAGTGTGGATGGGTGAAGAGCGCGAAGTGCACACCGCCGAAGGCAATGGTCCGGTCAATGCAATCGATACCGCGTTGCGTGCTTGCTTGGCCAAGAAGTTTCCGCAGTTGTCGCGCGTGCACCTCACCGACTACAAAGTGCGCATCTTGGATTCGTCATCGGCAACCGGTGCCGTGACCCGTGTGTTGATCGATGCCACCGACGGCGATCGCACGTGGACCACCATCGGTGTGTCGGCGAACATCATCGAAGCCTCGTGGCGAGCCCTCGAAGAATCGCTCATCTACGGCTTGTTGCATCTCGCGTAAGTAACGAAAAACCCAGCAATTACCGCCCTGAGTGGGGCGAACACCTGTTCGCTATGGTGTGGGGGTGGCTACTGACCTTCGTTCTCATCTCGGCACGCCGGTGGTGCGTGCCCCATTGCCGATTGCGCCGTCGTTTGCACCGTTGTTCGCCGACGGCGGGCTCGTGCGTGGTCGCACCGTGGCGTGCACGGGTGATGCCGCACTCAGCACGGCGTTGGCATTGTCGGCGTCGGCCACTCGCCTTGGTTCATGGTTGGCGGTCATCGGTGTGCCACAACTTGGTGTTGGTGCCGCAATCGAAGCTGGCGTCGCCATCGAACGCATCGTGCTCGCCCAACCGCCGCATGCCAGCCGCGAATGGGTGGCCACGGTGGCTGCCCTAGTTGAAGGTTTTGATGTGCTCATTGTTGCACCACCTGCATCACTCAGTGCCCACGACGCACGACGTTTGCAGACCCGGGTTACTGCCCGCCAGTCGGTGTTGATCGTGGTGCATCTGCCGACACC
>JAEMQQ010000002.1:4208-5539 GCA_016463775.1 Ilumatobacteraceae bacterium | reverse complement strand
AGGCGGCTCGCACATCACGCAACGCATGGTGCATGTGCGTGTGTCTGGTCGCCGGTGTGCCTCGCCGCGTGAAGCCACGATCGATCTGTCATGCGCGACGAACCAACGCGTGTCGTAGTCGTCCAGTTTCCACACTGGTCGTCGCTGGCAGCAAGCCTTGGTCATGGCGCACGTAGCGCATTCGAACCAATCGTGCGGGCGGTGGTGGCACATGTGCCGCTCGTTGAAGTCACGGCCCCGGGCATCATCATGTTTGCCACGCGCGGCCCCTCGCGATACGTCGGCGGCGACACGCCACTGGCAGCACTCGTGCACACGGCCGTGACAGATGCATTGCGCACGGTGATAGGCGATGCACATCAACATGCGCAAACACATGCCAGCTTCGGCATTGGTATTGCCGACGGGCGCTTGGCTGCCGCCATTGCCGCGCGCCACAGCATGCAGACATCAGCACCCGTCGTGGTGCCGCCAGGTGCGGCGCACCGTTGGTTGGCCGATGCGTCGGTGCGTGCACTTGTTGAATGTGTCGATGTCATCGGTGCAGTGGGTGCTGGTGTGCCAGACACCGACGACGTGTCGTCGTATCGCGATGTGGTGTCGCTGCTCGAGCGTTTGGGTTTGTATCGCTTCGGTGATGTGGCGGCCTTGCGCGAAGCCGACCTGATTGCGCGGTTCGGTGCGTTCGGTCGCGATTTGTCACGGTTGGCACGCGGGCTTGATCGTCATCCACCGTTGACTGCGCCACCTCCACCTGATCGCGTGTGCACGCGACAATTCGATGCACCCGTCGAATCACGCGACGCAGTCATAGCAACGGCAGACGAGCTTGCCGTTGGTCTCACCGATCATCTTGCGGCACACGGGTTGGTGGCGGTGCGTGTGCATGTGCTCATCGAATCCGACCATGGCGAACGCAGCGAACGCATGTGGTATCGCACCGACGGCCTCAGCGCACGCGCCATCGTCGAAAGTGTGCGCTGGCAACTTGATGCATGGATCCAGCACGATGCGCCGACGAGTGGTGTCATGGCGGTGCGCTTGTCACCCGAGCAGGTAATTACCAACACGGGCCGACAGGCAACGTTGTGGGGTGGGGAGCGCGACGGTGACCGTCATGCACAGCGCGCGATTCGCCGGGTGGCAGATGTGAATGGTGCCGAATCGGTGACGGTGCCGACGTGGCGTGGTGGGCGAGACCCGGCGCGGGCGTTCGAGTTCGTGCGCAGCGACGCCGTTGATCTTGAGCGTCGTGTGGTTGCTGGTGGAGCCGACACGACCACAGTCGGCTGGCGTGGTGCGGTGCCGTCGCCGGCACCATCGCTGGTGTT
>JAEMQQ010000002.1:0-4108 GCA_016463775.1 Ilumatobacteraceae bacterium | reverse complement strand
CTTGCTGCGTGGTACGCCTGACCCGCACGCACTACCTTGAGTGTTCGTGCCTGCCGTCGATCCGCGCGATGTCGAGTTGGTGGATGCGCTGTGTGCACACTTTCGCGCTGCCACACCAGTCGATGACCGCGAGCGCGAATCGATTGACGAGTTCTTGAACGTGGTGCCACAACTTGTGGCACCGTTCAGTGAGCAAGCCGATACTCGTCATGTGACTGCCTCGGCATTCGTGGTTGGTCGCCGTGGTGTCGTGTTGCATCTGCACAAACGACTGAACATGTGGCTGCAGCCCGGTGGTCACATCGATGACGGTGAACATCCGCATGATGCAGCCGTGCGCGAGTCGCACGAAGAGTTGGGCCTGGCAGTCACTCATCCACCCGACGGGGCATTGCTCATGCATGTGGATGTGCACCCCGGGCCGCGTGGGCACCGACATTTTGACGTGCGATATTTGTTGCTCGCCGGTGACGACGACCCGCAGCCTGGTGCCGATGAAAGCCCCCACGCGCGTTGGTTTTCGCCCGATGAGGCATTCGCCGTCGCCGACCCTGGGTTGCGGGGCGGGCTTGCAGTGGCCCTACGAACATATGTTCGCTATCGTGAGTGAGTGTCGCCACCGAGTGAATATGCCGAACTGCATTGCCGATCACAGTTTTCGTTTTTGCACGGTGCGTCATCGCCCGAGCGGCTGGTCGAGGTGGCACACGATCTTGGGTTGAGTGCCCTTGCCCTCACGGATCGCAACGGTTTGTATGGCGTCGTGCGCTTTGCCCAAGCCGCACGCGAAGTTGGGGTGCGCACCGTGTTCGGTGCCGAGGTGTCGTGTGCTGGCAGCGATGTGGTGGTGATTGCCGACGGGCCGTCGGGTTACGTGGCGTTGTCGCAGGCGCTCACCGATGGCCAGATGCGTGGCGCCAAGTCACACCCCGTGTTCGATGTGGCATCGCTTGCCGAGCGGGTGCGCGGCCACTGTTTCGTGCTCACCGGTGCCCATGACGGCCCGCTCGCTCGCGCGTTGCACACCGACGGCCCGCGCGCTGCGCGCCGTTCGCTCGAGTTGCTCGTCGAAGCATTCGGGCGTGACCGGGTGCTGGTCGAAGTGTGGAATCATGGCGACCCGCTCGATGTGTGGCGCAACGATGCGCTGGTGGGTGTTGCCGCCGAGTGCGGTGTAGAAACCATCGCCACCAACGATGTGTCGTATGCGATGCCGAGCGACCACGTGTTGGCGTGCGCACTGGCAGCCGTGCGTCATCGGTGCAGCCTCGATGAACTTGATGCCCGGCTGCCACCAGCAGCCACTGCATGTTTGCGCAGTGCCACAGAACAACAGCGACGTTTCGCGCGGTATCCCGGTGTGGTGGCGCGCACCAGCGAAATTGCCCGCGCTGCAGCATTCGATTTGTCGCTGATTGCACCGCGACTGCCGCCGTATCCGTGCCCGAATGGGCTGAGTGAAATTGCGTTCTTGCGCCAACTCACCGAGACGGGTGGTCGCCGTCGGTATGGCGAGCGTCCGTTGGGCGCTCATGAAGATTTGTCGTTGCGCGCCCGCGCCTGGGGCACGATCGACCACGAACTCGCGATCGTCGAGCAGCTGGGCTTCGCCGGCTATTTCCTCGTGGTGTGGGACATCGTGCAGTTTTGTGAACGCAACAACATCTTGTGTCAAGGTCGGGGGAGTGCCGCCAATAGTGCGGTGTGTTTTTCACTCGGTGTCACCAAGGCCGATGCGGTGTCACTCGGGTTGTTGTTCGAACGGTTCTTGTCACCAGAGCGCGACGGCCCGCCTGATATCGACTTGGACATTGAGAGTGATCGACGCGAAGAAGTCATTCAGTACGTGTACGAGCGCTACGGCCGCATGCATGCCGCCCAAGTTGCCAACGTCATCACGTATCGGGCACGCTCGGCGGTGCGCGACATGGCGCGCGCACTCGGCTATTCGGGTGCCGATCAGGATGCGTTCAGTCGTCGTTTCGATTCGTGGAGCCCGCTCAAAAGCCAGCACGAAGTGACGGTTCCCGATCTGGTAGTTGACCTGGCGGGCCGCGTGCAAGATGCGCCGCGTCATTTGGGCATCCATTCCGGTGGCATGGTGATTTGTGATCGCCCGGTGAGTGAAGTGTGCCCCGTGGAATGGGCGACGATGCCCGGGCGCAGCGTGCTGCAGTGGGACAAAGACGATTGCGCCGCCATCAACCTCGTGAAGTTCGACTTGTTGGGGCTGGGGATGTTGTCGGCGTTGCACCGGGCCACCGATCTGATCGCCGAGTTTCGTGGCCGCCACATCGACCTGGCCGAGATACCGCAAGAAGACGACGTGTATGCGATGTTGTGTCGCGCCGACAGTGTCGGGGTGTTCCAGGTGGAGTCACGCGCGCAGATGGCGACGTTGCCGCGGCTCAAACCACGACGGTTCTATGACCTCGTCGTAGAAGTCGCCCTCATTCGCCCCGGCCCGATTCAGGGTGGTTCGGTGCACCCGTACATTCGGCGGCGCAATGGGCTCGAACCCGTCACCTATCTGCATCCGCTGCTGGAAAACAGTTTGGGCAAAACACTCGGCGTGCCGTTGTTCCAAGAACAACTCATGCAGATGGCCATCGATGTCGCAGGCTTCACGCCCGCCCAAGCCGACGAGTTGCGTCAGGCGATGGGTTCCAAGCGGTCGCAGGCGCGCATGGGGCGCTTGCGCGAACGACTGTACGACGGCATGGCCGAGCGTGGCGTTGCCGGCGACATTGCCGACGAGATCTACGACAAGATGGCGGCGTTCGCCAACTACGGCTTTCCTGAAAGCCACTCGGTGAGTTTTGCGTATCTCGTGTATTCATCGGCATGGATCAAGTTCCATGAGCCGGCCATTTTTTGTGCGGCACTTGTCAATTCGCAACCGATGGGGTTTTGGTCACCACACACGTTGGTGCAAGATGCGCGCCGACACGGGGTGGTGGTGCGCACCCCCGACATCAATGCATCGCGGGCTGGTGCGTGGCTTGAACCCGACCCGCGCTCCACGGGTGGGCTGGCAGTGCGACTCGGCATTGGCTCTGTGCGCGGTATCGGTACACAACTGGCCGCCCAAATCGAGGCAGCACGACCGTTTGTCGACACCGAAGATTTCGTGCGGCGCGTGCCGGGTATGTCGGTGAAACAACTCGAAGCACTGGCCACAGCCGGTGTGTTCGGTGAGTCATTCGATGTGTCGCGGCGCGACGCACTGTGGAATGCCGGTGCGATCATCGAATCGTCACCTGATCGGCTGATGGGTACTGCTGGCGTGTCAACGCCACATCTGCCCGGCATGCAACCAATCGAAGAGGCAGTCGCCGATTTGTGGGCAACGGGTGTTTCACCCGACGGCCACCCCACCACGTTTTTGCGGGCGTCGCTGCGCGAATTGGGTGTGCTCACCACCGTTGAGTTGAACGAGCTGGCTGCCCGTGAGCCCGAAACACGCGTGCTCATTGCCGGGGTGGTCACCCATCGTCAACGACCAACGACGGCCAAAGGCACCACGTTCATCGGTCTCGAAGACGAAACGGGGCTCATGAATGTGGTGTGCTCACGCGGTTGTTGGGTGCGACACGCCGACGTGTTGCGCCGCTCGAGTGCGCTGTTGGTGCGTGGGCGGGTGGAATACGTCGAGGGCGTGGTCAATGTGATCGGCGAGCAGTTCACCGAACTGCGTATCCCAATTCGTATCGCATCACGCGACTTTCGCTGACCAGCGAACCTGTTCGTGGCTAGTCGTTGGGCGTTTCGTTGAGCCCGTCGTTGAACATGCGGTAGGTGTCATAGATGTCCTTGCACTTGGCGCACAGGGGCAACTGCTTGGGGTCACGCGAGGGAATCCAGCGGTGGCCGCACAATGCTTCGAGTGGTGTGCCATTGATGCGTGCTTCCAGCACCTTGGCGGCAGCGGATTCTTCACCGTCGGTTTTTACGATGTGCGAACACTCGGGGTCACCGGTTTGCGGTGTGTATTCGGTGCGTGTTTCAGTGGCGTTACTCATGCTGGTCACCGTGTCATTCACCGTGTCATTCAGCCTGTCACGAATGTAACCGCAATGGCGACGCAGACAGCGCCCACCGCGATGGG
>JAEMQQ010000080.1 GCA_016463775.1 Ilumatobacteraceae bacterium | reverse complement strand
CACCGTGGCACCCCAACCCGCAGGGGTTGGCGCCCCGAAACCAGGTGGCGAGAGCCGCACGATGTTAGTGACACCTTGGCTGTGCAGCTCGTGCACCAACACATCCCACATTGCCGATGTTTCGGGCACACCGTGCACGAAAACTTTGGTGGTTTGCGCGATCTGCACGACAATATCGCTACCATTTCGCTATGCGCACATACAAGCTATTTCTCACAGCAGTACTGCTTATGGCAACAACCCTTGCCTCACCAGCCACCGTTGCGGCTGCCCCATCCGACGTGTTTCCGAAAGGGCCTTACAAGGCCACGCTGATTGCCGAGCAAATTCTGTATCCGAGTTTGCTTGGGGTGGCTGCCGGGCTTCCCGTAGCTGACGCATCGGGGGTCTTGCTCACCGACGGCAAACTACGGGCCTACGTCTTTGCGCAGAACAAAGGCGTCGAAGTCTGGGATTCGTCGGACGGCATCACCTTCACGCGTGCGGGCAACGCATTCGGTGGCGACAAGGGTTATGGCATGCCGCGAGTGATGAGACTCGCCGATGGTCGATTCCGCATGTACAACATGTCGAGCGACGGCATTTCATGCTCGATCTCGAGCGATGGCATCAATTTCACAGTGGAAAACGTGGGGTGCATCAAGCGAACCACCTACGGAATAACCGGCAACATGACAGCCCCAGGCATCGTCAAACTTGCCAACGGTGGCTACCGCGCATACTTTTCGACAGTTTCAGCAGCAGGCACCGGGCCATTTCCACAGAAGTCGTATAGCGCCACCTCACCAGACGGCACCACATGGTCACCCGATCCGGGTATTCGTATTGGTGCCGGATCGAATATCGACCAGAGCGCCGAGCACCCGACAATCATCGGACACAGCGATGGTTCGGTGACGATGTTCTATTTTGACAACGGCGCAGTTGCCGGTGGTGGCCCCACCAAACAAAACATGGGCCTGTTTTATGCGTCAAGTACTGACGGCCTGACGTTTTCGAACCCGACTCAATTTGATTTGTCATCACTCTCGCCGCGGTTCAGGAATGCAACAGGCAATGACCCCGATATTTTCTTGGATAAAAACGGCGACATGATTCTGTGGGCAGGAGACTTCGACTCCTCAATCGGCGGCTATATTCTCGCTGCGAAACTTACACAGGTGTCAGCAGTAGCACCAGCGAAGACACCCGCAGCAACTAGACCGAGTGCAAGCAAGACCAAGACCACCATCAGTTGCGTGAAGGGTAAAACCATCAAAAAAGTTACGGGCACCAACCCGAAGTGCCCGGCTGGTTACAAAAAGAAATAGCCAGAAATAGATACTGCGTAAAACCGGCTTTGGCGGGTGCGCTAAGCCCTATTCCACATCCTCAAACTTCGCCGCACGGTTCTCAAAGTTCGCTGTGATGGCTTCCACCTGATGGGGTTTGCCAATCAGCGTGAAGATGATCTCGCGTTCAGCGGCGAAGTGTTCGGCAGCGCCAGCATTGGAGATGCGGTTGATGAGTTGCTTGGCGC
>JAEMQQ010000079.1:1068-1527 GCA_016463775.1 Ilumatobacteraceae bacterium | reverse complement strand
CATCGACCCCGTGTCGGTGCGGGCGTTTCCGGATGCCAACAACCAATTGCTGGTGTTGCAAAGTGCAGCAGTACGTGATGAAATTTCTGCCCGGCTCGGTCGGGATGCGGTAGTTACCGTGACACGGAGTCGCCCAACATTCACGCTGGCTGACACTTTGGAGAGTGGTGGCGAAAGTACATTCGTCCTCACCAGTGGCGGTGTATTGGCGTACTCATTTTCGTGTAACGAGCCAGTGAGAGCTGACTGTGAATCTGCCATCGATGCATACGTGGTGAAGACAGTCGAGATTCGTCGCGATGCGCTCACCGCAGGGCTCAACGATTTGCAAGCCGTGCTCACCGAGGTGCAACGTGTTGCACCGGATGCAAGAGTGGCGACCCAACTTGCAGCAATTGACGTGTTGATTGGCCGTCTTGATACGCCATTATTCAAGATTTCACAATCTGAAACAGCACT
>JAEMQQ010000079.1:0-1058 GCA_016463775.1 Ilumatobacteraceae bacterium | reverse complement strand
GCCACCTTGACGAGTGTTCGCCGCCCCACCTACACCTTCGGGATTGCAGCAGGTCTGCTTGTTTCGCTACTCATCCTCTTGCAGCTCACCTACACCGACAGTCGAATTCGCTCGGTGCGTCAACTCACACGCTCGGTAGGAATAGCCCGGCTGCTCGGGCACGTCGCCAAGACCGAGGATGCCGTTCGTGATCGACGCACCGCGGTGGCGGTGCATCACGCACTCGGCACATACTCTGCGACACGACTGCGTTATCTGCCGTTACGCGACCCGCTGAACGATTCTGCAGCACTTCAACGCATTGCCACAATGAGCGGGGTGGTAGCGAAGATCTCCGTGCCGTTCACCGAACTCAGCGTGCCTGAACTCACCACACTTGCCGCGGACGAAGTTGATGTAGTGGTGGTTCGCCGTAATCGTGACCTACGCGCAGACCTTGTCGAAGTACTGGCTGCGCTCGACCGCTCTGGGCGTTCAGTTGCTGGCGTGGTGCTTGTCGACTAAGGCTTTACGTTGAGTGCCGCTGTCTACGAACAACATCGCTATCAACATTGCCCATACAAAATGGGATCCAATGAAAAACGACTCCTGGGTTGCCGCTGCGAGTACAAAACCAATCACCAGAAATCGCGGCACAGAGGTGCGCAAACTTGCCGTTTGATCAATGCTGCCAACTCCAAAAAATACGACACCAATGAACAACACTGCAGCGAGCACGCCACCGCCAAGCAGTAAATCGTGATAGCCGTTGTGGGACCACTCGGTGTCAAATGCTGGCCAGGGCCAAGCGTTGCGATGGAAGTCTGGTGTGCGGCGAGCGGCCATCCAGCCCCAGCCACCCAACGGTTTTTCTAGGAACCCCGCCCAATTTTGAGACCACAACGCACTGCGAGAGTTGAATATTGGGGTCTCACCCGAGATGGTAGAGAGCCCGCCTACGGTGCGCAACGCAATGAATACTGCAACAGCAGAAATTGTCATTGCCGTTGGTGCGACAATACTTTGCAGATTTGAGCGTGCGTTCACCCGCCGTGTGGCCCACCTCCCGAACAACCACA
>JAEMQQ010000078.1 GCA_016463775.1 Ilumatobacteraceae bacterium | reverse complement strand
TTCTCGGTGTTGCTGCATTCAATTCAATTGGTTTGAACCCCGCACTTGGTCTCGTGTTCCCACTGGCTGCGCGTGCAATCGGTGTGATCGCCTCGATTGCCGGCGTGTTTGCCGTGCGGGCCAAAGAAGGCGAGATGAACGCACTGAAGCCAATCAACCGTGGCTTTTTGACTGCTGGCATCATCACCGTGATCGGCACTCTCATTTTGTCGACGTACTACATCGGCAATCCTGCGAAAGGTTCGCCAGGTTTCGCTGAAATTGAGGTGTCCATCTCGGGTATCGGCTGGCGCGTCTTTGGTGCCGTGTTAATCGGCCTGATCTTGGCCCAAGTGCTGAGCCGCCTCACGGAATATTTCACTGGTACGGAATACGGCCCAGTGAAAGAAATCGCTGAGTCTGCCGAAACTGGCCCCGCAACCGTGGTGTTGTCGGGTACAGCATCTGGGCTTGAATCATCGGTGTACGCCATCATCTGCATCGCCATCTCACTCGGTGGCACGCTCTGGCTGGGTGGTGGCAATATCTTGCTGTCGCTGTATCTCGTGGCGTTGTGTGGCATGGGCATGTTGGCCACCACAGGTGTCATCGTTTCCGAAGACACCTTCGGCCCAGTAGCGGATAATGCCGCGGGCATTGCCGAAATGGCTGGCGAATTCGAGGGCGAATCACGCAAGATTCTGGTGAGCCTCGACGCTGTGGGCAACACCACCAAAGCCGTTACCAAGGGCTTTGCAATTGGCTCGGCAGTTATTGCTGCCGTGGCGCTCTTTGCTGCCTACATCGAAACCATTGCTGGTGAGCTCCAATTGAAAGATGATTTGGGGAAACTGCTCGAGGGTGACGACATCTTCCGAGCTGTTGAAACACAAATCAACGTTGCAGATGTAAAGACCTTTATCGGTCTGCTCATTGGTGGCTCGATTGCGTTCATGTTCTCGGCATTGGCGATTCGTGCAGTGGGTCGCACTGCCGGTGTCGTGGTGCAAGAAGTGCGCAAGCAGTTTGCTGACGGCGGCATCATGGCCGGCACCAAACAGCCTGACTACGGCCCGGTTATCGACATCTGCACGGCTGCCTCGTTGCGCGAGCTAACGACGCCCGCCTTGCTCGCGGTGTTGACACCAGTCATCGTTGGCTTCGGTATCAACTACTTCGCACTCGGTGCATTCTTGGCAGCCGTAATTCTCACGGGTCAACTCATGGCCAACTATTTGAGCAACGCTGGTGGCGCATGGGACAACGCCAAGAAGTTCATCGAAGATGGCCATCATGGTGGCAAGGGATCCAATGCTCACAAGGCAGCCGTCATCGGCGACACGGTGGGCGACCCGTTCAAAGACACAGCTGGCCCAGCATTGAACCCACTAATCAAAGTGATGAACCTGGTGTCATTGCTGATCCTCCCCGCAGTCATCAATCTGCGTGACAACGATGGTGCCCGCTACGCAATTGCAGGTATCTCCCTGGCCATCTTGGTGGCATCAATCGTGCGCTCCAGCCGCAAGACGGTGAACTTTCAGGCTGCATGACCGCCACTGATTCACT
>JAEMQQ010000077.1 GCA_016463775.1 Ilumatobacteraceae bacterium | reverse complement strand
TGTTTGGCTACGACTCGCACATGGCCGAATATTTGCGCGCCACAGGCCGAGCCGATATTGCCGCAGCAGCCGATGCGGTGCGCGAACACCTGCGCCCCGACGAAGGTGCCACGTATGACCGCTTGGTGGAAATTGATTTGTCCACACTTGCGCCACTGGTGAACGGCCCGCACTCGCCCGATCGCGCGCACCGCGCTGGTGCACCTTTGGGTGATGCAGCACGCGAGCACGGGTGGCCGCTTGAGATTTCGGCAGCGCTCATTGGTTCGTGCACGAATTCGAGTTATGAAGACTTAACCCGAGTGGCATCACTTGCCCGCCAGGCAGCAGCTGCGGGTTTGCGCACCAAAACCGAGTTGTTGATTACGCCAGGGTCTGAGCAAATTCGTGCCACGATCGAACGCGACGGCATCTTGGCCGACCTAGAAGCCATCGGCGCCACCGTGCTGGCCAATGCGTGCGGCCCGTGCATCGGCCAGTGGGATCGCCCCGCGTCGATCACCGACCGGCCGAACACCATCGTCAACTCGTTCAACCGCAACTTCCCCAAGCGCAACGACGGCTCGGCCAACACGCTGTCGTTCGTAACGAGCCCCGACACAGTGCTTGCACTCGCCTTGGCTGGCCGGTTGGATTTCAACCCCGCCACCGACACGCTGACGGCCCCCGATGGCACGTTGGTGCGCTTGGCAGCCCCCGTGGGCGAAGTGTTGCCCGCCAATGGCTACGAAGCCGGTGAGAACACGTTTACTGCCCCACCAGCCGATGGCACGGGCGTGGTGGTGAGCGTGTCGCCCACCAGCGATCGACTGCAGTTGCTCGAGCCGTTCCCCGCGTGGGATGGCAACGACTATGTGGAACTGCCCATCTTGATGAAAGCCAAAGGCAAGTGCACCACCGACCACATTTCGGCCGCCGGCAAATGGCTGAAATACCGCGGACACCTAGAAAACATCTCGGGCAACTTGTTCATCGGTGTGGTGAATGCGTTTGATGATGCCGTGGGTGTGGGGTTAGACATCACCGACGGCGAGCGACGGTTGTACCCCGAAATTGCCAAGCGCTACAGCGCGGCCGGCATTCGCTGGTGTGCGATCGGCGACCAGAACTATGGCGAAGGGTCATCGCGCGAACACGCAGCGATGGAGCCGCGCTTTCGTGGTGGCGTGGTGATTTTTGCGCGCTCGTTTGCCCGCATTCACGAAACCAACCTGAAAAAACAAGGCCTCGTGCCGTTGACGTTTGCCGATGGTGCCGTGTATGACTTGATCGGCGAAGGCGACCGCATCAGCGTGCACGGCTTGCCGCCAGTGCCCGACAAACCCGTGTCGTGTGTGTTGCACAAAGCCGATGGTTCTACGGTGCCGTTCGAGGCCACGCATGCCTTTAGCCCCGAACACGTGGAGTGGTTTCGCGCCGGCAGCGCACTCAACATCGTGCGCCAAAAGGTGGCCAGGAAGTAACTGCACTAATTAAGAGTTGAAAGATTAGGGCAGAGTTTGTTTCTTTGTCTCATCACGGTGCTTGCGAAGATAGGTCATAAATGGGGTTCCACCAGT
>JAEMQQ010000026.1 GCA_016463775.1 Ilumatobacteraceae bacterium | reverse complement strand
CGTATGCCGGAAGCGGTATCCGCACCGTGCTCGATCTTGATCGGGACGAAGTCGTCGAAGTTATCTGCGCAGGCTGAGTAAACAACTAGGCGTTGGGCGCGAGGCGCACGATGCGTGCGGCCATTGCGTAGGCAATTTCGGCAGGCCCCTTTTCGTCGGGTCGCAGGAGATTCGCCATGATCCGCAACACCCATTCCATGAGGGTGCGGCTGTTGATGCCCACCCGCGACAGCTCACGCATCAACGCCGGTCGGCCGATGATGCGCGCGAACAGTCGCGCCACCTTGAAGTATTGACCATATTCATCGTCAAGCATGGTGGGGTACTGCTGCAGTGCCGATGCATCGCCACTACGCAATGCGTCATGCAACACGGATGCTGCCATTCGCGCGGTTTCATACGCGTAGTCGATGCCCTCACCGTTGAACGGGTTCACGCTTCCGGCGGCATCGCCAATCACCAGATGTGTCGGGCCCATTTTGGGAAACATCGAGCCACCCATCGGAATCTTGCCACTCGTCGCACGACATTCTGGTGATGTGGGGTCAATCTCCCAACGATCGGCGATCATGTGGGCGTAGGAGTCGAGCAGGTGGGTGGTGTTCACATCCTTGAATTTTTTGAAGGTGGAGAGCAGCCCGACACCAACGTTGATCGTGCCGTCACCAACCGGGAAGATCCAGCCGTATCCCGGCATCGAGTTACCTTGGCGATCTTTCACATCGAGCGCCGATTCGATCCAGGGCTCTTTGTGTTTCGGGCTCTGCCAGTAGGTACGGATTGCCGTGCCGTATGGCCACGCTTTTTCCCGGGCGGTGCCAAGTGAGCGACCAAAGCGACTGTTCGCACCGTCGGCGATCACAACGTAGGAGGCACGAATCGCTACCTTGCGATCTTCGTCGATGTCGTTGACGATCGCCCCGCACACACGACCGTTTTGCATGAGTGGCTCGATCGCCTCGTGGCCCTGCAGCAAAGTTGCACCAGATTTTTCGGCGTTGAACGCCACCATTGCATCAAGCTCGCGACGTCGCACGACGTACCCATGGCGCGGATAGAGCGGATGTGTCGGCCACTGCATCTCGAGTTCTTTGCCGTGCGCGGTCGCCCGTAAACCTTCGTAGCGGTGGAACTGCTTGAGTGGCTCGCCGAGACCCATGTCGTCGAGTTGTTTTACGGCGCGCGGCGTCAGGCCATCGCCACAGGTTTTTTCACGGGGGAAATGTTTGCGTTCAACGATCGTGACACTGTCGCCGAGTTGGGCAGACCAGTAACCCATGGCTGCGCCGGCAGGCCCGCCGCCGATGACCAGCACATCGGTCTCACGTGTAGGCATTGCGCCGATATCCGCCAGTTCCATTACTTGGCGGCTCGAGCCTCGGTACCAACCATGCGGGGTGGAGTCTCAAGCATCTTGAAAGTGTCGGCCACCGTGTCGTAATCGACCGTGCCTGCTTCGAGGGCAGCGTAAATTTCCGACTCCGGTGAGCACCAGGTTGCGTATTCGCCGGCCCATTGTTCGCTCTTTGGGTCTGCACCACCAATGGCATATCGTTCGTGGCAGACCACACCGAGCACTTCGTAGTCAGTCAGACCACCGCCCCATTTTTCGCCTTGGGCGGGCATGCCGTTGCCGTTGTAGGAGAGTGGCGCGTGGGCGCCAGACTCGCGATTTGCATCGCCGTACACCGCAAGATTCGCCGAGACGAACGGCTGGCTGCCGGTGTACACGAAGTTCAACATGTCTTCGATGTGGGGGAACGTCTTCAGCACTTCGCCTTCGTGCAACACCCGACCAGCACCGCCCTGGCCGGCTGCACCGTGACAGCTCGCGCACGCGCCGTACACCTCAGCGCCGACTGCCATCGGCCCAGAAGCTTCACGTTCCTGCGGGCTCACGGCCAGTAGATACAAAAAGGCCCATACGGGCAGCAGGCTCAGCGTGGCCATTGCCCAGAAGGGAATCTTCTTGCGGGTCTTTGCCGCCACTACGTAGGCAGGGTCGAGTCTCGGTGGGGGTGGTGGCGCTATCTCTGCGGCAAGTGCAGGTGCTGCCGATGATGTCGCTGTCTTGGCGACCTCTTTTGACACGGTTGGTTCAGCCGCTGGCGCACTACCCGACAGCGCGGCACGGCGATCCCTCGAGCGTTTGAAGAGGAAATCTGGAACCTCGGTCACCGTGCGACTCCGGAGAAATGTGATGCGCGAAACATGTTCAGATTGAGACTAATCCGCATGACCGCGTGGCTCACCGTGTTGCTCGCAGGCGATTTTTGCACGATTGCACGACGTCGTCATCCGTCACATGTCGTCGTGCAACCGTCACATGTCATTCAACGAACGGGATGAGCCCCCACGAAGTCCGAAGACTAGGGTTTAGCCAGGTAAGGCACGTCCGCAAGCTTCCACGAAAGGCACGAAAGACGCATGATTGCGATCGACATTCTTCGCTGGCCTGGCGTGAACCAGGCGTTCCTTTTTTCGTTTTTTGCGACCCTCCTTATGTCGTATCTGGTGGTCGTCGTCGGAAACCGGCGCCCCGTCAGTCGCCAAGCCACTTGGGGCGAAGCGATGTTCGGCAGTGCCTACGTGTTTTTCGTCATCTTCCTTGCCTTCGGCGTGGTGCCCCATCAATGGATCGACCACGCCGACAAAGAACTGGGCTGGCGCAAGGACAAGATCATCTTCGGGCCCTTCAATGTCATGAAGCCGCAGGAGTTCGGTGGCCAGTTCCCGTTCACGATCAGCTACGAAGCGTTGCGCGACATCGTGGTGCTCGTCATCCACGGTGTGTACATCGGGCTGTTCATTTATTTGTTCGCTTGGTGGCAGAAGCGCGGCGAAGTGAAACAAGTTGCATTGCTCAGTAGCACCTACGGCCGACCGCTTGTGAAAAAGTCGTAACGACATGGCACGCACCGACGCCAACCCACCGATGATGCCGTACACCGACGAGTACACCCTCGTCGAGGTGGATGCCGACTACCTGAGCAAGGCCGTCAAGCCCAAACAGTTCATCCATATCGATCAAAGCGAATGCATCTTGTGCGAGGGTTGCGTTGACATCTGCCCGTGGAAGTGCATTCACATGGTGAACCCATCTGCAGTCGTCGACTCGCAAGGCACCGAGATGCCTGGTGCTGATCCGTCGGACAGCGTGATCTTCGTGATTGACGACGACATCTGCACACGATGCGCCCTGTGCGTCGATCGTTGCCCAACCGGTGTCATCGTGCTCGGCAAAGTTGGTGTTGCGCCGGCTACCGGCGACCCGCATATGCGCACCAACAACCACGGCTATTCCTACGGCATGAGGTTCTAAGGAGAAAATATGTCAAGCATCGTCGAAGAAAAACCACGCATCAAAGTCAAAGAGCGCATCGCCAAGGCTGGCGAGCAGGTGCAAGGTGGCCAAGTCTGGACTTCAATCTTCCGCCCAGGTTCGATTTTCCGCAAGGGATATACCGATTCGCCCCGCAACCGTTCTTACGTCGTGATGAACTCGGTGCTGTATCACCTCCACCCGGTGAAAGTAAAGCGTCACGCCGTAAAAGTCAGCTACACCCTGTGTCTCGGTGGCCTGTCGTTCTTCCTCTTCATTCTGCTCACGATCACCGGCATCTTCTTGATGTTCTTCTATCGCCCGACGGCGGCTAACGCGTGGGATGACATCCAGTCGCTGCACACGTCGGTGACCTTTGGTTTGATGGTGCGCAACATGCATCGCTGGGGCGCGCACTTGATGGTGCTCGCCGTGTTCTTGCACATGGCCCGCGTGTTTTACCACGGCGCATACAAAGCACCACGCGAATTCAACTGGGTGGTTGGTGTCATTTTGTTGACACTCACCCTGCTGCTGTCGTTCACCGGCTACTTGTTGCCATGGGACCAGTTGGCTTTGTGGGCGGTCACCGTCGGCACCAACATGATGGGTTATTCACCGATCATCGGCTCACAAGTGCGCTTCGTTCTGCTGGGTGGTACCGAGATCGGTGCAGAAACCCTGCTGCGTTGGTACGTGTTGCACGTGTTGCTGTTCCCGTTCATCACGGTGATTTTCTTGGCCATCCACTTCTGGCGCGTGCGCAAAGACGGTGGAATTTCAGGACCTCTGTGAGTCAAGGAAAGGATCAACGATGACTGAAATTCCAGAACACCTGCTGAAGCGGGCGAAGGCTGCCCGCGAAAAAACGGAAGACACCGGCGCCACTGCGTCGAGCGAAGGTGCTTCGCGTATTCCTGAAGAACTCCTGCAACGCAGCAAGGCGGCGCGCGCTGGCGGTGTGGCACTGAAGGATGCCCCAACGGTGCCGGTCATTGCTGCACCCGTTGCGAGCGGCGTACCTGTTGGTGCCGGCCCAGGTGGCCATACGCAACGACTGCTCACCGTCGTAAAGTCAGGCTCAATTCAGGATGTCAAGGCGATACCAGTCGACAAGGTGCACACGTGGCCGCACCTCCTCGGGCCGGAATTCGTTTCGGCGTTGGCGTGCACGGCGTTCGTATTCATGTTTTCGTGGTTCGTGAACGCACCACTGTTGCAAGCGGCCAACTTCAACGCCACCCCCAACCCTTCGAAAGCGCCGTGGTACTTCATGGGCTTGCAAGAGTTGCTCACCATGTTCCACCCGATGATCGCCGGCGTGACGATTCCAGGCATGGGCATCATCCTCATGATTTTTGCCCCGTACATGGACCGCAACAAGTCGAACAAGCCAGAGGATCGCAAGTTCATCACCAGCCTGTGGACCGTGCACCTGATGTTCTGGGCAGTGCTCACGATCATCAGTTCGTTCTTCCGTGGGCCCGGCTACAACTTCACGTTCCCGTGGCGCGACGGAATTTTCTTTGAGCTCTAAATCATGAACTCCACTCTGATCATCGCCCTCGCCGCATTGGTCGTGCTTGCTGGCGTTGTTGTGCTTACTGCGGCTCGCCGTCGTGAGACCACCGGCGTGTTGTCGCGTGAAACACGCTCGCGCGATGACTCAGCCGCCCACACCGTCAGCGGCAAAGAGTTCGAGCGTGCGGCCACTGCAGCGCGTAGTACCGCACTTGCCGTGCCGAAAACCGTGGCGGTCACCGCGTGGGTTCCACCAGACCCCGAGGTCATCGGCGTGTCTCGTCGACAGTTTTTCAATCGTGCCACCATCACGCTCATGACCGCTGGTATCGGTGGCTTCGGTGCGGCCTCACTCGGTTTTCTGTGGAAGGGCGCCGAAGGTGGTTTTGGTTCCAAGATCAATGCCGGAAAAGTAGACGACATCATCGCTGGTATCCGGTCCAACAATGGTTTCCTGTACCTACCCGAGGCGCGGGCCTGGGTGACGGAGTATCCGAAGGAGTCGCTGGCGAAAGCCGAGGTGATCTACGCCAGCCAGGCGCCCGTGTTCGCCGGCATGTCATCGGGAATCGTCGCGCTGTACCAAAAGTGCCCGCACCTCGGCTGCCGCGTACCGACTTGCGCCACCTCGCAATGGTTCGAGTGCCCATGTCACGGCTCGCAATTCAACCGGGTCGGTGAAAAAAAGGGTGGCCCAGCGCCGCGTGGTATGGATCGCTTTGCGGTGTCACTCAACAACGGCAACATCGTGATCGACACCGGCACGGTCTTCGGCGGGCCATCGATTGGCACGAACACGACAGGTCAGGAAGCCGAAGGCCCACATTGTGTCGGTGGGGAAAGCCACTAATTTCATGACGCCGATGTTCGCCGCCGTCACCACCACGTTGGCGTGGCTGGCGTTGGTACTTGCCCTTGGCGGTTGGGCGATCTATGCGTTCGTCAACATTCGCACGAGTCGCCCAGAAATTGGCTCAGAAATCGAACTGGCGGCGAACCGCAAGTTGTATTACGACGACGAAACTTTGGAAGGCAAGAAACTCGAACGCACGCAGTTGATCGGCTTGGCGTTTCTTGCGATCGTCACGGTGACGCTGCCGCTGTACTGGATCTTGGAACCAGGTCGCCAGGCCGGTGCCGAACAAGATTTCGTGCACAAATTTGAGTCTTGGGGTTCGGGTCTGTTTGCAGTCACCGCCGATGGGGGTTTCAACTGCGCAGGTTGCCATGGCGGTATGAGTGGTGTCGGTGGTGTCGCTTCGTACGCCGTGACCGACCCCAAAACCGGTGAAGTCAAGGCAGTCAACTGGAAAGCACCCGCGATCAACAACGTGTACCTGCGCTACACCGAAGAAGAATTCCGATTCATCCTCAACTATGGCCGCCCGTTTTCGCCGATGTCGGCGTGGGGTCTCGTGGGTGGTGGCCCGATGAATGAGCAACAGATTCAAACGGTGCTCGATTATGTGAAGAGCATTCAGATTCCGCGCGAAAATTGTGTTTCACCCGACGATGATCCAAAGACGTGCGAAGGCGGCACGTTGCCCAAGAAACATCAGGATGAAATTCAGGCCGAAGCCGAGCGCCTCGTGAAGAACGGTACGTATGCCTCGTTTGGTGAAGCACTGTTCAACCTTGACCTTGTCGGCGCCGGAAGCTATTCGTGCGCTCGCTGCCACACCAAAGGTTGGTCGTACGGTGAACCTCAAATCACGGGTGGTGGCGCATTCGGCCCCAACCTGACGGGTGGCTCCGCAGTACGACAGTTCCCCAACCAGGCAGACATGATCGCTTTTATCGAGGCGGGGAGTGAATACGGCAAGCGATACGGCGAGCAGGGCCAGGGTGGCGGACGCATGCCGGGCTTCGGCAAAGTGTTCACTGCCGAGCAGTTGCGCCTCGTTGTCGAATACGTGCGAGGCCTCTAGATGAACACGTTGGCGATGCTCGCCATCAGTTGGGAACCCGAACTCCGCGGGTATGTCGTCGTGCTGATTTCCGCCGGTGTGCTCATTGGCGGGTCGTATCTCGTCGTGGGCACCAACCTGGGCGCACGTCTCGGCTTTCTCGTCATCCTCGGTGGCCTCTTTGGTTGGATGGCCGCGATGGGTGTGATTTGGTGGACCTACGGCATCGGTCTCAAAGGCCGTGAACCGTCGTGGGTTCCTGCTGAACCAGCAACACTGATCCGAGATGCGGAGTTGTTCCAACAGGTCGAGATTCTCGAGCAGCCACTGAAGTTGACGGGCACACCGCAGCAGAACTCCGAAACAGTCGTCGCCGCATTGACCTCGGAGGGTTGGGAGCGACTTGATGATGCCGACCCGCAGCGCGGACAGGCCGTTGCATCCTCGGACGAAATTCTGATCAATGGCGCCGAGGAGTTCTCGCCGGGCGAATTCGTGTCGGTCAGTGTCTTCAATCGCGGGGGTAAGCGTTGGCCGATGGTCAACGAGTCGCTCGATTTCTTCGCCTTTTTTCATGAACCTCGGTACGCATTGGTGGAAGTGGCGCCGATCGTGCCGCAGCGAGTCGAGCCGGGTCGTGCACCCGCACGTCCCAAAGTCGACGAGACACAAGAACGTCGGTATGTGTACATCATTCGAGACCTTGGCAACAAGCGTCAGCCGGCGATGATGATCACGCTCGGATCAACGTTGGTGTTCGTTCTGTTGTGCTGGCTGCTGCACCGCCGCGACTTGATACTGCGTGACAATCTTGCCCGCGCGCGCGAACTCGAAAAGGTGTAAGCCCGAAGGGCGCAACGACGATGGGTCAGTACCTGCCAATCTTGGTGCTCACTGCGCTGGCAGTTGCCTTCGGCTTGTTGAGTCTTGTGGCCTCGAAGTTGCTCGCGCCGCGGCGACCCAATAGCGCCAAAGAGGCACCGTATGAGTGCGGCATCGTGCCAAGTCGCGAATCACCCGAGCGATTTCCGGTGTCGTTCTATCTCGTTGCAATGCTGTTCATCATGTTCGATATCGAAATCATCTTTGCCTACCCGTACGCGGTTGCGCACGGTGCACTCGGTGCATTCGGCTTTTGGGAAATGTTCGCCTTTAGTGCGGTATTCTTCGTGGCTTTTGTGTACGTCGTGGCCCGCGGCGCATTGGAGTGGGGCCCGCTGAAAAAGAATCTCTCGATTTCTGATGTGATCGCTGCACCAGTCACCGGACCGGGGGTCAGGGTGGTTGGTTTGGATGGTCGCATCGCACCAGCCGTGCGGGAGATTGTCGCGGCACCCCGAGAGACGGTTCCCCAAGAGACGGTTCCCCGAGAGACGGTCGGCGTATGAGTGCAGTGCGTGATGTGATGGACAACGGCTTGGGTGGCATTCAGCACAACTTTTTGACTGGCCGGATCGAAGACCTCGTGAAGTGGTCGCGCTCACGCTCGAGCTGGGGTGCAACGTTTGGTTTGGCCTGTTGTGCGATTGAAATGATGGGTACAGGTGCCCCGCACTACGACATTGCGCGTTTCGGAATGGAAGTGTTTCGTGCGTCGCCCCGTCAAGCAGACATCATGATCGTGGCTGGACGCGTCAGCCAAAAGATGGCCCCAGTTTTGCGTCAGGTGTACGACCAGATGATGGAGCCCAAGTGGGTCATTTCCATGGGTGTCTGTGCCTCGAGTGGCGGCATGTTCAACAATTACGCCATCGTGCAGGGCGTCGATCAGGTGGTACCCGTCGATGTGTATGCGCCTGGATGCCCGCCGACACCCGAGACGCTCATCCACGCAATTGAAACCCTGCATCAATTGATCGAAGACGGTGAAATCATGCGCCGTCGCGCCGCCAGTGGTGCAGGTGCCAACGTACACATTCAGGAGATTCCGGCCGGCATCATCACACCCGTGACCTTGGAACGGCGTTCTTCGGTATGACGAGTACCGAGGTCACCGGTGCCGTATCGAGCGGTGTTACCGTCCACGACTCGCTCGGTCAGCGTGTGCTGTTCGTCGACAAGTCGGTGTACGTGGCCACGATCACGAACCTGTACGCGGACGGCTTCACGATGTGTATCGACCTCACCGCGGTCGACTATCTCGCATTGGAGAATCGCCTGTTGCCCGCTGGTGTCGTGGCGCAACGTTTTGAAATCGTGGTCAACCTGCTGTCGTTGGCGCAGCGCAAACGAGTGCGGGTGCGTGTGCAAATCGCCGACGGCGAATCGATGCCATCACTGTTCGATATCCATCCGAGCACCGAGGCGATGGAGCGCGAGGTGTTCGACATGTTCGGCGTGGCGTTCGATGGGCACCCAGATCTGACGCGCATTCTGATGCCTGAAGATTGGGATGGCCACCCGCTGCGTAAGGACTACTCGACGGGTCGTATTCCCGTGCAATTCAAAGGTGCAGCATCGTGACCACGCTCGACGAACGCCCGGCAGCCGACAACCCCACCGTTGAGCGCAGCACACCCCTTGTCTCTGCCGGTGCCATAACGAGTGAGGGTGGCCAAGAACTACGGTCGCGCTCCGAAATTTCACAGAAGGCCCTGATGCGTGAATCCGGCTCGGTGCTGCGCCTGAGTGAATCTGCGGCTGCCGCACTCGCCGATGTTGCCAACGACGTCGATGAGGATCAGACGATGATCATCAATATGGGCCCACAACACCCGAGCACCCACGGCGTGTTGCGCTTGATGCTCGAGCTGCAGGGTGAAACCGTGTTGCGATGCAAGCCGATCATCGGTTACCTGCACACCGGCATGGAAAAAACGGGTGAGACGCTCAGCTTCATGCAGGGTGGCACCAACATGACGCGGATGGACTATTTGTCGCCGCTCAACAACGAGCTGGTCTTTTCGTTGGCGACCGAGAAACTGCTCGGCATCGACGGCGACATCCCGGAACGGGCGCAGTGGATGCGCATGTTGTTGTCTGAACTCAATCGAATGAGTAGCCACCTGCTGTTCATGGCGACCAACGGGATGGACCTTGGCGCGGTGTCGATGATGCTCTACGGCTGGCGTGAACGCGAGCAAGTGTTGCGATTCTTCCAAAAGGTCACCGGTCTGCGCATGAACCACAACTTCATTCGCCCAGGCGGAGTGGCCGCCGACCTGCCGGCTGGTTGGCGCGACGACGTGCTCGCACTCCTGGACATGTTGCCCGAGCGACTGGCGGAATACGAAGTGTTGATGACTGGTCAACCGATTTGGCGTGAACGTCTGCAGGGTGTTGGTGTCATCACCCAAAGCGAGGCGATCGCACTTGCCGCCACCGGCCCCATCCTGCGTTCGACAGGTCTGGCCTGGGACTTGCGCAAAGACCTGCCGTATCTCATGTACGACGAGGTGGAATTCGACGTCGTCGTCGGCCTCCATGGTGACGCCTACGACCGTTATGCGATCCGCCTGTACGAAATTCGCGAGTCGATGCGCATCGTGCGTCAGATTCTCGACAAGATGCCGTCGGGCAACTTCCGCATCCAGAACAAGAAGGTCACCCCACCACCGCGTGGGCGCATCGACGAATCGATGGAAGCACTCATTCACCACTTCAAGATCTTCACCGAGGGCTTCAAAGTGCCGGCGGGTGAGGTCTACGTGTCGATCGAGTCGCCACGGGGCGAGGTTGGTTGCTACATCGTGAGTGACGGCTCGTCGGTGCCGTATCGCCTGCATGTGCGGGCGCCAAGTTTTGTCAACGTGCAGTGCCTGCCGCACATGATGCGTGGTGGCCTCGTTGCCGATGCAGTCGCGGTGATTTCATCGATTGACCCAGTGCTCGGCGAGGTAGACCGATGAGCCGGCTTTCTGACGAACGACTGAAGATTGCCGACGAAGTGATCGGTCGTTTTCCGCGCAAGAAGTCGGCGCTGATTCCATTGCTGCATCTCGCCCAAGAACAAGATGGCTATGTGACCCAGGATGCCATGGTGCACATCGCCGAAATACTCGACCTGGCACCTGCAGAGGTGTACGGCACCGCAAGTTTCTACGAAATGTTCAAGTTCCATCCGATCGGCAAATACTGCATCAACATCTGCACGAACATCTCGTGCCAATTGGTCGGTGCGTGGAGCCTGTTGCATCATGCCGAAGAACGCCTCGGTATCAAAGCCGGAAGCACGACGGGTGATGGGCTGTTCACGATCGAAGACGTCGAATGCATCGCCGCTTGCACCGAAGCCCCGGCAGTGCAGGTGAACTACCGCTATCGCTACCGAGTGACCCCCGAGTCGTTCGATGCGCTCATTGCCGAATTGGAAGATGGCAAGTTGACGGGTGAGTTCCCGCCGCATGGCACGTTGGCAACCATTCGCCAGGAGACAACAGAGGCGTGGAGCAATCGCGGCACGCTCGAACAAGAACAGGTGGATGCCCGATGAGCGTTCCAAACGGTCCACGGATCATTACGTCGCGCTTCGACTTGGCCGACGGCCATACCTATGCCGGCTACGTGCGCACGAACGGGTATCAGTCGTTGCGCAAGGCGTTGGGCACGATGACCCCGCAGCAAGTGCACGACGAAGTGAAGGCCGCAGAAATTCAGGGCCGCGGTGGTGCCGGTTTTCCGGCCGGTGTCAAGTGGGGTTTTTTGGCTGCCGATGTGCACCCGCGCTACCTCGTCATCAATGGTGACGAAAGTGAGCCCGGCACCTACAAAGACCGCATGCTGATGGAGCTTGACCCGCACCAACTCATCGAAGGAATCTTGCTTGCCTGCTACGCGCTGAATGCGGCCCAGGCGTTCTTGTATGTGCGAGGCGAAATGGCCGTGGCGCAGGAGCGGTTGGCGCAGGCACTCAACGAGGCCTACGCCAACAACATCGTCGGCAAGAACATCTGTGGCAGCAACTTCTCGGTCGATATCACGCTTACCGCCGGTGCAGGCGCGTACATCGTCGGTGAAGAAACAGCACTGATTGAAAGCATCGAGGGCGAGCGGGGCATGCCTCGATTGAAGCCCCCGTTCTTCCCGGCCGTCAAGGGCCTGTACATGCAACCGACGATCGTCAACAACGTCGAGACACTCGCCAATCTGCCGTACATCATCGGTAAGGGTGGTGGCGACTTCAAAGCGCTCGGTGCACCGACCTCTACCGGCATGCGCATGTTCGCCGTCAGCGGTCATGTGAACAAGCCGGGTGTATTCGAGGTGCCCAACGGTGTCACGACCTTCCGCATGTTGTTCGAAGCCCCCGAGTACTGCGGTGGTGTGCGCAATGGCGGCGACGTAAAAGCATTCATTCCGGGTGGCGCATCGGCAATGTGGTTCTTCCCCGAACATCTCGATCTGGCGCTCGACAAACCGACTGTCGACAAGGCCGGCTCAATGCTCGGTTCTGGTGCCATCATCGTGATGGACCAGAGCACCGACATGGTTGCAGCGTGCTGGCGAATCGTGCGATTCTTTGCCCGCGAATCGTGCGGAAAGTGCACGCCGTGCCGTGAGGGCACCACATGGTTGGAGCGTGTCTTGAAGCGCATGCTCGACGGGCACGGTCGCCCCGAAGACATCGACTTGTTGTTCGAGGTGAGCGAAAGCATCAGCCCGGGTCTCGCCTGGCCGCCACGGCAGACCACGATCTGTCCACTTGGCCCGTCGGCTGTGTCACCGATTACGTCCGCGGTACGCCGCTTCCGCCACGAGTTCGAGCACTACATCGAACACGGTCGCCCCATCGATGGTGTCGAGTCACCGTTCGTCGTACCCACCGCAAGTCACCGTTAGTCGTCGTCATATGACCGACATCGCTGCACCAAAAACCACGGTCAGCGTCACCGTCGATGGTCGCACGGTGGAGGCCAAGCCGGGTGAACTCCTCATCAATGCCTGTGAACACGCCGGCTCGTTCGTGCCGCACTTTTGTTATCACCCGCGTATGTCGTCGGTGGGGATGTGCCGCCAGTGCATCGTCGAAGTCGATGGCCCGCGCGGCAAAGCCCTCGTCGTTTCATGCATGACACCGGTGGCCGAAGGCCAAGTGGTGTCCACCACATCCGAACCCGCCAAGCGCGCCCAGGAAGGTGTGCTCGAGCTGTTGCTTGCCAATCATCCACTCGATTGTCCGGTGTGCGACAAAGGTGGGGAGTGCCCGTTGCAGGACCAGGCGTTTTCGCACGGCCCCGGTGAGAGCCGTTACGTCGAAGAAAAGCGTCACTACGAAAAACCGATTCCAATCAGTGACTTGGTGTTTTTGGATCGTGAACGTTGCATTCTGTGCGACCGTTGCACGCGATTCGCCAGCGAAGTAGCGGGCGACCCGCTGATCACATTCACGAGTCGTGGCAACGACACGCAAATCATGACCTTCCCCGATGAACCATTCAGTTCGTACTTCTCGGGCAATACCGTGCAGATCTGCCCGGTTGGTGCCCTTACCGCATCGCCGTATCGATTCAAGGCGCGTCCATGGGATCTCGAACAAGTCGAGAGCACGTGCACGACCTGCAGCGTGGGTTGTCGCACGGTGGTGCAAAGTAGTCGTGATGAACTCGTCCGCTATCAGGGTGTCGACATCGAGTCGGTGAACTGGGGTTGGTTGTGCGATCGTGGCCGTTTCAATTTCGAGTCGGTCAACTCCAAGAATCGTGTCAATGCACCGCTCGTACGCAAGGATGGCGCGCTGGTCGACGCCACGTGGTCGTCGGCACTCGATGCCGCCGGTCGCATTCTGCGCACGATCATCAACGACAAAGGACCGTCCGCAGTTGCCATCATCGGTGGTGCGCGTGGTTCGAATGAGGACGCCTTTGCCTGGGCCACACTCGCCGACTTGCTCGGCATCAACGCCCGAGATGCGCAACTTGCCGATGGTTTGCCGGCTGAGGTATTCGCCCTGCCCCAAGCCACGATTGCCGAGACCTGCGTTTCCAGCACGGTGATTTTGTTGGCACCTGATCTCAAAGAAGAATTACCGGTGTTGTATCTACGACTGCGCGATGCAGCCGAAAAGCGCAAGACCAGAATCATCGAAGTGTCACCGCGAGCCACGGGTCTCACCGACTATGCCTGGAAATCCATTCGTCATGATCCGGGTGACCAACCGCGAGTGGTTCGTGAACTGATCGCGATGCCGGAGGTGGCTGCCCAACTGGCGCTCGGCAATGTGACGGTGGTCGTGGGGCGTGGCAACTTGGCTGAGTCACCGGAGTTTGCCTTGCTTGCGACTGGCGCAGTACTGCACGCGGTGCCCGAGGCGCGCGTGCTGCCGGTCGTTCGTCGTGGCAATGTCCGTGGCGCAATCGCGGCGGGTCTCACCCCGCGTCAGGCAGACGGCGACACCAACTCGATTCTTGCTGCAGCCGCCGCCGGCAAAGTCGAGTGCCTCATCTTGCTCGGTGCTGACCCGGTGGTAGACGTCCCTGACGCAGATCTCGTGCGTCGTGCCTTTGCCAGTGTCAAACACATCATCGCCGTCGATACGTTCGTCACCGAATCGGCGCGTCATGCTGAAGTGCTTCTGCCCGCGGCGGCCTACGGTGAAAAAGTTGGTACGACCACCAACTGCGAGGGTCGTGTCAGTGATGTCGCACAAAAAATCACCACTGCCGGCACTGCCCGCCCTGACTGGATGATTGCCGCCGAACTGGCATTGGAACTCGGTGTTGATCTCGGCTACTCCTCGTACACCGAACTGCACGACGCGATGACAACAACCGTTGCCGCTTTCGCCCCTGCCGCAGTCGCCAAGGCGGTGCGACACGAGGGTGTCGTGGTTGCACATCCGGCACCCGTGCGTATCACCGCGGCTGCGTCGTCGGCTGCACCGCGGTTGACGCACCACTTCCGCCTGCTGGTCTCACGTGTGCTGTACGACCGTGCGGTTTCAACCAGCGAAAGCCCATCACTGGCCCCGTTGGCACGCGACTCGGGTGTGCACCTGCACTCGAGCGACGCTCAACGCCTCGCCGTTCGCGAAGGCAGCGATGTGCGTGTTGCGGCCAATGGCTCGGCAATCGTGCTACCCGTCGTCATCGACGATGCCGTCTCGCGTGGTGTGGCATTCGTGCCGTTCAATCAACATGGCAGCGATATTCGACAGTTGATCCGCCACGATGTCGCGGTCACCGATGCGGTAATCGAGGTGGTGTGATGTTGGCCCTTGACCCGATGCTCGATGATGGCGTGCTGTGGACACCACTTGTGATCGTGGTGCTCAAGGTGCTCGTGATTTTCGTCGTTGGTTTGGTTGCCACCATGTTGATGGTGTGGTTCGAGCGCAAGGTGATTGCGGGCATGCAAAATCGCATCGGCCCGAACAAAGCTGGTCCATTCGGCATTCTGCAGACGCTGGCTGACGGCATCAAGCTGTTCTTCAAAGAAGACCTGTTGCCACGTCGCTCTGATCGCTTCGTCTTCGCACTTGCACCATTTCTGTCGTTTGTTCCGGCGTTCTTGTCGTTCGCAATCATTCCCCTCGGTGGCGACTTCCGTGATGGCAACAATGGCATCGTCACTTGGTTCGGTGTTCAAACTCGCGTGCAACTCGCCGACCCGCATATCGGTGTGTTGTTCGCACTCGCCATATCGTCGATCGCGGTGTACGGCATCATGCTGGCTGGTTGGTCGAGCGGTTCAAAGTATCCATTGCTTGGCTCGGTGCGGGCATCGGCACAGATGGTGAGTTACGAAGCAGCCTTGGGGTTGTCGCTGGCTTCGGTGATTCTCGTTTCGGGAACCATGTCAACGAGCGGCATCGTCAGCGCGCAGTCATCGCTCACCGACTGGCACGTGGTGGCCACCGGGGTGGTGCCGTTCATCATCTTTATGATTGCTGCAACTGCCGAACTCAACCGCCCACCTTTTGACTTGGTCGAAGCAGAACAAGAACTCGTTGGTGGGTTCAACACCGAATACTCGTCAATTCGCTTTGCGCTGTTTTATCTTGCCGAGTTCATGAACACCGTGACCATGTCGGCAATGATCGTCACGCTCTTTTTTGGTGGCCCCCAGCCGATATCCATCAACGGTGTCACGCTCGACATTCCGTTCATCCCGAACGGGTTGGAAGGCACCGTGTGGCTGCTCGCCAAAGTGCTCGTTTTCCTCTACATCTATGTGTGGTTCCGTGCATCGCTGCCGCGTCTGCGATATGACCAGTTGATGGACCTCGGTTGGAAGTTGCTCATTCCGGCTTCACTGGGCTGGTTCATTTTGTTGGCTGCCCAGCGTTTGGCCCGCAACGAGGGTTGGAATATTTTTGTCACGACGGCTGGAGCGGTGGTGGTGCTAGGTGCGTGTTACGCCCTGATGCAGGCTGCGTTTGCCGTGAGCGGCAAGACTCGTGAGCGAGAAGGAGCACAGTTCTAAATGGGTTATCTAGGTGGATTTATCGTCACCATGCGTCAGCACGGTCGCAAGAACCGCGTGACCACGCAATACTCGGGTGGCCGCATGTTCAAACGCAACAAGCGCAATGCGTCCACGATGGACGAAAAAATCGACAAGCCAGAGCGTCTGCACGGCCGACATGTGCTCAACCGGTACGAAGATGGCATGGAAAAGTGCATTGGCTGCGAATTGTGCTCGGCAGTGTGCCCGGCCAAATGCATCCACGTGCGTGGTGCCGACAACGACCCCGACAACCCAACCTCACCCGGTGAGCGGTTCGGCTGGATTTACGAGATCAATTACCTGCGTTGTATTCACTGCGACCTGTGTGTCGAGGCATGTCCAACCGAGGCGATTACCGAGACCAAACTCTTCGAATTCTCGTTCACCAATCGCAAGGATGCGATCTACACGAAGAATGAACTACTCGTCGGTGACGACGGCAGGCCGCAGCATTTGGCGTGGGAAGACTGGCGCCCGGGTGAAGACGAACACACCTCGGCGTGGATGCGTGCGACTGCACCAGCGGGGGATGCAGCCTTCGTCGGTGTGGTGTCGTGGGCGGGTGAGCTCGGTTATGGCGTGCGAGCTGCTGAGGCAGCACAAGTCGTAGCGGATGCATCATCGGCGAATAACGGTGGCTCGCAACACTGATGCAACTCATAGTTTTTGTTTTGGCGAGTGCGATGATGTTGGTTGGGGCACTCGGCGTGGTGACACGACGAAATCCCGTGCATGCCGCGTTGTCGTTGGTGTTGACCCTGTTCGGTGTCGCCGTGCACTTCGTCGCACTTGAGGCCTACTTTCTGGCTGCCGTACAAATCATCGTGTATGCGGGTGCAATCGTGGTGCTGTTTCTTTTCGTCATCATGTTGCTCGGTGTCGACAAGGCCGAGGACCTGCAAACCGAGCCACTTGTTGCGCAACGTTGGCTGGCTGGGGTGGCAGGGCTGGGGCTACTTGGTTTGCTGGTAATTGCCGTATCACGCGGTAGCGAGTTGCTCACGACCCGGGCAGAAGGTCTTGACACATCGGTCGCCGGTGCAACGGGGGACGCCAACATCCAGCAATTGGCACGCTCGGTGTTCGGTGACTACGTCGTTGCCTTCGAACTCACGTCGGTATTACTGGTCGTTGCCGTTGTCGGCACCGTGATGCTGGCACGTCGTCGTGTGCCAGGGGAGGCGTGATGCCCGAGCCAACGACGTTGTCGTATCTGGTGGTTGCGGCACTGCTGTTCGTCATCGGCACCGTCGGTGTGATGGTGCGGCGCAATCCGCTTGTCATGTTCATGTGCATCGAACTGATGTTGAATGCGGTCAATCTTTCGTTCGTCGCGCTGGCCCGTGAACTCACCGATATCAACGGCCAGTCGATCGTGTTCTTCGTCTTAGTGGTTGCCGCAGCCGAAGTCGTGGTTGGGTTGGGCATCATTGTGGCAATCATGCGCAATCGTTCCAGCCTGAGTGCCGATGACATGGCGGAGCTGAGGGGCTAGGCACATGTCAAATCTGGTGTGGCTGGTGCCGTTCTTCCCGCTTGTCGGTGGACTGATCTTGATCGTTGCCGGGTCACGCATTGGTGAGCCACGCGCCGGCTGGTTGGCGACCCTAATGACGGCAACATCTTTTGCGGTCACTGTCGCGGTGTACTTCGACCTGCTCGGCATGCCTGCCGAGGAACGTTCGCATGTGGTGACACTTTTTCAGTGGATTCCCGTCGGTGCACTGCAAATCGACTTCGCACTATTGGCCGACCCACTCAGCATCACGATGGCTTTGTTCGTCACTGGTATCAGTTCGCTGATTCATCTGTATGCAATCGGGTACATGCACGGCGACCCGAAGTTCGCCAAGTTCTTTTTGTATTTGAACCTGTTCGTGTTCTCGATGTTGATGCTGGTGCTCGGCGAGAACCTACTCGTGACCTTCCTTGGCTGGGAAGGCGTGGGGGCGTGCTCGTACTTTCTGATTTCGTTCTGGCACACCCGCAATAGCGCAGCTGTCGCCGGCAAGAAAGCCTTCGTCACCAACCGCATCGGTGACTGGGGTGTGATGACCGCGATGTTTGTGGCATTCTCGGCGGTCGGGTCGGTGTCGTACAAAGCGATCAATAACGCTGCGCTCGAGGGCACCATTTCGCAAACGGCGATTTCGGCGATTGCAGTGCTGCTGTTCGTCGGTGCCTGCGGCAAGAGTGCGCAGTTGCCCCTGTATTTCTGGCTGCCAGATGCGATGGAGGGCCCGACACCTGTGTCGGCGCTCATCCATGCTGCAACGATGGTGACTGCCGGTGTGTTCCTGCTGACACGGGTTGGCCCGGTGCTCACATCGTCGTATGGCTGGGTGCCCGACACGATTGCCATCGTTGGTGCAGCGACTGCACTCTTTGCTGCATCAATTGCCGTAGCACAACACGACATCAAGCGAGTGTTGGCGTATTCAACTGTCTCGCAACTCGGGTTCATGTTCTTGGCAATCGGCTCGGGGGCCTATGTCGCTGCAATCTTTCATATGGTGACCCACGCCTTCTTCAAGGCGCTGCTCTTTTTGGGCTCGGGCTCGGTAATTCATGGCATGCACCATGAGCAAGACATGCGCAAGATGGGCGCTTTGCGTGTGGCGATGCCGGTGACTGCATTTACGTTCATCATCGGCTGGCTGGCGATTGCCGGTGTGCCACCGTTTGCTGGTTTCTGGTCGAAGGACGAAATTTTGTTGTATGTGTATGCCGATAATCGACTGCTGTACGTGGTCGGCATGATCACTGCACTACTCACGGCGTATTACATGACACGCCAAGTCATCATGGTGTTCTTCGGTGAGGCGCGTTGGGATGACGCAGCGACCGAGCACGGTGCACACGGCGATTTTCGTCCGCACGAAAGCCCCAAAGTCATGCTCGTGCCGCTGGTGGTGTTGGCAGCACTCTCGGTTGTGGGTGGGGCGATGCAGTTGCCGTTCAGCAAGAAGCTGCATTTCTTGGAGAACTGGCTCGAGCCGGTGGTGGAAGAAGCCGAACGCAGTATCAAGGGCACGTGGGCGTATGACAACAAGTACGTGCTGCTGATCGCCGCCATCGTGGTGGCGCTCACCGGCATTGCGCTATCCATTGCGGTGTACGCCAAGCGACGCGTACCGACGATCGAACCGAAGGTGTTGGAGAATGCGTGGTTTTATGACGCGACTGTTGCCCGCCTCGTCGGTGGGCCTGGTGCTGCGGTGTTCCGTGGTGTCACCAACTTTGATGCCCGAGTCGTGGATGGCGCCGTGAATGGCGCGGGGTCGTTGGCGCGGGGTGTCGGTCTGCAGGTGCGCCGGGCACAGTCGGGTTTCGTGCGCGCCTACGCGGTGATTATTTCACTCGGCACGGTGGCCTTGCTCGCTTGGTTCGTATGGCGTGGGTGGCTGGCATGAATGTGATGATTGCAGCAGTCGCAGATTCGCCCATCCTGGCGTTTCCGATCCTCACCGCACTGGTGCTCGTGCCATTGATTGGTGCGGGAGCGGTGTTGTCGTTCGGCCGGCGCCGACCCGAGTGGACCAAACTTGCTGCGCTGAGTTCCAGTGTCGTCACTGGTGCGCTCAGCCTGTGGGTCTTGCAGGCGTTCGACCCGGCCGATGCAGGGTTTCAATTCGTGTCGAAACACGAATGGATTCCGGCATGGGGCATTTCTTGGCATCTTGGCATCGACGGCATCTCATTGTTTTTGGTGGTGCTGACCGGCATCCTGTTCCCGCTGGTCATCGCCGGTGTCGACCCGCACCATGACGAGCGTCCGTATCTGGCATGGATGCTGATCCTGCAGGCAGGTGTGATGGGTTCGTTCGTCAGCCTTGACCTGTTCTTGTTCTTCGTGTTCTTCGAAATTGTGCTCGTGCCGATGTATTTCTTGATTGGCGGTTGGGGTTATGACGACCGCGTGTATGCGGCCACCAAGTTCTTCCTCTTCACCATGGCCGGTTCAGCATTCATGTTGGTGGGCATCGTGGCCACCGCTCTGCTCTCGCGCGACTCGGTGGGTGAAGTCACCTTTGACCTAGTTGCATTGGCCGAGACTGGTTCGCTCTCCATCACCGAAGGCCGATGGTTGTTCGTCGCCTTCGCTGTTGCGTTCGCCGTCAAGGTGCCGCTGTTTCCGGTGCACACCTGGTTACCTGATGCACATACGCAAGCACCAACCGGTGGCTCGGTCATTTTGGCTGGCGTGTTGTTGAAGATGGGTACGTATGGCTTGCTGCGCTTCGGGGTGTACTTGTTCCCGGAAGCCAGCGTGTGGGCCCGCCCGGCGCTGTACACCTTGGCAGTGATCGGCATTTTGTATGGCGCAATTGCAGCCACGATGCAGTCTGATTTGAAGCGTCTTGTTGCGTATTCAAGCGTGGCGCACCTTGGTTTCATCGTGCTCGGCACGTTTGCGCTCACCGATCAAGCCATTACCGGTGGTGTGATGCAGATGGTCAACCACGGTGTGTCAACGGGTGCGTTGTTCTTGCTTGTCGGCATGATCTACGAACGTCGTCATACCCGCCAGATTGCTGAGTTGCGTGGTTTGCAGCACGTGGCACCGATCTTTGCCGGTTTTTTCATGGTGGTGATGTTGTCGTCGATCGGCCTGCCCGGGCTGAATGGTTTCGTCGGCGAATTCCTCATCCTGATTGGTGCGTTCGACACCGCACGCTGGTGGGTCATCATCGGCACCTTTGGTGTGGTGTTGGCCGCCTTGTATTTGCTGTGGGCCTACCAGCGGGTGTTCCATGGTGAGCCCGACGAGGCGAATCAAGGTTTTGCCGAACTGCGCCTGCGCGAAGGTGTATTGCTGAGTGTGTTCGTGGCAATCATCGTGTTCACAGGTGTCTACCCCAAGCCGATGTTGTCGCGCATCGAACCAAGCGTTGCCGCGCTCATCGAGCATGTGGAGTCACGCACCGACTATCAGCGCCCCAGTCAGGGCGAGGCAGGGGACTAACTCATGGATCTCGGTACCGACTTCGTCGCCCCGACGGTTGAGTGGTATGCGCTATCGCCATACATCGCATTGCTCGGCGGACTGTTGCTGTTGCTGTTGGTTGGTGCGCTGACCCCGCGTTGGCGCCGCGGCTGGTACGGCATGATGTCGGCAACGACGGCGGGTGTGGCCGGGGTGCTCGCAGCATTGCAGTTTGCCGACCTCGGCACTGCGGCACCGCGCACGTTGGTGAAAGGTGCCCTGGCGCAGGATCGGTTCGGACTGCTTGCATTCATCACGATTTGTATGGCTGTCGTATTCACGAGCATGACCATGGCCGATGCTGCGGCTCGTTCAGCCGCCGATACGGCACCGCGCTCCACCGACTCGCTCGAGCACTATGCATTGCTGCTCACTGCGGGGATTGGTGCGGCGATCATGGTGACCGCCAACGATCTCATCGTGTCATTTTTGGGAATCGAGATTTTGAGCCTGTCGTTGTACGTGCTGGCAGCCAGTGACCGGCGGCGTGCGGCGAGTCAAGAAGCGGGGCTGAAGTATTTCATCCTCGGCGGTTTCGCTTCTGCATTCTTGTTGTACGGCATTGCACTGGTCTACGGCACGACGGGGCAAACGGGCCTCAATGACATCGGGGTCGTGCTGGCGGATGAGGTCAGCGTGCCGCGCAACGATGCGATGTTGTTGGCAGGTATCGCTCTGCTGCTTGTCGGATTTGGCTTCAAGGTTGCCCTGGTGCCGTTTCATTCCTGGACGCCTGACGTGTATCAGGGCGCGCCAACGCATGTGACTGGGTTTATGGCCTCGCTCGGCAAGGTGGCCGCGGTTGTGGCACTCGTGCGTCTTTTCGTTGTCGCATTCCCGTCGCGTGCCGACGACTGGCGCCCGGCAGTCTTTGGGCTAGCGGTGCTCACGCTGGTAGTGGGCTCGGTATTGGCAATCGTGCAGACCGATGTGAAGCGCATGTTGGCGTACTCGTCGGTGAGCCATGCCGGTTTCATGCTCGTGGGTCTCGAAGCAGCAGGCCGCATTGGTTCAGAGTCGGCCAGCGATGGTGTCTCAGCAGCACTCATTTACGTGGTGTTGTATTCAGTGTTGGCACTCGGTTCGTTTGCGGCAGTGTCAATCGTGGCTGGGGCTGCTTCCGCAACCTCACTTGATGTATTCAAGGGTGTCGCCAAAACCAACCCAGTATTTGCACTCGGTTTCACCGTGCTGCTGCTGGCGCAGGCAGGTGTGCCACTGACGAGTGGTTTTGTGGCCAAATTCGGTGTGATTCGCGCAGCGGTATCGACGGAAAGCTACGTGTTGGCGGTGTTGGCGATGGTGTCGGCAGTGATTGCGGCGTATCTCTATTTGCGCATCATGGTGAGCATGTGGCTCGCTGAGCCAGTAACTGTCGCGCCGCGTACGATAACTATCGCGGGTCGTCTGACGCTCGGTGTCGCTGTCGTAATCACGTTGGTGCTCGGTGTGTTGCCCACTTGGTTGCTTGACTTGGGCGACTCGCTCACCAGCCTCGTGCGCTAGATCAGTTGGTTGTGCTGGCACTGCGCAACAAAGCCGTCAAATAGTTTCTGCTGGTCGGAAGTTTCTGCTGCATCATCTTCCGGGTGCCATTGCACACCGACAATCCATCGAGCATGGCGGTGCTCTACGGCTTCAATCACATCATCCGGCGCACGGGCAACGACAGTGAGATCGGGTGACACATCGCGCAGTGCCTGATGATGGTACGAGTGACAACGCTGTGGTGAGGTTGTACCCACAGCGACGGCGAGTCGTGAACCAATCGTCAATGTGATCGGGTGGTAGGTATTCCAGTGACTTTCGCGATCGCTCAGCACATCCCCGAGGTCTTGATGCAATGTGCCGCCAAGGGCCACGTTGAGTATCTGGATGCCCCGACAAATAGCGAGAAGGGGTTTGTCTTGACGCACTGCCTCACGCACCACCGTGATTTCAAATTCATCGTGGGCCGCCACGATGCCGTACACGGTGTCGCTGCGCTGCGCCTCGCCATATCGCGCAGGGTCGATATCGCCTCCGCCCTGGATGAGCACCCCATCTACTGCGGCGACCAGCGACGCCACATGCGGTAGCGACTCACTGAGGGGTGGCACCGTCATGACCACGCCGCCAGCACGGGCGATTGCTTCGGCGTATCGCAAGCCGTTGGAATAGCTGTCGCCGCGAACCCCAGTGGCACCCGACGTCAATTTGCCGGGCAACAGAATCCGGGGAGACACTGTTTGGTCAGCGCCCTGTTACTTCAGAGATTTCATAGCCCTCAGCCTTGGCGGCTGCAATGAGCGTTTCGGTATGGTCACGGCCGCGCACTTCGAGCACCACCTGCACACCAGTTTCGCGCACGTGTAAATCGACACCTTCGCGCACGTGTTCGACCTCGATCAGATTGGCGCCATGTTGGGCGAACAGGGTGAGTAGCCGAGCCAGCCCACCTGGTCGGTCACTGATTCGTACAAAAACAATCAAGCGTTTGCCACGATTTGTCTCGTGACGGCGCACGAGCCCTGTTAGTAATCCAAGGTCGGCGTTGCCACCCGACAACACCACACACGTTGAACCACGTTCGGCAGGTTTCACCCGACCAGCGATGAGTGCCGATACCCCGACTGCTCCGCCACCTTCCACAAAGAACTTCGAGCGCTCGAGAAGCAGCATCATGGCGTCAGCAACGCTGTCTTCATCAACGTCAACAATCTCATCCACCCACTTTTCAATCAGTGGTGCAGTGACATCACCAGGAATTTTCACCGCAATGCCGTCAGCGAGTGTGAGCACAGGGCCTTCCGGTGCTTTTCCGTATATATACGGAGCACATGACGAGATTTGCACACCGATTACCTTGATCGCCGGGTTGAATTGCTTCACCGTGAGTGCGACACCACTCAGCAAGCCACCACCGCCGAGGGGCACGATGACTTGGGCAAGGTCAGGAATGTCGTCGATGAGTTCAACCCCGAGGGTGGCCTGACCAGCGACAACGACCGGGTCGTCATATGGATGACAAAACACCATGCCCGATTCGTCGGCACGGGCTTGAGCGAGGGCCACTGCGATGTCAAGGCTTTCGCCACCTTCGTGCACCGTTCCGCCATAACCACGACATGCAGATATTTTTGCCAGTGAGGCGCCAGCAGGAACATAAATTTCGCACGGTACACCGAATTGTCGGGCCGCAAATGCAAGTGCTGCGGCGTGGTTGCCGGCACTGCCTGCAACCACCCCTTTGCGGGCACTTTCCCCGAGTGATGCAAGTTTGTTCATCGCGCCACGAATCTTGAAGGCCCCGGTTCGCTGCAGGTTTTCTGCCTTCAAGACCACCGAGCCCCCGTAACGCGCACTCAGGTGGGCAGACGGAGTGACGGGGGTGTGGGTGACGATATGGCGATCACGTTCGCCAATTTGACGCACATCTTCCAAAGAAATATCAACTGCACCGATACGCGCCATGTAACTACTACGGTATCGCTGTGCGTGCACTCATTGTTGGCAACCAGGAAGATGCAGACCCAGGTCTGGTTGGTTCCCGACTGAGCGACGTGGGCTTTGCATTTCAGCGCAACGAGCGTGAGTATCCGCGTGAGTGGAAGACACTCGCTGGTGTAGATCTCATCGTGCTACTCGGTTCAGAATGGTCGGTGTACTGGGAAAATAACGAAAAAGAAGTTGCTGCTGAAGTTGACCTGGTGAAGACGGCGATGAAACGAGGTGTGCCAATATTCGCCATCTGTTATGGCGCACAACTCATCTCGCACGCACTTGGTGGCAGTGTCACGCGATCACAAACACCAGAGGTTGGCTGGCATGATGTGTCGAGCACGGCATACCCTGACCTGCTCGGTGGCAGCTGGCTGCAGTGGCACTACGACGTGTTCACCGTGCCACAAAGTTTGCAGGCGGTGGCGATCAACGATGTCGGCCCGCAGGCGATGTTAGGTAAGCGGCTGTTTGCCACCCAATTTCACCCAGAAGCCACGCTGGACATCATCACGCGCTGGAGCACGGGCTTGGGCACCACAGAACTCGCCAAACTCGGCATTGACGCCAAGCACCTTTGTGAAATGTCGGGGGAACAGGTGGCCAATCGGGCATCTGC
>JAEMQQ010000076.1 GCA_016463775.1 Ilumatobacteraceae bacterium | reverse complement strand
CATCGACCCCGTGTCGGTGCGGGCGTTTCCGGATGCCAACAACCAATTGCTGGTGCTGCAAAGTGCAGCAGTACGTGATGAAATTTCTGCCCAACTCGGTGTTGATGCGGTAGTTACCGTGACACGGAGTCGCCCAAGTTTCACCCTGGTGGACACGTTGGAAAGTGACGGCCAAAGTTCGTTTGTCTTCACCAGTGCCGGGGTGCCGACGTATACGTTTGCCTGTAATGAACCCTTCAGGGCTAACTGCGAAGCTGCCATCACGGCCTACGTGACAAAGACGGTAGAAATTCGGCGCGATGCACTCACCACGGGGCTCAACGATTTGCAAGCCGTGCTCACCGAGGTGCAACGCGTTGCGCCGGATGCAGGAGTGGCAACCCAACTTGCCGCAATTGACGTATTGATTGAGCGTGCTGACACACCACTTCTTCAGATCGCAGAATACGAAGAAGCCATCGGTGCGACACTCACCAGTGTTCGCCGCCCCACCTACACCTTTGGGATTGCGGCTGGCCTCCTTGTTTCGCTACTCATCCTCCTGCAGCTCACCTATACCGACAGCCGCATTCGCTCGATGCGTCAACTCACACGCTCGGCAGGAGCAGCCCGACTGCTCGGACACATTGCCACGAACGAAGATGCTGTTCGTGATCGCCGCACTGCGGTGGCGGTGCATCACGCACTCGGCACATCCGCTGCGACACGACTGCGTTATCTGCCGTTGCGCAACCCGCTGAGCGATTCCACAGCACTTCAACGTATTGCTGCAATGAGTGGAGTGGCGGCCGCCATCTCCGTGCCGTTCACCGAGCTCAGCGTGCCCGAACTCACCACACTTGCCGCGGACGAAGTTGATGTGGTGGTGGTTCGCCGCAATCGTGACCTACGCGCAGACCTTGTTGAGGTGCTGGCTGCTCTTGACCGCTCTGGGCGTTCAGTTGCTGGCGTGGTGCTCGTCGACTAAGGCTTTACGTTGAGTGCCACCGTCTACGAACAACATCGCCATCAACATTGCCCAGAGAAAATGGGATCCAATGAAAAACGACTCCTGGGTTGCTGCGGCGAGCACGAAACCAATCACAAGAAATCGCGGCACAGTGGTGCGCAAACTTGCCGTCTGATCAATACGGCCGACTCCAAACAACACCACCCCAATGAACAACACTGCAGCAAGCACGCCACCGCCGAGCAGCAAATCGTGATAGCCGTTGTGAGACCACTCGGTGTCGATTACCGCCCACCACTCACCCACTTTGTCGAATTGGGGTGTGCGGCGTGCAGCCATCCAGCCCCAGCCACCGAACGGTTTTTCTAGGAACCCCGCCCAACTTTGGGACCACAACGCACTGCGGGAGTTGAATGTTGCGGTCTCGCCAGAGATGGTCGAGAGCCCGCCGACGGTGCGCAATGCAAGGAATACTGCGACAGCAGAAATGCTCATCGCGATTGGTGCAGCAGCCTTTTGCCACCTCTGTGCAACAGAAAAGCGCCGGGTCGCCAACCGAACGAACAACCACAACACGCAGGCACCGACAGCGACAAGCAAAGCCAACGGCGAGGTGAGTGACTCGGCCCGCCACAACATGAGTGTCGCAACACCCATCAGCA
>JAEMQQ010000025.1 GCA_016463775.1 Ilumatobacteraceae bacterium | reverse complement strand
TAGCCCAGCACCTCAGCAGTGCGACAGTGCACGCAGCCCAGACGATCGTGCTGCTTGGAGCATTGAACCGAGTCGATGATGTTTACGCCGCACTTGATGGTGTTGCTCGTACATGGCGGACCGATTCGCGTCTGGTCACTATTTCGTACAACCGTCTGTGGAGGCCCCTCGTACGCAGTATGCGCTTGTTGACCGGCAAAAGTACGCAGCACGAAAACTGGATACCACCTGGTGAACTCGACAACTTGCTTGAGCAAAGCGATTTTGAGATTGTCGAACGACGCTCTGCAGTGCTTCTTCCATTTCCGATTCTTGGCTGGCTAGCGAATCGCTGGCTGGCACCACTGCCGGTGCTGCGTCTTTTTTGCGTTTATAACATTGTGATTGCTCGGCCACAGCGACAAGCGCGTCAAACCGAGCCCTCGGTCAGTGTCATCGTCGCTGCCCGCAATGAAGAGGGCAACATTGCCGATCTCGTACGACGACTACCACGACTTTCAGCAAACCAAGAACTCATCTTCGTAGAAGGTGGCTCACATGACGACACATGGGGGGCGATACAGCGTTCAATTACTCTGTCGAACCCTTCGCAGTCAACGGTGAGCGCATACAAACAAACTGGCGTCGGCAAGGGTGATGCTGTGCGGCTCGGCTTCGCTCAGGCAACAGGAGACATCCTCATTATTCTCGATGCGGATCTTTCCGTGCCACCCGAGGAGTTGCCACGTTTCATTCAGCTCCTGCGAGATAATTCCTGTGAGTTTGCCAACGGATCACGTCTGGTGTATCCGATGGAAAAGCAAGCGATGCAATTTCTCAATCTGATCGGTAATCGGCTCTTCGGTGTCGTGTTCTCCTACCTGCTCGGTCAACCGGTGCGCGACACGCTCTGTGGCACTAAGGCCCTGTGGGCCGCCGATTATCAACGCATCGCTGATCGCCGTGCCCACTTCGGTGACTTTGATCCATTTGGTGACTTTGATTTGTTGTTCGGTGCCGCCCGACTTCACCTGCGGATTCGCGATGTGCCCGTGCATTACAAGGAACGTGTCTACGGCGCCACCAATATTTCTCGGTTTCGACATGGGCTACTTTTGTTGCGAATGACACTTGTCGCTGCACGCAAGCTTCGCTTCGTATAGCCGTCCCTTAGCCTTGACTTGTGCGTTCGACACCGCAACCGCCCTTGGTGTTGCCGGCTGCCAACGAACTGTGTTGGTGCGGGAGTGGCCGCAAATACAAGCGTTGTCACAAACCGCTTGAAGGTCGCGTGTTGCCGGGCGTGGTGAGCCCCATGCGTGTCGTGCCAGACAGCATCGTTCGGCCCCCGTATGCGCTGACGGGGCAGGTCAAGCGTTACTCCGAGCCAGCCGTCAAGACACCCGACATCGTCGAGCGCATGCGTCGTGCCGGTGCCGCCGCAGCCGAGGTGTTGCGCCTGGCCGGCGACATGGTCAAACCCGGCGTCACCACCGATGACATCGACATTTATGTGCACGACCTGTGCATCGCCCGCGGTGCCTACCCGAGCCCGCTCAACTATCAGAACTACCCCAAGAGCGTGTGCACGAGCGTGAACGAGGTGATTTGCCACGGCATCCCCGACTCGCGCGAACTTCTGGATGGCGACATCGTGAATCTCGACGTGACGTGCTACATCGACGGCGTGCACGGCGACACGAACGCCACCTTCACCGTTGGAAATGTCAGCGACGAAGATCGTCATCTCATCAAGGTGACCGAGGAGTGCATGTGGCTGGGTATCGAAACGGTCAAACCCAACGCGCCACTTTCTGACATCGGGCGGGCGATTGAAACCCATGCCAAGAAACATCGGATGGGTGTGGTGAAAGCATTCATCGGCCACGGCATCGGTGAACAATTCCACACCGACGTGCAGATTCTGCATTACTACGAGCCGCGCAACAACATGCTCATGCGCCCCGGCATGACCTTCACGATTGAGCCGATGATCACCCTCGGCTCAGACAAGCACCGCATGTGGGATGACGAGTGGACTGCAGTCACCATCGATGGCCAACGCACTGCCCAGTTTGAACACACCGTGCTCGTCACCGACGACGGTTTTGATGTGCTTACCGCGCCAAATGCGGTGTCGTCGCGATCACCATTTGCACGTTGACCGACCTGCACTAAGGTTCGCCTAGCAAGTCCAACCAATGAGGGAGGCGCCATGCCTTTTGCCCATCTGAACGGCCAAAAGATCCATTACCGCGATAGTGGTGGCCGTGGCCCCGCCGTGGTGCTGGCACACGGTTTTTTGATGGACTGCACGATGTTCGACTCACAAGTTGCAGCACTCTCCGACAAATTTCGGGTCATCACTTGGGACGAACGCGGTTTTGGTGAAACCGAATACGACGGCAAGCCGTTTACCTACTGGGATTCGGCCAACGACTGTTTGGCGCTCATGACCCACCTCGGTGTGGACACTGCAGTTCTTGGCGGCATGTCGCAGGGTGGGTTTCTGTCGCTACGTGCTGCGCTCACAGCACCCGAACGAGTGCGTGCTCTCGTATTGATCGACACTGCTTCTGACAACGATGGCCCCGAAGTGCTTGCCGGTTACCGCCAGATGACAGACGCTTGGGTCACCCACGGGCCGTCGGACGATCTGGCCAACATCATCGCCAACATCATCATTGCTGAGCCGACGGAGAATGCGAAGTGGATCGCCAAATGGAAGGCCCGACCAAAAGAATTGATGGTGCACTCGTCAGGATGCCTGCTGGACCGCGATGACATCACTGCGCGCATCGGCGAGATTGCCTGCCCGGCACTCATCATTCATGGCACGCACGACACCGCAATCAGCCCCGAACGTGCCGAAGCACTGCGCAAAGGTTTGCGTAACGCCGAAGACATCGTGTGGGTGCAAGGTGCCGCACACGCATCCAATCTCACCCATCCACACATAGTGAACCCGCCGCTTCGAGCATTTTTAGAACGAGTCGCCTAGCGTTGTTGCTGCGTGATTGACAGGGGTGACGTTCCACGCTTCGTGCGTTTTGAGCGCCAAGAGTGGGCCGCATTACGGGCCCAGACGCCACTCAACATCCTTGCCAAAGATATTGAGGCGTTGCGTGGCATCAACGATCAACTTGATCTCGAAGAAGTGACTGCTGTATACCTGCCACTCACACGTTTACTGAACCTCTACGTGTCAGCCACCCAAAACCTGCACCGCGTCTCCACCACCTTTCTCGGCACGATTGCCCCGAAGTTGCCGTACATCATCGGTGTGGCTGGCAGCGTTGCCGTAGGCAAAAGCACATTGGCCCGTTTGTTGCAGGCGTTGCTGTCGCGCTGGCCGGAGCACCCACGGGTGGAACTCGTCACGACCGACGGGTTTTTGTACCCGAACCACGAGCTTGAAGCACGCGGCATCATGAACCGCAAAGGCTTCCCCGAGAGTTACGACACCCGACGATTGCTGGACTTCCTCCGTGCCGTAAAAAGTGGTGAGACCGAGGTCAATGCGCCCGTCTACAGCCACATCATCTACGACATTCTCCCGGACACATTTGAGGTGGTGTCCCAACCTGACATTTTGATTTTGGAAGGTCTCAACGTGCTGCAGGTTGACTCGCATGCCAACGAGTTCGTGAGTGACTACTTTGATTTTTCGATTTATCTCGACGCCGACGAGTCACTGATTGAGTCATGGTTCGTAGAGCGCTTTCATGCACTCCGACGTACCGTTTTTCAAGACCCACAAAGTTTCTTCAGGCACTTTGCCGATTTGAGTGACGAACAGGCGACGACCCTGGCCGGTCAAATCTGGGAATCCATCAACGGGCGCAACCTGCGCGAAAACATCGCCCCCACGAAAGGGCGCGCCTCACTGGTGATCGAAAAGGGTGTCGATCATCGTGTGACCGACGTGTTCCTACGCAAGCTCTGATCACCGAATTAGCGGTGCAGCGAATTCAAATAGTTGTATACCGTGATGCGTGATACACCCATTGCATCAGCCACGTCTTCAACCGCCCGGCGCAGGATGAATGCCCCGCGTTCGTCGAGTAGACGAATCGCCCGCTGCTTCTCGGCACGCGAAAGTAGCGCCAGTTTGGCGCCTAGTTCGCGCTCCACCGACTCGATCAACCGCTCCATCGCGCCATGCAGGGCCGGCAATCGCACACCTGCGACCACCTTGCCCTCCCATACGAGTGGCACGTCGGCTTTGTTCATGTCTGTTGCCGACACCAACGAAGCACCAAGTGCGCTCAACAACGGCTGCACCGTATCCAGCAGTGGATGTCGCGGCGTCATGACGTTTGCTGACGTGCCACGCTGACGCTCACGAACGTGGCCCCGTTGGCGTAGGCGGCACGCATCATGTCGGCCACGACCGTTGGCATCTGCTCGTCACTCACGACGAAGATTGAGCCGAACGGACCAAAATCAACCGCAACACCGTGTTGCTCCACAGCAGCCACGGCCTGGGTGACATGCGGGCCTGGTTGACCCTCAACGAATGGCTCAACAGTGAATTCAACGACGACTGTCGGCATATGTGCGCCAAGCGTAGACGGTGGGCTGCGACCTACGCTGAGTCGATGGCGCACAACCCCCAGACAGCCGCTGCCCGCGAAGTTCACGGCACCGCAAAAGAATTGGCCGCCCACGTCGACGATCTCTACGACGGTGCGGTGGCCCTACGGCGACGTTTGCACGAATGGCCCGAGGTAGGCAACCACCTGCCCACTACCCGTGATGCCGTGCTGGCTTCACTCGAAGACCTGCCACTCGACATCACACTGCATGAAACCACGAGTGGCATCGCCGCCCTGCTCACCGGTGGCAAACCTGGGCCGACGGTGATGTTGCGCGGCGACATGGATGCGCTCCCGATGCCCGAAGACACCGGGCTCGACTTCTCGTCACGCACCAAGAACATGATGCACGCCTGCGGGCACGACACGCATACGTCGATGCTCGCCACGACGGCGCGCTTGCTGGCCGAGCGCAAAGACCGGCTGCCAGGCCGGGTGCTGTTCATGTTTCAGCCAGGCGAAGAGGGGCACCACGGCGCCAAGTTCATGCTCGAAGAAGGCTTGCTCGATGTGCCACCACTTGCCGACGGCAGTGCCTCACCGATTGCTGCGGCATATGCATTGCACATCACCACGTCGATTCCGGCTGGATGGGTCACCGCCAAGGGCGGGCCGATAATGGCATCATCAGACACGTTCGAAATCGTCGTCAACGGCAAAGGTGGTCATGCGTCTGAACCATTCCGCACCCACGACCCGGTGCCGGTGGCGTGTGAAATCGTGCAGGCGTTGCAGACGATGGTTACCCGACGCATCCCTGTGTTCGACCCGACGGTGGTCACCGTCACCCAGATTCATACGGGTACGACATCCAACGTGATTCCTGAAACTGCATACATCAACGGCACGATTCGAGCCGTGAGCGAAAACACCCGCAAGAGAGTGCACGAGCACTTGCAGCGGGTTGCCGAAGGCATCGCCGCAGCACACGACATGTCGGCTGATGTCAATATCAAGATTGGTTATCCGGTCACCGTCAACGACGGGCCGAGCGCCGACTTTGGTCTGGAGATTGCCGATGCACTGGTCGGCGCCGAGAAATCGGTGCGCTTACCCAACCCGGTGATGGGTGCGGAGGATTTTTCGTACGTGCTGAATCAACTGCCTGGTGCGATGATCTTCATTGGTGGAACCCCTGACGGGGTGAACCCTGCCTCTGCTGCACCGAACCACTCCAATCGGGTGATGTTCGACGAACAGGCGATGAAGACCGGCATCTCGTTGTACGCATCGCTGGCGTTGCGCACGCTCGGTGTTCGTCTCGACTGACCGCAGTATGACCCGCCCGCTCGATGGCATTCGCGTGCTGGACTTCACCCGAGTGCTGTCCGGGCCGCACGCAGCGCGCATGTTGTGCGACTTGGGTGCCGAGGTCATCAAGATCGAGCCTCCCGAAGGCGACCTCACACGATTTTCCCAACCACGACTGAACTCGTTGGCTACATATTTCATCCAGCAAAACGTCGGCAAACTGAGCATGTCGCTGAACTTCGATGATGCACGTGCCGTTGACATTGCGCGAAAGCTCGTCGCAGTGAGTGATGTAGTGATCGAGAATTTCCGCCCCGGCGTGATGCAACGCCTCGGTCTCGGCTACGAAACACTTGCTGCGGAAAATGATCGACTCATCTACGCGTCAATCAGTGGTTATGGTGCCACCGGCCCGTGGGTGGATCGTCGGGCCTATGCACCAGTCGTGAACGCCGAAGCTGGTCTCACCAAACACCAGGGTGACGTGCGCGGCGGGGCGTACGCCAACGACCCATTCAGCCATGGCGATGTGTACACCGGGATGGAGGCTGCGGCCGGCATTTTGGCGGCACTCGTGCAGCGCGGTCGCACCGGGCGGGGCCAGTACCTCGATATTTCGATGGCGGAAACCTTGTTGTACGTCAACGAGCATGCCCACGATCACCTGTGGGAAGGCGAAGTGCCCGCCGACTGGATTCGATCGTTTCAACCAGCCGATTATCCGGTGCTCACCACGCGCGATGGCAGCATCGTGGTCGTCAGCGGGCATCCTGCATCAAAAACGAACTTCGGTTGGTTCTGCGCCGCGATGATGCGCGACGACCTACTGAACGATGAACGATTCATCGACGTTCCCGCACGACTGGCGCATCTCGCAGATTTTCATGACATTCTGCGGACCTGGGCCGCCACCGTCGACAACGCCGATGAAATCGAACGGATTTTTGCCGACCACGGTCTGGCCACCGGCAGGTTGCGCAGCACGGCTGAGATCGCCCAAACAAGTTGGGCCAAGGAACGTGGCGCGATCACCGAAGTATCGGATCGTGGTGGCGGAACGATTCGCATCCCGCAAAGCCCGTGGAAATTTAGCGATGCCGATGTACGTATCCGTGGAATCCCCAAATACCGCGGCGAAGACAACGCTGCGGTGCTGCGTGACCTGCTTGGTCTTGACGATGCAACCATCTCCAAGTTGGCTAACGACGGGGTGACGAGCAGTCACGAGCCGAGCAAAAAGTAATTAACGGCCACTATGGCCGAAGCCGCCACCACGATCGTTGTCGTCCAACTCGGCAACCGGTGACCATTCCACGTTGGCAATCGCCTGCACGATGAGTTGCGCGATGCGATCACCGCGCTGCACGTGGTAGTCGTGTTCGGGGTCGTGATTGATCATGATCACCTGCAACTCACCGCGGTACGCAGAATCGATGATGCCCGGTGAGTTGACGAGTGACAACCCGTGCTTCAGCGCCAAACCACTGCGCGGCACCACGATGCCCATGTATCCGAGCGGAATCGCCACGGCCACGCCCGTCGGCACCAACATGCGCCCACCGCGAGCGACGAGCACAGCATCCACCCGGGCCTGCAGGTCGAGCCCCGCGTCATGCTCATGGGCCTTGACCGGCAACGCCAAACCAGGGTCAAGCAACCGAATCGGCACGATCAACGACGAATGAGGCGACACAGTCACCCTCCGAGATTACGGCCATCGCCGTAGTGTTGCGGAGTGCTCGTGTGGATGGATCTCGAGATGACCGGGCTCGACCCGAATGTCGATGTCATCGTGGAAATCGCCTCGCTCATCACCGATGACGACCTCAATATCGTGGCTGAGGGCCCCGACTTGGTCATTCACGCCCCCGAGGCGGCCCTTGCAGCGATGGACCCAGTGGTGCTGGCCATGCACACCGAGTCGGGTCTGCTGCCTGCCATCCGCGAGTCGCGCACGACGTTGGCTGAAGCCGGCACGGCAACGTTGGCCTTCATCAAACAACATGTGCAGCATCCACGCAGCGTGCCGTTGTGCGGCAACTCGATCGGCACCGACCGACGATTTCTCGTCAAGTACCTACCCGAGATCGAAAACTACCTGCACTATCGCAGCGTTGACGTGTCGAGTGTGAAAGAGCTCGCACGACGCTGGTACCCCGCGTCGACGATCACCCGTCCGACAAAAACAGGCGCACACCGTGCACTCAACGACATTCATAACAGCGTCAAAGAACTACGTTTTTATCGGGCATCGTTTTTTGTGCCGTCAACGAGTGGCGATTTGTCGACCACGCCACACGACGCTGCCGAATAGGGCCGAACGAACGAGGCTGCGTAGCGCTACCAATACGAACGTCAATACATGCAGCGGATACAGCACCGCACTCACCACACCAAAGTTGCCCACCCGGCGAGCGAGCACAAACATCTGCACGGCCGATAGCGCACACAACCACACCGAAATGACCGTGCCACCGCACAGCGACACCACCCATGCGATGACCAGCACGCTTGACCAACGTGGAACCGACGCCGCACCGATCGCCGTGTTTTTCGTCCAGCCTTCAATGAATTGGCGCAAGCCATTTGCATACATGCGGTACTCGACCTGCGACTCGTGCGCCAGCAACGGAACGGTGAGGGGCATCACGCGGGCTAGAGCGAGGTCTTCGACGACGGCCGAGCGCACTGAGGCGTGAGCGTGACCGCCACTTCGTAGGTAGGTATCTCGGTACACCGCCATGAACGGTCCATAGGCAACGCGGCGGGCCTCCGTTTTGGTAGTAACACTCGCCACCATCGACGAAATGACGTTGAACATCATGCTCAGACGTTCGACTCGGGTGACCGTACGGTGGAACGGCAACACACTCACGAGTGCCTCCGGGTGCTGTTGCAGCACGATCATGATGTCGTTCATCGCAGTCGGCCCCAGCCGAACATCTGCATCGAGGAATACCAGGGCATCATGGGCCGACTGTTGTGCACCCCGCCAACAGGCAAACGACTTGCCGGCCCAACCAGGCGGCAGAGCCCCACCGCTCACGACGACGACAGGGTGATCCTGCGCGATAGCGGCGGTGGCATCGGTTGAATCATCATCGACCACGATCACCTGATCATCGGAGTGCAACACACCGAATAAATTCGGCAGCAGCTCGGCCAGATTGTCAGCTTCATTGCGACACGGGATGATGACACTGACTGGTCGACGTGTTGCCGTCGTACTCGTGGATGTGAGTGAGGTGCCTGACGCACGGGGCAGGTGTCGTGCACGCACGAAGCCCACCCACCCAGCGAGCCAACCAACCGCAAAAACCATCGCACTCACCAAACTCGGGGTATCGCGCCAGTCACCCATCATTTAGTCGGTAATGAGTTGAATGAGGGCCGCGGTTTCATTGCCGTCAATGAGACGCAACACGGTGCGATCGCCGAGTTCATTCACCACGACCCGCAAGAGTGCACCTGGTTCGACCGAGCGATGATGCTCCATCGTTGCGTGCAATGGGGCGCGGCGGTCTCGATGGCTGCCAAGATACTCCTCCAGCGCCTCCCAATACACGGCGTTATTGAGATGCCCAATCGCATCAAAGTCGCTGAACCGGAGGGGCTGTGTGAACTCCGCCGATACCGGCGAATCGGGCAGCAGACTTCGACCGACATGTAGTCGTGCCGAAACCTTCCGGCCGGTTGCTGCCTCCCCGATGCGTGCACGAAAATCCTCGGAGAGTGCCCGCGGCTTCAACGTCTCAAGATCGACACGCACCCACAATGCCGCAGCCTCAATGGCCACCACGTCTGTCGAGATTGCACGTGTACCGCCTCTGGTGACCATGAGGCGCGTGCGGCGTTCGGCCCAGTGTGAACCGATACCACCACACCACGTTTCCATCTGGAGGTCCTCCAGATATTTCGGAAAGTGATGCACCCACATCTCGGTGCGTCGCACCACCCAGCTATGCGGATCGTCGTACGCACCGTCGATGGAGTCATCGGTAGCAATGTCCTGGAGATATCGGGCCGTTGCATCAAGTCGCAGGCGACCCTTGGGTGTCACGTCGCCGAGCCGCACGCGTCGTTCACTCGAATACGTGCGCCCAACTGTCGGATACGGCGCTGGTGGTGGCACTTGTTGCATATGCGACACCGTGACGACACTACCGACCAACAGTGTCATCGGTAGCCTCCCCTTGTGCGCGAGCGACGACCACTGTTCGTTGCATCGCTCGTGATTGCACTCGTCGTGGCGGTGGGTGGTGGATGGTTGCTTTCCAACGACCCGCAGGACGACTACACGCTGGATGAGACCGTGGGCAGTATCGCACTCAACAAAGTGGCGGAGGGCAAGATGCTCGCCACGGTGCAGGTGCAAGACACCAATGACAATGTGATCTCCACCGAGTTGTGGTTGGGTGAACCGCTCGTGATCAATTTTTGGTTCTCCACGTGTGAGCCATGCCGGCGCGAATTCCCCGTCTTGGTTGCCGCAGACGAGCGATTTCCTGATATTCGCTTTATCGGTGTCAACTTGAACGATTCCAACGCCGGTGCGTTGGCCTTCATGCAGAAATATGGTGCCACATTCGATACGTTTTTTGATCGTGATGGTCAACTGACGAATGCGATGGGTGTGGCAACCACACCGGTGACCCTGCTCGTTGACGCTGGTGGGGTCGTGCGCCGACAACTCACTGGTGAAATTACCGCCGTCATGCTTCACCGGGCGATTGCAGAGGTCTTCCCGACATGATTGCATTCATCGAGGGAAGTTTTGCCTACTCGCTGCTGCTCGGCATGTTGGCCGCCGTGAACCCCTGTGGCTTCGTATTGTTGCCCACCTACCTGATTGCCTACCTCAGCGTTGGAGATACCGACAACATCGGGACACGTCTGCGCCGATCACTCATCGTCGGTGCGTCGGTGTCACTCGGCTTTTTGGTTGTGTTCTTCATGGTCGGTGCAATCTCACGGCTCTTCACCAACTGGCTCGAAGCCAATGCCAAGTACGCCGCACTCGTGATCGGCGTTGCACTCATGGCGATGGGGGTGCGCATGCTGTCTGGCTGGCGACCCAAACTCTGGGTGCCTTCCCTGTCGGGTGCCTCACGTCGCGACAGTTTCGTCGGCATGTTCGGCTTTGGTGTCGTGTACGCCGTCGCCTCAATCGGCTGCACGATTGGTTTACTCACCACGGCAATCATGGGAAGTTTTTCCCGTGACGGTGTTGCCTCGGGTGTTGTCAGTGTGGCGCTCTACGGCGTTGGCATGGGGGTGTTCGTCACCGCCCTCACGACGACACTGGCATTTGCCAAAACTGCACTCGTACGCACGGGTCGCGGGGTGCGCCAGCTGGTGGATCGGCTCTCCAGTGTGCTCGTTTTTGCCACGGGCATTTATCTGTCGTGGTATTGGTACACCGCAATCACCGAACGTACCGATGCCGACCGTTTCATTTCTACGCTTGGCAACTGGCAGACGAATATAGTTTCACGCATTGCTGACACCGGCTCCTTGCCCTTGTTGGCAATCTTCGTCGTGATTCTTGGGCTGGCCGTTGTGATTGTGGCTCGACAGCGCAAATCGAGTGTCGTTGCGTCGTCATCGTCATGAATCTGCAGTACCTGCTCGCCCAGCCAGGTGTCGAAGAAGTGCTCGAGTTGCGTGGGCGCTTCGGGTTCATGGCTTTTCATGGCGGTGCACTCGAGGAACGTACCGACCTCGTGGCCCGCAGTGCCGCAGAACGTGCCGGCGCGTCGTATTACGGGGTGCACCAGCCCACCGGCATGCGCGAGCATGTTCCATCGCATCGGTTCACCGCCGACCAGTCACCGTTGTTGGCCGAATATCTCGAACATGTGGAGGTCGTCATCACCGTGCACGGGTATGGCCGGCGTGGGCTCTTCACCACCATGTTGCTGGGGGGTAGTAACCGTGAGTTGGCTGCGCACATTGCGCCATGTTTACGCAACGCACTTCCCGCCTATCTCGTTGAAGACGACATAGAACGCATACCGAAGGAATTGCGCGGTTTGCATCCGAACAATCCGGTCAACTCCACACGCAATGGTGGAGTGCAACTTGAACTACCGCCCCGAGTACGGGGCACCAGCCCGTTGTGGTGGGACTGGGAGAGCCCAGAGCCCACCCCGCACACCGCAGCACTCATCGACGGTCTTGTTGAGGCTGCAATATCGTGGCGGTTGACTGCCTGAAGCAGGCTCGCTCACACCGCACCGGTGCATCACGGGGCGAGTCGGTTGATGACCCAGCCATCCGCTGATTGCGAGTAATGAAACCGGTCGTGCAAACGACTCGGGCGGCCTTGCCAAAACTCCCACTCCGTTGGCGTCAGCAACCAGCCACCCCAAAACGGGGGCCGCGCGACGGGCCCTTCACCGAATTGCCCCCGCACTTCAGCCAAGCGTGCCTCCAATACGGCGCGATCAGCGATGACTTCTGATTGGGGCGAAGTCCAGGCCCCGAGTTGGGATTCACGCGGCCGTGAAGCAAAGTAGTCGTCACTTTCGTGTTCACTGAGGCGCGCGACTTCACCCCGCACTCGCACCTGCCGATGAAGGTCGAGCCAGGCGAATGTGCCGGATACACAGGGTGCGCTGGCCACCTCACGGCTTTTCGTACTGGTGTAGTTGGTGAAGTACGTGATGCCACGCGCATCAGCACCGCGGGCCAACACCACTCGGGCATTGGGTCTACCCAGGTGGTCAACGGTGGAGAGTGTGAATGCGTTTGGCTCGGCGACCCCGGCTGCGAGTGCTTCGTCATACCACTGGGAGAATTGCCGGGTCGGGTCTGCGGCAAGATCTGCACGGTCAAGGCCGGCTGTTTCATACTGCACCCGACGATCGCGCAGGCTCATCGTTGCTTATCCCCTGCTTTGACGACAGGAATGACGGTCGCACCACGCATGTACGGATGAAGCACGGCAGGAATGGTGACCGAGCCGTCTGCATTACGGAAGTTCTCCAAGATCGCTGCCCAGACGCGTGGTACGGCGAGCGCCGATGCATTCAGCGTGTGCGCGAATTCAGTCCCCTTCTTGCCCTCACGACGGAAGCGAATCTCCCCGCGTCGTGCCTGATAGTCGCTGAACCAACTGATGGAGCTGACCTCTAACCACTGATCGCACCCGGGGGCATACACCTCGACGTCGTAACTGCGGTAATGGCTTTGGCCGAGATCACCCGTGCAAATTTCCAGCACTCGGTACGGCATACCCAACGCCGCGATGGTGCCCGTGACCCGTTCGACGAATTCGTCCAACATTCCAGCCGCAGTTTCCGGGGTGGTCACCGCGAAGATTTCCACCTTGTCGAACTCATGGCTGCGCAACATGCCACGGGTGTCGCGACCCGCCGAACCCGCTTCACGGCGAAAGCAGGGCGAAAATGCCATGTAGCGCACGGGCAGCGCTGCTTCTTCGAGAATTTCACCTGCATGCATCGACGTGAGCGGTACTTCGGCAGTCGGGATGGCCCACAGGTCATCGCGACCAATGTTGTATGCGTCGTCGGCGAACTTCGGCAACTGCCCCGTCACGGTGAGGGTATGCGACGTGACCAACGATGGTGGACGAATCTCTTCGTAGGCATCGGCATGGCGATCGAGCGCGAATTGACACAACGCACGGGCCATCGTCGCACCCAGACCACGTTGCATGGTGAACATCGCACCCGACACCTTGACCGCCCGTTCGGCATCCAGAATGCCGAGTGCAGCCCCCGTCTCCCAATGTGGCACCCGCTGGTGTGCGGCAAATTCCTTGGGCATCTGTACAGGCCCACGCACGACCTTGTTGTCGTCGCTCGTCATGCCCTCGACCACATCCGGGTGGGGCAGGTTGGGAATCTGCAGCAGAATGTCGCGCAGCGTCGACTCGACTTCGGCAAACTCACCGTCCAGCACCTTTTCGCGTTCGCCGAGTGCCCGACTCTCGGTCATGAGGGGCTCGGCATCCTGCTTGTCGCGCCGCAGCACCCCGACCTGTTTTGACAGGTCGTTGATACGACCACGGGCAGCATCACGTTCGGCAACGATGTCACGCAGGCGCACATCCAGCCGCATGGCATGGTCAAGTTGCTCAATGCATTCGGGCTTGGAGCGACGCGCCAACGCCGAGCGCACTGCGTCGGGCTGCGAACGCAACAACCGGACATCTATCACGCCTGCCAAGGCTAGTGCTGCGGTGCAGTCGGGGTGTTTGATGTCTACTGTATTTGTGGTGGATCAAATGCGAAACGACAATGCGTTGGAAGTCACGAACCTCGTTATTCGTTACGGCGATGTGACGGCCGTGGATTCAATCTCATTCAACGCGCGATACGGCGAAGTCACTGCCGTGCTGGGGCGCAACGGTGCCGGTAAAACATCCACCTTGGAATCATGCGAGGGTGTACGCCGACCGACTGAAGGCGTGATTCGCGTGCTGGGTGCCGATATTGCAACCGCCGGCAATACCCTCCGAGCGCGTCTCGGTGTGATGTTGCAAGACGGTGGTATCGCGCCCAACGCTCGGGTGCGGTCGCTCGTTCATCACTACTGCACGCTGCATGGGCGCGGTGGCGACGCCGACGGCATCATCAGCAAGGTTGGTTTGACCGAACGCACATCTTCCACCTGGCGCAGGCTCTCCGGGGGTGAGCGCCAGCGATTCTCCTTGGCGCTCGCACTTGCCGCCGAACCCGACATTGCATTTCTTGACGAACCGACGGCCGGCGTCGACCTCGATGGGCGCGAAATGATCCGGGGCATCATCACCGATCTCGTACACCGAGGCTGCGGTGTCGTGCTGGCGACCCACGATTTGGATGAAGCCGAACGTGTCGCGCATCGCGCTGTGGTGCTGCATCACGGCAGGGTGGTGCTGAACGACACTATTGAGGCGCTGTGTACCAACGGCCGACGACTCGAAGATGTCGTACGTGAGGTCACCCGATGAAACTGGTCGTCGCTCAGTGGCGAATGGAACTCACCAACCTCGTTCGCAACTACGAACAGTTGCTCCTCATCCTGGTGATTCCGGTCGGGGTGCTTGTTTTCTTTGGCAACGTCGACGTGCTCCCAGAGACCATGAACCTCTCCCGACTCGTTTCGTCGGTGCTCGCGCTCTCGCTCATGTCGACGGCAATGGTCAGCACGGGTATCTCCACCGGGTTCGAACGTTCGTATCACGTGCTCAAACGTCTCGGGGTTACCCCCCTTGGTCGCACGCGTCTTATCTGGGCCAAGGCTGGTTCAGTCACCGTGGTCGAACTGATGCAAGTGCTCGTGCTCGTCATCATCGCCACCATCCTCGGATGGTCGGCGACCGATGCGTCGTGGTGGCGGGTGGCGGGTGCCCTCGTGCTGGGTACCGCAGCGTTCGCCGGAATTGGGCTCAGTCTGGCGGGGCGTTTGCGTGCCGAGGCAAATCTTGCCGCACAGAATGGTTTGTACCTCGTACTGCTCTCGATTGGCGGGGTGATCGTGCCCGTTGGCGAACTGCCCGCACGTCTCAGCACCGTTGCGCAATACCTGCCTTCTGGCGCACTTTCTGAGGTGATGTACACCTCGCTCGGTGGCGAATCCAATTCGTCGCTCGGCGCGTGGATTGTGCTCGCAGTGTGGGCAGTCGTGGCGCCGTTCGTGGCAGCGCGACTGTTTCGCTTTGATGGCTGACGATCAGCCACGCACAAGCGGGTTGACTATCCCTCGCGCGTAGGTTCGGGGGCTGCCGGTACACGCTCGAATTCGCGTGCCACCTCGTCATAGGTGAGTTGGTGCTCCGGCGTGCGACGGTAACTCTGCTGCTGGCCGTAGCCGCCCATGAAGCGCTTGAACCACAGAAAGACGATGATGCTCCAGAGGAAGATCGAGCCGCCGAGTTTCATGACTGCACCAGCGAGTTGCTGATCGGTCGTCACCGACATTCCCCAGACACGAACTGCGATGTCATACTGCTTGTACACCACACCTTCGGCGAACGTGAGCCACGCTGCCGGCACCGTCGGCACCACTGACATCAGGAACAAATACACCATGCGACCGCCGTAGCCGATGCGCATCGAATGATCGGGGGCCACGACGGGTGTCCACATGAAGAACGACGCAGCCACGACAGAAATATGCAGCGAGTAATGCAGGACCGGGTTTGACACGCTTTGATTCACGAGGTTCGGAATGTGTATCACCATCACCATGACGTTGAACAACACACCGGCAATGACGGGCTTGGTGAGCCATCGGATTACTTTCCCCGCACGCTGTGCCCCGATGATTGCCCGAAACAGCCACGCCGGCGTCGCCAACAGCACGAGCGGTGGCAAGAAGTACGAGAGCGTCATGTGTTGAAACATGTGCACCGAATACAAATATTCCTCACTGATGTCGTGAACCGGCCAGTCGCTGGCCAACCACAGCACCACCACCGCGCCGGCGAATAGCCACATCTGGCGGCGGGTGAGTAATGGTTGACCTGCGCGTACCTCCGGGCTTTGTGGCCCGATGACACGAATCGCATACCACCACGCACCGATGATGAACGCCACTAGCACCCACACTTCGGGATGGGCCTGGAATCGCCAAGGGCTGATCAGTACGTCACCAGCACCGGCAGCGATGATCGGCAGAGTAGGCATCAGGTGCTCAGCGCAGGAAGAAGTGGAAGGTGGACAACGCCGCGACGTACACCCCGACCGCCAGCAACAGGCCGCTGTAGAACAACCAGCTGAAGATCTTGTTGTCGAACCGCAGATGCATGAAGAAACTCACGACCATGACGAACTTGACCACCATCATGACGATGAGGGAAGGCAAGAACAACGGGCCAAAATCGACGTAATACGTCGATACCTCAAGGGCAGTTATTGCAGCCAAGATGAGCGCCACGACGATGTATCCGCGCGTGGACATGCCATGTTCCTGCTCGGTCTCGAGGTGGGTGCCCTCAATCGTTTCGGTCGTCATTGCATCAGACCGGGATGAGATACACGAGGGTGAAGATGATGATCCAGACGATGTCAACGAAGTGCCAATACAAGCCGATCATCTCGACCGTTTCTGACTTGCTCCCGGGCACGCTGCTGCGCTTGTTGATCGCCACGAGGGCCAGCAACATGATGATGCCGACCGTGACGTGCACGCCGTGAAACCCGGTGAGTGTGTAGAAGCTTGAGCCGAACAAGCTGGTGGAAAAGCCGAGACCTTCGTTGTAAAAAGCGGTGAATTCGTACACCTGGCCACCGACGAAGGTTGCCCCGAGTAGTGCCGTGGTCGTGAGCCACAGGTTGACACCGCGATCATCCTTCTTCTGCGCTGCCGACACTGCCAGCACCATCGTGAGCGAGCTCATCAACAGAACGAAACTGCTGACCGACGTAAACGGGATGTCATAGATTTGTTCGGGTGTTGGGCCGTCAGAGACGCGACCGCGGTACAGCATGTAGGTGGAAATCAAGCCACCGAACAGCAGGCACTCCGAGCCCAAAAACAGCCACATGCCAAGCTTGACATTAGAAAGCCCGGTGCTACTGACGTGCGCGTCGTGCGTGGTGGTCTCAGCCATGCGTCGTGCTTACGGCGTGGCCATTGGTTGACGGGGTGTCAAAATCACTGGCTACTGCGGTCGCAGGCTCGAGTGCCCAACCGTAGATGGCATACAAGACGATGAATCCACCCACGATCGCCACCATCGTCGAGTAGATGACGCCGAGCGCTATGACCGGCAAACCGACAGCCAGTACGAGCGGCCAATACGACGGTGATGGCATATGGATGTGCGGATCGGCGTTGCGCTCGAGTTCAGCCAGCACCTGTTCGGCTGTGGCAACTCCGCGCATCGTGTGGGTGACGGGATCTTCTTCGTACTTGCGATGGAAGAATTCGTCGAGGTGCTCAACTTTGGGAATTGAGTCGAAGTTGTGTTCCTTCGGTGGGTTGGATGTCATCCACTCGAGGCTGCGGGCATTCCATGGGTCGAGCGGTGCGCGCACTTTGCTGCGTGCCGTAACCACGATGTTGATGAGGAAGAACAGGATGCCGAGCGTCAGTACGAGCGAGCCAATCGATGCGACCAGGTTCCAGAACGCAATGTTGAAGAAACCCTCACCGGCGCGCGCTTCGGTCCACTGGTACATACGACGTGGTTGCCCCTGCAGGCCGAGGATGTGCATCGGCCCGAAGGTCAGGTTCATACCAATGACCATGAACCAGAAGTTCAATGAGCCAAGTCGCTCGTTGAGCAACTTGCCGAACATCTTCGGCCACCAGTAGTAAAAGCCCGCGAACAGCCCAAACACCGAACCACCGAAGAGCACATAGTGGAAGTGCGCGACGATGTAATACGTGTCGGTTTGCTGGGTGTCGCTCGGCGCAACGGAGTGCGTCACACCCGACAGACCACCAATGGTGAACAGCAGGATGAGCCCGACTGCGAATTTCATCGCGGTACTGAACACCAACTTGCCACCCCACATGGTGAGGGTCCAGTTGATGATCTTGACACCCGTTGGAACGGCGATGGCCATCGTTGCGACTGAGAACACCGCCACCGACACCGGGCCAAGACCCGAGGCGAACATGTGGTGGGCCCACACGCCCCAGCCGACGAAGCCGATTGCTGCGCCGGAAAACACCACGAACGGGTAGCCAAACAGCGGCTTGCGACTGAATACGGGAAGCACTTCAGAGACGATGCCGAACGACGGCAGGATCAAAACGTAGACCTCCGGGTGGCCGAAAATCCAGAACAAGTGCTGCCACAACAACGGGTCTGCACCAGCAGCGACGTCGAAGAATTGCGCCCCGAAACTGCGTTGGAAGGTGAGTAAGAACAAAGCGACGGTGATGACCGGGATCGCGAAGAGCAAGAGGAACTGCACGACCGTGACCAGCCAGGTGAACACCGGCATCTTCATGAGTGACATTCCGGGCGCCCGCATGTTCAGCACGGTCACGATCAAATTGATTGCACCAGTGAGTGACGCGATGCCAGCGATTTGCAACCCGAGGGCCCAAAAGTCGATGCCGTTGCTGGGCGAAAAGACCGGACCTGAGTTCGGGGCATACATGAACCAACCGCCATCGGCGGCACCACCCAAGAACCAGGCGAGGTTGATGACAATGCCGCCGCCGAGAAAACACCAGAAGCCGAATGCATTGATTCGCGGGAAGGCCACATCGCGGGCCCCGATTTGTAGTGGTATGAAATAGTTGGCAAAGCCGGCAGCCATCGGCATCACGAACAAAAACACCATCGTGGTGGCGTGCATCGTGAACATCTGGTTGTACAAGTCGGCGTTCAGCACTTTGCCCTCGGGGGCGGCCAGCTGCAGACGGATGAGCACGGCTTCAAGACCACCGACGATAAAAAAGAAGAGGGCGGTGGCACCGTACATCAACCCGATTTTTTTGTGGTCGACGGTGAACAGCCACGATTTCCAACCGGTCGATGCGACCGGACGCTTCAATGCCCCGAACGTGCGCGATGGGGTGATGGCTGGTGGCGCTGCCGGCAGCGCCGGAATGTCGAGTACCGGTGTCGGACGTTCAATGATGGCCATGGTTCTCTCCTATTTGAGCGTAAGTAGGTATGCAACGAGTTTGTCGATGTCCGATTCGCTGAGGCCAAGGTTTGGCATCCCGCGGTACTTGCCATTCGTGTCGGTAAGCAGGGCCGGGTTGGCGTACATCGGCTTCACTTCTGGCGCATTGCGCAACCAAGCCCGCAGATCATTGACGTTGAGACACGATTCATCCACGCCGCCGAGATACTTCTCACCGAATGCTGCGCTCTCGGCACGCCATACGTCGTCACGGCATGCATCGCGCAGCAGGTTGAACATCGCACCAGCGAAGGTGTTACGCGTCATGAGTTTGGTGAGGTTCGGCGCAGCGCCCGACCATACGTTTTCGTCGGGTGCAGCGATTGCCAGCGAGCCGTCGGCGCGCTTGAGACCCGAAACTTGATGGCAGCGCACACATTGGTTCAGGAATACTGACTCACCCTCTTTGGCCAGCGTGCCCTCGGCTGGGGCTTGATACGCCGCTTGTTGGTTGGCTACCCACTTCGCAAAATCCGCATCGGAAAGTGCGACCGCCTCCATACGCATATTGGCGTGCGACAAACCGCAGAACTCGGTGCACTGACCGGCATAGATACCCGGGGCATCGGCTTGCAGCCGGAGTGTGTGCACGCGGCCTGGCACCGCGTCACGTTTGCCGTTCAATGCGGGAATCCAGTACGAGTGAATCACGTCGCGACTCGTTTCACGCAACAACACCTTGGTGCCGATCGGTAGCACCAATTGACCGGAACTGATGATGGGTTGTGTGATACCCCACTCGTTTTGCACCGGATAGTCGTATTCCCACCACCACTGCTGACCGGTCACATTGATGACGAGTTGGGTGTCGTCGGTACGCGCCAAATCGAAGATCGCGCGGAACGTGAACACACCAACCACGGCAAGAATCAGTGCCGGAATGACGGTGAGTGAGACCTCGAGGGCAGGTTTACCGTGAGTTTGTTCGGGGATTGGCTGACCGCGATCTTTGTAACGCCAGATCGCAAAGCCGACGCAAGCCGCAACGATGATGCCGATGATGCCGGCAACCGCAAACACCGGCTGCTGCAGGTCGTCGATCATTTTTGCGTTCGGGCCCTTGGGCTGCCACGTGTCTTGGGGGGCGTTCGTTGCACACGAGGCGAGCAAGAGCAACGAGCCACTCGCCGCGAGCGACCGTGGACCCAAATACCGCGACGTGAGACGACGCACTTTCATCAAGATGACGCTAAGGCGAATGCCCGTTCTGGGAAGAGACCAACGACGGTGATTCACGGCACGAGCACTTCAATGGATTGACCCGCAACCCCAGGCACCGTAAGGGTGAAGGGCTCCGTTTGGGCGATCGTGGGCTTGTTGTACTTGATCGTGAGGGCCTGCTCGGCGCCCTTTGGAATGAGTTGTGTGCAGGTCTCATTCTTGCCCGCATGATCGGCTTCCTCACCGTCGGATTCAGCGGCTGGCGCACCGGCCATCGCGTTACCAAGCGAAGCCACCAACCGGCGTTCGGTGGGGTCAAAGTTGCGGAAGATGAAGGTGACGGGGTTGGCCCGTGAAGCAGTGATGAGTTGTTGGGGTGTGTTGAAACCAACCATGATCGCCGAGAGCTTGCCGTCGCGCAACTCGACGATTGCTGCGGCATTACTCCGCAGTGACAAATTCTTCATCGCCTTTTTGTCGAAATACTTCGACTTTTCCACGCCACATTCGCGATGCAGATAATGGCCCTCTTCGGCGGCCTCGGCAAGATCGCTTCGTAGCCCGATGCCTGCACCGGCGATGCCACCTGCAACGATGCCGACGGCACCAATCACGCAGATACCACTCACGAGGGCTGGCTTCAATGCTGGTCGCAGCGCGAACAACGCCCCGATGAGCAGCACCAGCGACGCGGCCACGATGAATGAAACAGCCCCTGCACTCTTGGAGATGGCGAGCATGATGCGCGAGAACGAAAAAATCACCACACCAAGACCGAGGGTGGCGATAACAGGAAACTCGATCGGATGCAAGAGGCGCTGGCGGGCCGATTCGTTGTGCGCCGGATCGTCGGATGCCGATTCGCTCCAGGCCTGCACCAACCACTCGGCAAGTGCCGCCAACACCACGACGATGCCCAGGATGAAATAAATCTGGGCAACGATGAGACCAAGGATCAGCAGCACGATGCCGACCACGGTGGTGAGCGGCCACAGTGAAGCACCGATGAGTGCAGCATCACGTGGTTGTCTCTCGTTGTCACCCTCGTTGATCAGCAGCACGATGGCGGCAAGACCAGTGAGCGCAGCAAAAACGAGGCTGAGTGCCACGCCGCCGATCGCGAGGCGCTCCACGAAGATCACATAGGCGACCAGATTGAACGCTGCAAAACCACTGAGCCCGAGGAAGAGTTTGGAGCCAGTCTTGAACATGGGGTTACTTCTGCACGTAGACGACGAGCCACAGCACGGCAAAAATGCCGGACACGGCGTACCAATACAAGGCATGACCAGCGAGAACGTCGACGTCGCTGGTTCGGCCGGCGAGCACGCGGAACATGGCGACCAACGAGTAGACCATGGCGCTGACGATGATGGCGAACATCGTGCCGGTCACCGCAAAAAACATCGTCTCGTAGGCATCGGTGCGCAAGGCGATGTCCATCTGTAGCCACAACGCAACTTGTGCATTGAGCAATGCCAAACCCGTGAACATGGTGATTGCCAGGGCCAACGTGGTGTGCGACTTGTCGTTGCGACGGGCTGCGTACACCGCCCACTGCGCCATCACACAGGCAATGACGAACGTGAACATCATCGTGTTGGATGCCACTTCGGGGATCGCCACGTCTTTTTTCAACCAATCTTTGATGATCGAAGTGCCATCTTCGGCGACACGCGTCGGGGCATTGGCGCGGAAGTCGAGCCAAATCGCCAACATGCCGCCCATCAAGGTGGCGAGGGCCGCCGCCACGAACGCCGATGCGACGAACACCGTGCTCGTCCGACGTATTGGCCCAGCGTTGAGTGCCGGTGCGGTCATGCCGGAACCTGCGCTTGATACCTGTCATTGATGGGCGCGCCACGTCGCGACTTGGCAACAAGACCACCGAACGCCACTACAACCAACAACATCAACGCATGACCGAGAGCCACCGCGACGTTGGCCAGACCGACGAAACCCGCATCATCGAACCCTGACGCTGTCGTGGCGGGTTGGTCGAGTAGTCCGGCAACGTAATGCGGCAGCGAGGCGAGCACCGTGGCGAGAAAACCGGTCAACGCCAGCAGGATGACGGGGATGTCGGGCAGTGCCCGACCAGTGAGTGAACCGATGTGCAACGCAACAGCACCGAGTGCGGCCAGTACCGCGCCGTACACCACGTACACCAGTGCCGCTTCACCGAACACGGTGCCGACCAAACCGAGTGCATCAAGATGCATTGCAGCCGAACCAACCAGCCCGGTGAACACCATGCCGACCCCAAACAACGATGCGACGAAGGCCCCCGATAGCGACGGCTTGCCGGCCTTCAGCGCCAACAACGACAATAAAATGACGACGAGCGGGGCGAGCAACGGCAACAGGTTGAACAATGCGAACGGCACGAACGACTGCAGTGTTGCAAACGGCGTGTCACCGAGGGCGAACACGTGCGCTTGTTGCGTGACTGAACTCATGATCACGGTTGCAGCAATGCCCACACCAAGGAGCGCCACCCCGCGCAATGGCAGGCGCAATGGGGCGAGGCGCGCGGTACGCACCGCGGCATCGAGCAAGATGCCGAGGGTCGGCACCACATATAACAAGGTCTGTGGTTCACGCGTGGTCCACGCCAGCCATGTGTTGATGAAGCCTGCCCCACCGAACGCCACACGGGCATTGACATAGTCGACCCACACATAGACGATGGTGCCGAGAGCGACCGGCAGTGTGAGTGCGATACCGATTGCTCCGATCAAAGCGGAGAATGCCCCGAGAGGGATGTCGGCGAGACGTTGACCGTTGCGGCGTGTCAGAACTGTCGTGGCAATGGCGATCGACACAGCAACGAGCCCGACGAACACCACACCGAGGCCGAGCAAGTACAACTCCACGTACTGTTGCGCACCGCCACCCGGCCCACCGTTGGCGAGGTACGAAACCAACACCGTGAGACTGCCCGCCAACCAGGCCCACCATCCGAGTGCAGCGAAGCGTGGCAGCGAAAGATTCGATGCATGAATTTGGGCAGGCACTACCCACACCGACAACCCGAGCATGAGTGGTGCCGCCACACCGAACACCAACGCAAAGCGGTGCAGCGAGAACAACTGCGTGAGAGCGCCTGCATCAACGAGTGCAGCGGTGGAGTCGAACCGCTCGAGGCCCAAGACGGCCCCGATAATCGTGGCAATAACGAGCCAGAGTGCAGCCCCGACAACGAGCGAGACACCAATTCGCGTGTGATCAGCGGCGGTCAGCCAACGGGCTACCGCGTTGAGCGGGTTGGTGACAGTACGGCTCTCGCCCACCGTTGTCTGGGCCTCGGCAGCGGTCATTACCACGCGGTAAGGCTACTCATTGTGGCTGTTTGGGCTGCTGCTTCGTGCGGGTGTCACGCAGGTAACTGCACCTGTCATCAGCGAACTAACGCACGAGCACATCGACCATCACGGCAAGGAACAGCAACGTGACGTACGAAATAGAAAAAGTAAAAACTCGCATCGCAGCCGCGGCACTCGGGGTACGACCGAGACCGAATGTGAGTGCGATGAAGGCGACACCAAGCACGAGTGCGGCCCCCGAGTAAATCACACCCATGTCGTTCAGCGGGATGAGCACGAGGGATGTGAGTGCGAGCACCACTGTGTACCACCCCATCGTGCGCACGGTGCGCGCGAGGGTTTCCACGACGGGCAACATCGGCACCGACGCCGCGCGGTAGTCGTCTGCATGGCGAATGGCGAGTGCCCAGAAATGGGGTGGCGTCCACAAGAAGATCACCAAGAACAGCACGATGGCCGACCATGAAACTGAGTTGCTCACTGCAGCCCAACCCACCAGCACGGGTACGGCACCAGCGGCCCCGCCAATCACGATATTTTGTCGTGACGTGCGCTTCAACCACAAGGAGTAAACGAAAACATAAAACAAGGTTGCGGCGATCGCCAGCGCGCCGGCGAGCACATTCGACGAAATGGCAAGAATCGCGAATGCGGCGACCTCGAGAACAATGGCGAACACCAGGGCATCGCGGGGGGCAATACGACCGGTGACCAACGGCCGGTTACGGGTGCGTTCCATGAGCTGGTCGATGTCACGGTCGATATACATATTGATGGCGTTGGCGCCACCGGCAGCGAGGGTTCCCCCGATCACCGTCCACACGACGAGTGATGTTTGCGGCCAACCACCCGCAGCCAGCACCATTGCTGGAATGGTGGTGATGAGTAGTAGCTCGATGATTCGCGGTTTGGTGAGCGCCACGTAGGCGCCGAACAGTGTGCTCGATGGTCGCGAACCAACGTGCGAAAACGCTTTGGTGAGCCTCGATGGCACCAGCGGACGACCAAGCACCACGCGCACGAAGGCTACGACCAACCACGCCCGCGCAATCGCTCGGCACACTGTATGCATGTCAACGGTGACCGATGTCAAGCGCGACCAAGCGGTCGACCTTGATCGGCCCTGGGTCGTGATCGTCTGGAATGATCCGATCAACCTCATGCCCTACGTAACTTGGGTCTTTCAGAAACTCTTCGGGTACAGCCTCGAAAAGGCAACGGAACTGATGTTGGACGTACATGAAAAAGGTCGGGCAGTCGTTTCGAGTGGTACCCGTGAACATGCCGAGGTAGATGTGCAGCGACTGCACGAACACGGTCTGTGGGCCACGATGCAGCGAGACGACGCATGATCTTCGAGCCCACCGAAGGGGGCTTTCGTTTGATGATCGACGACTTTTCCCGTGAAGTAGTCGTGCGATTGATGGGCGAACTACGGGTCGAGGTGGAATCTGCCAAGAGCGCGACGCATGCAGAGTTGGCCCCCCACATGAAGCGTCTCTTTCCTACGGCGTACCACAATGACGAGCGACGCAACGACGAGTACCGCCGCCTCACCCATAGCGACCTTGCTGACACGCATGTATCGGCGTTGGACGACGCACTGCTGCTGCTCACACCGGGTCGCGTCTTCACCCGTGACGATCTCGAACGGTTCGTGCGCGCCGTGAACGCCATGCGGCTGGTGTTGGGCACCGTGCTTGACGTGAGCGAAGCCGACATTGACGATGTCGGCGAGCCTGACGGCGATGACCCGACCGCACTGCAACGCGACGTCTACAACTACCTCGGCTGGCTGCTGCATAACTCGCT